>JBGSUA010000189.1:0-35354 GCA_041753575.1 Desulfatiglandaceae bacterium
CCGAATCCGATTTTGTCAGGGCAAGGTCAACCGCCATGGCAGGTGCCGAAAGCCGCGCGGAGCGGGATGTCCTTTACACACTGTTTGTAACGGCAAGGATTATCAACTTTCTGAAAGGAACCCCGGGTCTTGTATCCGGAGACCGCTTAGGGTTTGATGATGCTCTCGGCTGCCTGGGGCGGAAGGGAGTCAGGGAGGAGAAGGGGGCCGAAATCTTACGGATACTTCTTAATGAAAGGCGTCTCCACGCCGCAACAAGAACAGGTCTTATCCCCATTGAGAGATTCAACTATGGTGTCTTTGAGAAAGTGATGATGAAGGCGGGCTGGATCGGCGCTGTGACTGGAGGCGAGATGTCGCTTCCCGATGGATTGGGAAAGGATTTTGGCCGGGACTGGGATCGTGATGAAAAGAGGCCTTAATAAGGAAAAGATAACAAAGGATTTGTTAGATTATTCGAAGGCGGTGTTGTCGCTGTGGTTTTCACTTTGCCGGATCATGATTCCGGTGATTGTTGTTGTAAAAATATTAAATGAATTTGATGTGATACGCTATGTAGCCATGCCTCTTTCCCCTGTTATGCTGATTGTGGGTCTTCCTCCCGAGATGGGTCTTGTCTGGGCGACTGCGATGCTGAACAACATCTACGGCGGGATTATAGTGATGCTTTCCCTTACCGCCACTGCGACCCTCACCGCTGCTCAGGCGACGGTACTGGGTGTCATGGTGCTTGTGGCGCACACACTTCCGGTGGAGCTCCGAATCGCTCAGAAGTCTGGCGCCAGGGCCCTTTTCCAGGGCATATCCCGCGTAGGTTCGGCGCTGTTACTGGGGATGCTTCTCAATCTGGCTTTTTCAAGTCTTGATCTATTTCAAGAGCCTGCATCCATCATGCTTGGCGGGCAGGGGGCGCCGCAGTCCCTGGGGATTTTAGGCTGGATGCTGTCAGAGGCGGGGAGGCTTCTCTGGATACTTGCCATCATAGCAGGCCTTGTAGCGATGATGAGAATCCTTCGGGCCATAGGGGCTATCCGTTTCATTGATATGATGCTCAGGCCCATTCTAAGGCTCCTTGGCATAGGGCCAAAGGCATCTGCCATAACCGTCATAGGCCTGACCCTGGGTGTAGCCTACGGGGGAGGTCTTATCATTCAGGAGGCCAAATCAGGGGAGATAGGTCCAAAGGATGTCTTCTTCTGCCTTACCCTTATGGGACTTGTGCACAGCCTTATTGAAGACACGTTGCTCATTATGACCATAGGCGGCCAGCTTGCGGGAATCCTTTTGGCCAGGGTTGCCTACGGCCTCATCATGGTTATGCTGATTGTGAAGGTCGTATCGCTTCTGCCTGAATCCTTCTGCGAGAGGTTTTTGTGGAAGAAGGTATCATAGACGGAGAGGGAGGGTTTTTCTTGATATGAGGATACTCCTTGTTGAGGATGACAGGAAGATAGCGTCATTTGTCGCCAAAGGCCTGAGGGAGGATGGGTTTGCGGTGGATCACGCCTTGGATGGGACCGACGGACTTCATTTCGCCCTGACAGAGCCTTATGATGCCGCCGTTATTGATCTGATGCTTCCAGGTATGGACGGTCTCAGTCTTATTGAAGAGATGAGAAGGAGAGGAAAGGATACGCCTGTTCTTATACTGAGCGCAAAGAGATCGGTGGATGACAGGGTCAAGGGCCTGCAGGTAGGAGGGGATGATTATCTTACAAAACCATTCTATTTCTCAGAGCTTCTGGCGCGTATCAGAGGCCTTATAAGAAGGGCTTCAAAGAGTATTGAAAGCTCAAGAGTCTCGGCCGGAGATCTCTCCCTTGATCTAATGACGAGGAAGGTTACAAGGGGGGAAGTCGAGATTGATCTTCAGCCCAGGGAGTTTGCCTTGCTTGAGTATCTTATGCGCAATGGAGGCCGGGTCGTATCCAAGACCATGATACTTGAAAGGATCTGGGACTACAATTTCGATCCTCAGACCAATGTGGTTGATGTGCTTGTATGCAGGCTGAGAAATAAGGTTGACAGGGATTTTGACCGGAAACTGATACAGACCATAAGGGGAGTGGGGTATGTCCTTAAAGCTCCTTAAACGGATAAGAAGGACTGTGGCGCTGAGGCTCACGGTCTGGTATTCCTCCATATTCATACTGAGTTCTTTTCTTCTCTTTTTTATCGCCTATTTCGCCCTCTCGTCCTCTCTTGCCGGACAGGACCATGAGTCGGTCAGAATTAAGCTTGAGGAGCTTTTAAACCTCTTTGAGGCCTCGGGGCTCGAAGGGCTCAGAAAGGAGTCGGGGTCTGTCAAAAAATTCGAAAAATCTCCTTCTTTCTTTATTCGCCTCGCGGGGGCGGATGGGGCGACTCTCTTCCTTTCAATACCGTCGCAGTGGAGTGAGTTTGATCTCTCAAGACTCGATGAGCCCGGGCTGAAGACAGGTGCGGTTGGGAGGATCGAGAGGCTTCCTTCAAGATATAACAAGTCCTTTCTTGAAGTTGCAACCAGGAGCGCTCCAGGCGGGTACGCCCTTCAGATCGGGAAAAGCACCGAGGAGAGGGACGCGGTGCTGAGTCACTTCCGGGGCGTCTTTGCGGCCGTCATGGTCCCTCTGATCCTGGTGGGATTCATGGGAGGCGCGTTTCTGGGTTACAGGGCTCTTTCGCCGGTGCGAAGCCTTGTTGCCACAATCCGTTCAATAGGCGCCGGCAGGATGGATGCCAGGGTCCCGGTCCCCCAGACCGGCGATGAACTGGAGGAACTGGCGCGGCTTTTTAACGCCATGGTTGAAAAGATAGACGCCCTGGTAACCGCCATGCGCCAGTCTCTTGATAACGTGGCCCATGACCTTAGAACCCCCATGACAAGGTTTCGTGGGATGGCAGAGCTTGCTCTTGAAGGCGACGAGGAACCAGAAAGATGCAGGGATGTCCTCGCTGACTGCGTGGAGGAATCCGATAGAATTCTTACAATGCTCAACACCCTTCTCGATATATCCGAGGCGGAGACGGGCGTCATGAAGCTTGATATCAGAGAGATAAAGGTCTCAGAGCTTATTGAAAGGGTGGTTGATCTTTACGGATATGTGGCTGAAGAAAAAGGCATAAAGATGTCAGTATCATGCCCGGCGGATCTGGTCGCGAGCGCCGATGATTCACGTATGGCCAGGGTGCTTGCCAACCTGGTGGATAATGCCATTAAATATACTCCGAGCGGAGGCAGCGTAAGCATAGAGGGCCAAGGCGATAACGAGGAGGTGAAGATCTTCGTGAGGGACAATGGAACCGGCATTGAGCAGGCGGAGCTTCCCCGGATATGGGACCGCCTTTATCGCGGCGACAGGAGCAGATCCGAGAAAGGACTCGGATTGGGATTAAGCCTTGTGAAGGCCGTGATGGAGGCTCACGGGGGAAGGGTAGAGGCGGCAAGTCTCCCGGGAGAGGGCTCGATTTTGACAGTCACCCTGCCGAATCCAAGACCGGTAACAAAGTAAGCCCGCACATGGGCTCTCTCCTGACCCTGCTCCTCGTTCAAGGTTCAAGGTTTTTCGCTCCTGGCTCCTGCTTCACGGTTCTTGCTTCCTCCTTATATTACGGCCAGGCATCCTCCACATCAATCCTGAATTCTTCCGCCGAGCCTTCATGAATGGAAGATATTGTAGCCCCCGCGGATGAAAATTCGCCGTCCCAGCCCCCGGCCGGTGAGGGAGAAGTGCGGTTGAAACCGCACCTACCAGGGATGCACCGAGGAGATTTGCTATCAAAGAAAGAAAGTAACTACTCAGGTTGTCAGGTTCAGGGTTCACGGTTTACATGAAAATGCTTCCAACTTATTGACCATTTTCATCTTTCGTTGTGCCCCACCAGGGCATGGGGGTTAGTTAGTTGGCTTTCGTTCTTCATAGCTCTCTAACCTTGAACCGTGAACCCTTGAACTTTGAACCTGAGTAGTTACTGAAGAAAAAGACAAACATTTCAAAAATGTAATGTTACGGAAAGGTTCCTGCAAAGTTTGCCTCTTATATTGGATCGCAAATGATATGAGGCGGGGGATATGAATAAAGAAAAAATCTTATGGTTTTTTGCGGCATTCGGCTTTTTATTTCTTTTGCCGACTGTGAGCTTTCCGGCTGTGCAGCAGGGCCAGTGCGTTGATCTTACAACCGTCATAGCGAAGGTTGCCAGGGAAACGATTCCGGCTGTGGTTCACATTGATGTAATTCAGAGCAAGGAAGTTATCACTCCGATGTTTCCTTTTGAGGATGATCCCTTTTTTCAGTATTTTTTCAATGCGCCCGGACTGAGGCGCAAGGTCAAGAAGGAATACAGAGGTCTTGGAACAGGGGTGATAATGGATGCGGAAGGCCATATCCTGACAAATCATCATCTTGTGGCAGGCTCAGACGAGATGACGATTCTTCTTGCGGACGGTACATCGCACAAGGCCGAACTGGTTGGTATTGAACCAAAAACTGACCTTGCGGTTATAAAGATAACTACAGGAGGCAATCTTCCTGCTGTCGTCTTTGGAGACTCCGATGCGGTTGAGGTAGGCCACTGGGTGGTAGCCATAGGGCATCCGAGGGGTCTTGATCAAACAGTGACTCAGGGGATTATAAGCGCGAAACACAGAAGAGGCATACTTGATCCAAGCAGCTACCAGGACTTTCTCCAGACAGATGCCGCAATTAACCCGGGCAATAGTGGAGGGCCGCTTCTTAACCTTAAAGGTGAGGTGATAGGGATAAATGCGGCTATAGTGTCCCAGTCGGGGGGATATGAAGGGATAGGTTTTGCCATCCCGAGCAACATGGCGTTGCGCATAGCAAGGGAGCTTATTGCAAAGGGAAAGGTGGAGCATGGATGGCTTGGGGTCAGCGTTCAGGATATTACGCCTGAGCTTGCAAAATATTTTAAGCTCAAGGGGAGCAGGGGTGCGCTAGTCGCCGATGTCGCGGCGGGAGGCCCCGGAGAGAAGGCGGGACTCAAGAGGGGAGATGTCGTCATCCGCTTTAAGGGTCGTGAGATAGCAGACGCCATAAGTCTCCTCAACGAGGCCGCCGTAACCCCGGTCGGGGCTGAGGAAAAGATCGTTATTGTGAGGGAAGGCCAGGAGCAGGAACTCACTATAAAGATCGAGAGAAGAGAAGAAGGGGTTAAGGGTTATCTGTCCGTGTTAAGAGAGAGACTTGGAATTGAGGGAAGGGATCTCAAGCAAAATGAGGGCGTGAGAGATAAATCCGGATCCTCCGGAGGGGTAGCCATAACCTGGCTTGAAACCGACGGCCCCATGCAAAAGGCGGGATTTGAGTTGAACGACATGCTGCTTCAGATAGACGGAGTAAGGGTACGGGGGCTCAAGGATCTTGCAGAGAGGGTGATGTCTTTGGGGCAGGATCAGAGGATAACATTTCTGGCAATAGATCATAGAAGCGGCAGGGCCGGATATGTCCAGGTCAAGCCTAGGTAGTGCCCATCCATGAATGGCTATTTTCATCGATTTCGGCGTTGGGCCCAAATTTTAATCCTCGAAATACCTTAATGTATTCCTGTGGTTAAAATTATCGCCCGCCTTGAACTCGACGAAACTATCTCATTTCCGGATGGACACTAGGTAGAGAATATTTGTGTATTTTATGATAACTTATCAAGAAAGAGGAGGTAGTTATGAGAATAAACAGGAGTAGTTCGGCAAGGAAATGGGTTATTTTTTCCGCGATTATGTTTTTCGTGTTTGCAGGGATTGCGGGAGTTCTGCCGGGGCCGCTGGACACATCAGCCAGCCCGGTAGAAGCAGGCGACAAGTTCCCTGGCTCTTTTTCACAGCTTGCAAAAGACGTAAGCCCGTCGGTTGTTAATGTGAGCACGGTAAAGGTGCTGAAGGGAAAGGGAAGGGGCATGGTGCCGTTCGGAGGGCCATTTGGACAAAATGACCCCTTCAAGGATTTTTTCGAAAGATTTTTTGGGGATCAGCTTCCCAAGCAATTCAGGCAGCAGAGCCTGGGTACTGGTTTTATCATTGATAAGGAAGGCTATATCCTCACCAATAACCACGTAGTGGATCAAACCGACGAGATAAAGGTAAAACTTGCGGATGAAAAGGAATACACGGCGAAGATGGTCGGCCGAGATTCAAAGACCGATCTTGCTCTTATAAAAATTGATAGCGACAAACCCTTGCACGCCCTTCCACTGGGTGACTCAGACAAGCTTGAGGTGGGAGACTGGGTGGTTGCCATAGGAAATCCCTTCGGACTCGGCAACACGGTTACCGCCGGGATCGTGAGCGCCAAGTATAGAAAGATAGGGGCTAGTTCTTATGACAACTTTATCCAGACGGATGCCTCCATCAATCCCGGAAACAGCGGGGGGCCTCTGCTCAATATGGCGGGAGAGGTGATAGGCATTAACACGGCTATCTTTTCTCAAAGCGGCGGGAGCATAGGGATAGGCTTTGCGATACCTGTAAACATGGCAAAGGATCTTATCCCTCAGCTTAAAGAAGGCAAGGTGGTAAGGGGTTGGCTGGGCGTAATGATCCAGAAGATCACCCCGGAACTCAAGGAGAAGCTCAAGCTTCAGACGGAAAAGGGCGCCCTTGTGGCGGATGTGACCTCCGGAGGTCCTGCTGAGAAGGCCGGGATCAAGAGGGGAGATGTGATCGTTGCTTTTGATGGGAAGGAAATCCAGGAGATGAATGAACTTCCCTTCGTAGTGGCTTCAACCGGTGTTGGTAAGACCGTGGAGGTCAAGGCCGTCAGAAAAGGGGAAACAAAGGCATTTAAGGTTAAAGTAGGGGAGCTTAAGGATGAGGCAGGGGAAGGTGAGTCCGCAGAGGCAGAGCCTGCCCTGGGCATGACTGTTGAGGATTTGAGCGCTGAGATGGCTTCAGACCTGGGAATATCAGACAAGCAGGGGGTAGTTATTACCACAGTGGAAAGGGGTTCAGTGGCTGCCGACGCAGGAATAAGGGCGGGAGATCTTGTTCTTGAGGTGGATCAGGCAAAGATAGAGGATAAGGCCCAGTTTATGAAGAAGATCCGTTCATACAAGCCGGGAGATACCGTCTTGTTTCTCCTGAAAAGGCAAAACGGAACCATCTTCTTGACAGTGACCCTTCCCAAGTCATAGATCTTTTAGATCAACCTCCGTCTCCTGGATGGGGCGGAGGTTCTTGCAAACGATAACAGGGAGCCTCCGGCAATCCATGTCAGAAGACCCCGAGAGGCTTCCACTAATAGGGCCATGTTTTATCGGTAGAATATTGATAGAAGATTTCCTATTTCAATACCCTGTAGGCGCGGTTTCAACCGCACCCTTGTGGTCGGGATGATGGAGGGTGCGAATTTTCATGCATGGGGCGGCAAAATTTGTCTGTGATGCAGGTTTTGGTTGGCTCCAGTTTTTTAAGGAGGTCTTATGGCTTCAGCGAAAAGGACGGAGAAGATCTGGCGGGGCATAGTTTCATCGGATTGGAATGAATGCCTCTGCCAGAGCACGCCTTTTGATCCGATAACCTTTGTCTATCCTGAACTCTCCCCAAGGCTGGATGTCATTTTCAAGCGATATACAGGAAACCTCATAACCCTTGGACAGGCCGCAAAGGAGGCGCTGGAGATGATGCCGGCGCCATTGAGTGAAGAGCAGATGGATGCCTATCTCGATGCCTCCTTCAGACCATACAAGGGGGTTCTGGAACTCATTAGGTGGTGTTTTGAAAATGATATACTTTTTGTTATCAACACGACCGCCTTTCAGGGCTACTTCCAGCGCGCCTCCGCAAAGGGATTGATCCCGCCCGGGACCGTGATTGCGGCGAATCCATCCGTGCGCTACGGATCGGAGGGGGAATCCCCCTTCCCTATCTATTCGATAAACGAGATCGAGGACAAGGCCTTGGTATCACGGAATATTATGGAATCCCTGAAGATCAGCCCATCTCAAGTGGTCGTGATAGGAGACAGCGGTGGGGACGGCCCCCATTTTGTCTGGGGGGCCTCGGTTGGAGCCTATCTGATAGGAAGCATGACGAAACCTTCCCTGGACGGATTCTGCCGGGTGCGAGGGATCAGCATGGATCTCCATTTCGGTCTTACTTATGCGGAGGGAAGCCCACGGGATCCGGCCGGCGAGATGCAAGTAAACTTCATGCATCTCACCCCTGTCATCGCTGGTGTTCTTGGAACCAAAAATCCGAAGCCTTGAGAGAGTAAGGAGCTGATCCGGAATCCAGACTATCTTTTCCAATGCCTCAAGCCTAATCAGGTCTGGATGCTTTGAATACTGTAGAAAAAGATTTGGAATCCGGAAGGTTGCGAATTCCGTTAATAATAATGCCGTATTGTACGGGTAGTTTCGTATAGAAGCAAATGGGTGTTATCGTTTCAAGGCACAATGAGCTATGGTTCGAGACAGACGCTGATAGTTTTCTGTCACGCAAAATGGTTAGATTATGGATCTTCTTTGGAGAATCCATACGGTCGGCAGGGGAGAGCATGAACCTGAAAAGGCATCACCAGGGTGAGACGCCCTTTATCGCAAAGGGAGAAAAGGCCGGTTGAAAAGGCCGGGGTTTTGTTGTAAGAAATCAGCAGACTCTGATCCAGCTTGAGTCAAGGAAAGGATGATACCGAGATGAAATGCGCCTTGATAACTGGGATAACGGGCCAGGATGGGGCTTATCTTGCCGAATACCTTCTTGAGAAAGGCTATGTGGTGCATGGAATAAAGCGCCGGGCCTCCACCTTCAACACCAGACGGGTGGACCATATCTACAGGGACCTTCACGAGGAGGGGGTGCGGTTTTTCATGCATCACGGAGACCTCACTGACGCCACGAATCTGATCCGCATCATCCAGGAGACAAAACCGGATGAGATCTATAACCTGGCGGCCCAAAGCCACGTGCAGGTATCCTTTGAAACTCCCGAATACACGGCCAATTCAGATGCGCTGGGAACCCTGAGGCTTTTGGAGGCCATAAGGATATTGGGATTGGAAAAGCATGCCCGGTTCTACCAGGCATCCACCAGCGAACTCTACGGTAAGGTTCAGGAGACTCCCCAGAAGGAGACGACTCCTTTCTATCCAAGAAGTCCCTACGCTGCGGCAAAACTATATGCCTACTGGATAACGGTTAATTACCGGGAGGCTTATGGGATCTATGCCTGTAACGGGATCCTGTTTAACCACGAATCTCCCATAAGGGGCGAGACCTTTGTTACCCGCAAGATTACCAGGGCCGTTGCCAGGATCAAGCTCGGGCTTCAAGATGAGGTTTATCTGGGAAATCTTGATGCCAAGCGGGATTGGGGATATGCCGGAGATTATGTCATGGCCATGTGGCTCATGCTCCAGCAGGATCATCCTGAGGACTATGTAATTGCAACCGGAGAGACTCATTCGGTGAGGGAGTTTGTGGAGAAGGCCTTCCAGGAGCTGGGTATTGCCATTTCCTGGGAGGGCTCGGGTGTGGATGAGATCGGAAGGGATGTGGACAGCGGCAAGGTGATGGTAAGGGTGGATCCCCGATACTTCAGGCCAACTGAGGTGGAAATCCTGCTGGGAGATCCGACCAAGGCAAAGAGGAATCTGGGATGGGAGCCAAAGACCTCGTTCGCGGACCTTACAAAGATGATGGTGAGGGAGGATATCAAGGAGGCTGAAAGAGACAGGCTTTGCGGCAGAGCAGGCTACAAAATTTATAACAGGTATGAATAGCCGCGGCAGGCTGATGTCTTAGGCCTTTAGAATCTGGAGTACAGAAGGGATCGTAATAGATGGAACTTTTCGGGGAACGGATTTTTTTGGCAGGCCACAGGGGACTTGTGGGGTCTGCCATCAGGCGGAGACTTGAGGCTGGAGGGTGCAGGAACCTATTGCTGCGTACCCACAGGGAGCTTGATCTTACCCGCCAATCGGAGGTGGAAGCCTTCTTTGCATCCGAGAAGCCGGAATATGTGTTTCTGGCCGCGGCCAAGGTGGGTGGGATCTGGGCCAATTCTACCTATCCGGCAGAGTTCATCTATCAGAACATGACCATACAGACAAACATTATCCATGCTTCATATATCTCGGGAGTGAAGAAGCTGCTCTTTCTGGGAAGCTCATGCATCTACCCAAGGGATTGCCCGCAGCCCATGAAGGAGGAATATCTTCTGAGCGGATACCTGGAATCAACGAACGAACCCTATGCGGTCGCAAAGATCACCGGGATAAAGATGTGCCAGTCCTACAACAGGCAATATGGGGCCAGATTTATAAGCGTAATGCCTACAAACCTTTACGGCCCGGAGGACAACTTCGACCTCGAGACATCCCATGTCCTTCCGGCCCTCATCCGGAAGTTTCATGAGGCGAAAGTAAGCGGAATGAAGGAAGTCGTGATCTGGGGAACAGGAAGCCCCAGGCGCGAGTTTCTGCACGTGGATGACCTCGCCGACGCCTGCGTGTTCCTCATGGAGAACTACGAGGGTTCGGAAATCGTAAACGTCGGTGTTGGAGAGGATCAAACAATCCGGGATCTTGCCGAGGTAATCGCAGATGTGGTTGGATTTAAAGGGGATCTTGTCTTTGATCCAACAAAGCCGGACGGAACCCCTGTCAAGCTTCTTGATGTCGGCAAATTGAACGGCCTCGGCTGGCAGGCCCGGATACCGTTAAGGGAAGGCATTGCCGGGACCTACGAGTGGTACAGGAAATTGTTAGCCGGGATCTGAGCCTTCTCAGATTCCCTGACCATTATTTTCTGCGGGTTGGACTTAAGTGCTCACCTTCGCCATAGCGATACCTCATCTCAATCAGGCCCATTTTCTGACTACGGCACTGGAGAGCCTCAGACATCAAGATGCCATGGTTAATGTGGCTATAATGGATGGAGGCTCAAAAGATCATTTCAGACAGGTAATAAGCAACTACCATGATGTTATATGCCGGATTAGTTCCGGACAGGATATGGGACAGGCCGATGCGATTTACAATGGTATTGAAACTCTTGGTGGTGATATCGTGGCTTGGCTTAATGCAGATGACTATTATTTCCCTCATGTCCTTGAAAAGATCGCGCGTCTTTTTGTCGAGCATCCGGAGGTTGATATAATTTATGGGGACGCTGTTCACATAGAGCCGGACGGTATGTTCCTGTCCTACTTCCCGGGCATCGAGGATTTCAATATCTCACGGCTTTTTAGATCCTGCTATATCTGCCAGCCGGCTTGTTTTGTAAGGCGCAGGGCATACGAAGAAGTCGGAGGCGTTGATAGCTCCTTGATCTATACCATGGACTGGGATCTATGGTGCAGGCTCGCAAGAGAGGGAAAGAGTTTCCTGCGGATCAGTGAGCCCCTGGCAGCAGTTCGCTACTACCAGGGTACAAAGACCTTGAGCAGAGATAAAGTAAGATACAGGGAGATATGGCGTATCCAGCGTGTCTACGGGGGTTTTAAGATCCCTACGGCATGGCCTGGGTTTTACTGGTTTGATCTGGCATGCAAGGAGAAGAAAACATTTTCGGAAAAGGTATTCTTTTCATTGCTCCAGGGAGCAAGACTGTTTAAGAAGAGTATTAAGGGTTCAAAGCCTGATTTAATATATGGTTTTCAGAGATGGGAGAAGAAGGTTCATGGTACCGGCATGATCCAATTTCCTTGGTATGGGGAAAAAGCAGTAAGAGAAATCATACTCAAAATCCAGCCTGGAGAAACAACTTATTTGGTATCTATCGCAGGCAGCAGACCGGATGCCATTATTGCAAAGCGTGGAGAAATAAGGATGCCGGTTTATTTCGAAAAGGGCTCCCTCATCAATCTTGCTATTTCGTGTCCCTCGGCACCTGCGTGGGAGTTAAATGATTTCTCATGTGAACTTGGCTGAGAAATCGAGATGGATAAACCTCTTGTCAGTGTTATCACCCCTGTGTTGAATGCCCGCGGTAGCATTGATGGCGCGATCCGCGCGGTTATGGAACAGTCCTATCCTCATGTCGAGCATATCATTATAGACGGAGGCTCTGAGGATGGTTCAGTTGAGGTGATAAAAGATCATGAGAAAAGGCTGGCATATTGGGTTTCTGAAAAGGACAAAGGAATCTACGATGCCATGAATAAAGGCATAGATGCGGCAGAAGGCGAATGGATATATTTTCTGGGGGCCGATGATCGGTTCTATAACAAGGACGTGCTGTCTTCGCTGTTCGATGAAAGGCCTACCCCTAAAACTGTGTCACTTATAATAGCTAAGGTCATCCTACCTAATGGGAAACAATTCAAATGCAGGTTCAATGGTTCTATTCTTTTTAAGAATACCGTACACCATCAAGGCGTTTTTTATAGAAAGACTGTTTTTGAAGGTTACCGCTACGGGATGATTGATGATAACACGTTGAAACACTATAAGATATCCGGGGACTACGACCTTAATCTAAAGCTTTATTACGATAGCGCTGATTTTATTGCAGCGGATATCGTTGTTGCCAGGTGCGGAGGCGGCATATCACTGGAGGGAAGATTTTCCGGTTATCTTGAAGAGATTTCAATACGCCACAGATACGTAAGAACTCCAGGTAGGATTTTCTTCGATATGCTTACCGCTCTCAGATTTTTTTACAAGAAAGCAATTCGGAGACGCATACTTGTTTGATATCATTATAGTAAACTATAAGAGCACCGCCCTTCTTATGGGTTGCCTCAAATCCATTTATGAGGCTTCCGAGGGATACCCCATTAAGGTCTTTGTTGAGGACAACGCATCAAGGGATGGGGTGGAGGAGATAGAAGCGGCCTATCCCGAGGTAACTTTAACCGTCCACTCGCACAATTTGGGGTTCGGGAGGGCCATAAACAGTGCCCTTGTAAAGAGCTCTTCGCCCTATGTGCTGATACTCAATCCGGACACATTAGTTCAAAGCGGGTTTTTCTCCGCTGCTGTTGCCTTTATGGAAGCAAACCCTGGGGTGGGAATACTTGGTCCTCAGATCCTTGACCAGGATGGGAGCATCCAGGGCTCTGCAAGGAAATTTCCGACGCCTTTGACGGCCCTTTTCGGCAGGAAGTCCCTCCTTACCAGGGCCTTTCCCAACAACAGGATCACCCAGGAAAACATCCTCACGACGAAGTCCGACGGCTGGAGCCCGATGGAGGTGGACTGGGTCTCGGGGGCCTGCATGCTGGTAAGGCGCCAGGCCGTGATGGATGTGGGTCTTCTTGATTCCCGCTTTTTCATGTATTGGGAGGACGCTGACTGGTGCAGGCGAATGTGGCAGGCCGGCTGGAAGGTGGTCTATTACCCTCGGGCAAGGATCGTCCACTATGTGGGGTCGAGCAGCGAAAAAAATGTCTTCCGCTCGGTACTGGAGTTTCACAAGAGCTGCCACCTCCTTTTCAAGAAGTATGTATCGCCGGGGTTTCGCTTTTTTTCATCCATAGCTTTCTGGCTACTGATCTTCCGTTTTTTCTTTGTTATGACCGGTCATTTAATCAGAAGACCTCTGCGGGTGCTGGGGTTCGAAAGATATGAGCGATTACCCCTGGTTGGCCGGGAAAGAAGGAGGATCAAGATCCTCAGAATCATAGCTCGACTTAATATCGGAGGCCCTTCCATCCATGTTCACATATTGACCAGTGGTCTTGACAGGAGGAGATTCAGATCAATTCTAGTCACAGGCAAGATATCCCCGAGCGAAGGGGATATGAGCTATCTGTTTGCGTCCCACGACTCCAAGCCTATCATTGTAAAGGAGTTGCAGCGCGAGATAAGTATCAGGATGGATCTAAAGGCATTTCTGAGCATCTTCAGGATCATCAGAAGGGAGTCTCCGGACATAGTCCATAGCCATACGGCAAAGGCGGGGACCAGCGCCAGGATTGCGGTATATCTATACAACTTCCTCTACGGAAGGAATGTGAAGATGGTCCATACTTTCCATGGGCACGTCTTCGAGGGTTACTTCAGCCCGGCCAAGGCCCGTTTTTTCGTTTGGGTCGAGAGGATGCTGGGGCTTGCAACCGATGTCATAATTGCAATAAGTGAAAGCCAGAGAAAAGAGCTGACCGCGCGCTTCAGGATCGCGCCGCTTTCCAAGGTGGCCACCCTGGAGCTGGGTTTTAATCTTTCGCCTTTTCTTGAGTGTTCGGCGAACAGGGGAAGATTCAGGAAGAGCCTTGGGATAAACCCAGGCACTGCCCTGGTCGGAATAGTAGGTAGGCTTGTGCCCATAAAAAACCATATGATGTTTTTTGATGCGGCTGCAAGGCTTGCCTCCATGATGCGTGATAGAGCTCTGGCTTTCGCGGTGGTGGGGGATGGCGAGCTTAGACATGAATTGGAGGACTATTGCAGGGAAAAGGGTCTTGCCGAACAAGTCAGGTTCTGCGGCTGGGTAAGGGATGTTTCCGCAGTCTATGCGGATCTTGATGTCCTGGCTCTCACTTCCCTAAATGAGGGGACCCCTGTTTCTATCATAGAGGCAATGGCTTCATCGGTTCCGGTCATCGCGACGGATGTGGGCGGAGTTCATGATCTCCTGGGTCGGAGTCGCGAAGTCGCAGGCAAAGGTTATATGGAGGCCGAAAGGGGGCTCTTATGCGAAAATAATAACAGCGCGGGTTTCGCAGAAGGAATCCTTTCCATATTGGAGGGAGACCCGGGGGCAAAGGCCGCAAGGGTCATTGAGGCCCGTCGCTTTGTCGAGGAGAAGTATTCTGAAAAGCGCCTTCTTCGCGACATGGAGGCACTATATAAAAGGCTTTGTGAACCTGGGATACCAAGATAGCCCCTAGGAGGCTTTGAGCTTGTTTCTAGAAGCGAGGAGCTGGTGAATAATGCTGCAGCCTGGGTTTAGGCGGCCAGTCTGAGATCACTGCTATTTGCTTGGGGAGGTCTTCACCAGGAAATCGGTAACATAAAAATCTCCCATGACTTATCATATCCTCTGGCTAATAACTGGTAGGCAATTAAGCAGGTGGGCAACCAATCCAAGTGAAAAACAGGATCATCAGGTGGGGATCAGAAGCCTTCTGGGTCCTTGCGGGACAGTTCGCTGCCGCCATAGGGGGGTTATTGGGTATCAAGATACTCACAGCAGTTCTAACTCCCAATGATTTTGGAAGATTTTCAATAGCTAGTACCATAATAGTTCTTGTTGGCACAAATATATTCGGTCCTCTTGGGCAGGGACTGACACGTTATTGGTCCTTGATCAATGATCGAAATGACTTCCGTCAATACTGTCATGTTGCGCTAACTTTCACCAAGAACATTTTCTTTGTGATCACGGCAGCCTCTACTGTGGCTGGGGCGATATTATATCTGTCAGGCGGTTTCCTATGGAGTGCTTTGCTTGCACTGGCATCAGTCGCCGGGGCATTAGGAGGCTGGATTGGGATAAGGCTTTCGGTTCTTATGGCGGCCAGAAAAAGGAAGCATGTTGCTTTCTTTAATACGGTCATGGCGTTAACCAGGCCTCTTCTTGCCGCAATTGTTATTATGTGTTTTTGGCGAGGGGCAGAAGGGGCTGTTTTGGGAATCTTATTAGCTTCGTTAGTGCTGGCCTTATTTGTCGAGCGTTTCTATAGGGATGCTGAGAAACGAAGGATTGATGAATTGGCTTATACAGCAGACAGTAGCAGGGCGAGAGATATTGGGAGGGAGGTTTTGACCTTCTCATCCCCTTTCTACCTCTGGAGCATATTCGCATGGGCAAATCAGTCTTGCGATAGATGGGCACTGCTCTCATTTCATGGAGGCGATGTGGTGGGAGCCTACAGCGTCATCGCGCAACTTGCTTTTTATCCCCTTGTTTTCGGCTCAGGGTTTCTGAGCAGTTTTTTTATCCCAATCGCATACGAGCGTGCAGGGGAGCTTCAATCGAAAGAACGTATGAGAGCAGGCTATATTATCCTCTTAATTATGGTCCTGCTATATGTAGCGGGTGCCAGCCTTATCTTGATCTTATTCTACGTATTTCAAAAAGAATTAGTACTAATAGTCAGCAATGATAGTTACTTGGCCTATTCTCATTTTCTGCCTCTGGTGACGATGGCATGGTCGCTTTATTATCTGGGGCAGGTACTCTCCGGGTTCGGGCTTCTAGCCAATAGACCCGGCCTTTATGTTAAGCCCATAATTACTTGCGGTGCTCTGGCGGTTATATTAAGCTTCTGCTTGTCATACTACTTGGGTGTAATAGGTGTAATATACGCTCTGGGACTAAGTGGATTGCTTTTTTCAATATGGAATGCTTACATTGCCGTGAGACTCATTAGATCTCATTAAGGACTGACCTTGAAGCAGTAAGGTAGATTACTATATAAGAAATGTATCTATGGAATAACCAAGCTAATCAAAGGGCTATTTATCATATTTCATCTTTATTCAAACGGGCACTGAAGCGGTCTCGAACCACGAGCTGGTCTCAGTGCGGTGAGGATCTGGTAATAAGCTATCTGTTGAGTATTTTGAATGTCAGCAGACCTTCCTATTTGGACATCGGGGCTCATCATCCTACCTATCTGAGCAATACCTATCTGTTTTACAAGAGGGGCTGTCGTGGTGTTTGTGTGGAGCCAGACCCTAAATTATTCCGTAAGTTGCAGCGAGGTAGAAAGGGCGATATATGCATCAATGCCGGGGCAGGCGCTGATAATAAAAGCATAATTGATCTGGATTTTTACGTTATGTCTTCGAGAACGTTAAACACTTTTTCGAGGGAAGAGGCTGCAAGATACCAAAAGGACGGAAAAGAAAAGATAGAGAAGATTATCAAGATACCGATATTGCCGGTGAACGGCATTCTTTCAAGATATTTCAATGGCAAAGATTATTTCATTTCACTTGATGTTGAAGGTTTGGAGGTTAGTATTTTGAAGTCAATTGATTTTAGCTTGTTCAGGCCATCGGTATTGTGCATCGAGACGCTTACATACGCCACAGACGGCACTGAGAGGAAGATCCACGAGATAGAGCAGATCATGCGTGCAAATGGATACATTACCTATGCTGATACTTACATAAATACGATTTTTGTGGAGTCATCAGCCTGGGAAAGGGCCAAGAAAAGTAAGGGTTGATAAATCCGTATAACCGCCGCCAGGAAGTGCCTCCTACTTTATGAAAAGAGTAAAAGCAGCAGTTTCATTTCTAAAGAATTGGGGTAGTGCCATTTTTGATTACAGGAAGATCCTGGGGCTGGCATACTTTCCTAGATACGTTAGCCATTACATGAGGTATAGATCGCTTGTGGGTGGTGAAAAGATAAAGATAGAGGACAGCTTCCCCTGCCTGTCGGACTGGATCCCCTATACGCCCTTCGACCCGCATTATTTTCATCAAGGCCTGTGGCTTGCTCAAAGGCTCTCCAGCGCAAGACCGGAAGTGCATGTAGATGTTGGTTCAAGTATTTCTGCCATTTCGGTGATAAGCGCATTCGTTCCAACTGTTTTCCTGGATTATCGTCCCTTGAAGGTTTCCACCGGCAATCTGATGCCTGTTGCAGGGGATTGCCTGTGTCTTCCTTTTCGCGACAAGCAATTGATATCTCTATCGTGTCTCCATGTTATCGAGCATATAGGCCTGGGAAGATATGGAGAACCTCTTAACCGGGCCGGTACCATTTCCGCGGGCAAGGAGCTTTCTCGGGTCCTTGGTCACGGCGGTTCGCTTTACCTGTCAGTGCCTGTGGGCATAGAGAGAACTCAATTCAATGCCCAGAGGATTTACCACGCAACTAGTATATTGAAGATATTTAATCAGCTTAAATTGACAGAATTTAGTTTAGTTGATGATATGGGTAATTTCATTTATAAAGCCGATATTGCCAAGGCTGATGAATGTGAATATGGCTGCGGATTGTTTCTATTTCAAAGATAGATTAGCCTACTTGATTAAAGATGAAACTATACGACTTGTTTCAGCGGATTTATAGATTCAATCAATACGAACGGGATAGATGGGTTGCCCATCAGGCCAAGGGCATTCCCAGCGGCTCGAAGGTCCTGGACGTGGGAGCCGGCACATCCCCATACAGAGCTTTTTTTTCACATTGCGTTTACAAGGCTCATGACTTCGGGCTGCTTTCAAGAGAGCATATGCGGGACAGAGAAGCCTACGGAAAGATTGATTATCGGAGTGATATCCTTTCAATTCCGGTTGAGGACGCTAGCTTTGACGCCGTTATCTGCACAGAGGTACTGGAGCACGTCCCCGAGCCGGTTATGGCATTAAGAGAACTGCAAAGAATACTCAGGCAGGGCGGCCTCCTTCTCCTTACAGCCCCGCTCGGTTCCGGTATACATCAGGAGCCTTATCACTTCTACGGCGGATTTACGCCTTACTGGTACGAGAGGTTTCTCTCAGAAAGCGGTTTTGTCGGTATCAGGGTGGATGCGAACGGCGGTTTCTTCAAACATTACGGCCAAGAGAGCATAAGGTTCGCAAAAACCTCTTCACCATGGAAAATAGATGCATCAAAGGGCGTGAAGTTTTGCTGGTCTTTATTATGGGTTATCTCCCTGCCGATATTTCTGATCTTCCTTCCGATCGTGGGTTATCTCTTAGATCCCTTTGATAAGGATCGTTTGTTCACAGTCGGCTATTTCGTCACAGCGAGCAAGGCAGGCCCTCAATCGTGAAGATACTATGCGTCTTTGGCGAACACAGCTACGGAGATCCAAAACGCGGGGCCGGATATGAATTCACGAACTTCATTCCCTCCCTTCGCAGGTTGGGTCATGATGTGGTCTTGTTCGATTCTTTCAGCAGGTCTTCCTACAGGGATTTCTCAGAAATGAACAGGGGTTTTCTGAAGGCGGTGGAAGATGGAAGGCCCGATCTGATATTCTGCGTCCTGATGGGGTATGAACTGTGGATAGAAACCCTTGAGATGGTGAGGTCTGCCGCTGGGGCGGTGCTTGTCAACTGGGCCACAGACGATTCTTGGAAATGCGAGCAGTTCTCACGCTTCGTGGCTCCGCATTTTGATCTGTATGCCACTACCTACCCCGAAGCCTTGACGTTGCTGCAAGACCATGGCTGCAGGAACGTGCTAATGACTCAATGGGGAGCCAACTCAGAGACTCTCAGAAAGCCGATTCCGGCATCCGAGTGCAGATACAATGTCTCCTTTGTGGGTGCCGCATATGGAAAACGCAGGAAATGGATAGAATCATTGCTGGGTGGTGGAATCCATGTTGATTGCTTCGGCCATGGTTGGGACAGAGGAGTGGTAAGTGCGGAAGAAATACCTGATATAATAAGGCAGTCGGTAATAAGTCTCAATTTCAGTGAATCCGACTTGGTAGTAACGGGGTTTAAGAAATTCGGAAGAAAGCAGATAAAGGCCAGGGTATTCGAGGTGACAGGCTGCGGTGGCTTCCTTATGACCGAATACGTTGACGGCCTGAACCGTTACTTTTTGCCTGGAAGGGAGATAGCAACATTTAAGACAACAAGTGATCTTACTAACAAGATAAGATATTTCTTGGAACACCCGGAGGAAAGGTATCAGGCAGCGTTGAGAGGGCATACCAGAACTCTCAAAGATCATACCTATGAGGAGCGATTTCGTGTTCTTTTGAGTGCTGCGATGATTACCAGGCCAAAGGATGTGCCGACCGCGGGAAAAAGCGAACAGAAGCGGATTGATTTTTCGAGATTCGATGCCTTGGCAGCGGGGCATAAGACAGGCTTTCTTCTAAATTGTCTCAGGTGGGCGTTCGTGACACCGTGCCGCATGATATGGGGACCGGTGAGGGGCCCCAGGGCAGCAAGGAGGATCGTTTTCGAGTTCTCATGGCGGTTTTTCGGAAAGAAAACATATACAGCAAGCGGCTTGCCTGGCAGGCTCTTCTATCATGAGAGCTGAGCTTTCCGAAGTGGGGACCTTATGTGCCGTCCTCTGGTAACCATTATCCTTTCTTTCTTTAACGCAGAGAAAACTCTGCCGACCGCAATTCGTTCGATCCTGCTCCAAACCTGTCAGGATTGGGAGATGATTCTCATAAACGATGGCTCGACGGATGGGAGCAGCGAGATTGCTGGGTCATTTTTGGATCCCAGAATCAGGATCCTGGGCGGTGAAGAAAGGATGGGCCTGGCACAGAGGCTTAACCAGGGGGTCTGCGAGGCCAAGGGCGAATATATTGCCAGGATGGACGCCGACGATGTTGCATATCCGAGTCGTCTTGAAGTTCAGGCGGAGTTCATTGGAAAAAATATACATACTGATGTTGTGGCCAGCCGGGTGGTAATATTTGAGTCGAACGGCGAAGTAACAGGCACCTACCCTTTCAGGCAGGAGCATGAAGAGATATGCAGGAGACCATGCGCGGGCTTTTATTTCCCGCATCCGACCTGGCTTGGCAAGGCAGCATGGTTCAGGGCAAATCCTTACAGCCCAGCCATGATAAAGGCACAGGATCAAGAACTTCTTCTTAGAACCTTCGAAAAGAGCCGATTTGCCTGTGTGCCTCAGATCTTGCTCGGCTATAGAAAAGCAAATTTGTCTATCAGTACTGCCGTTACCGGCAGATTTCTTTATTCCAAGGCGCTGATTAGAAAGGCCTTCCGGGACAGGAAGCCGTTTTTTCTCTTCGGAGTACCGGAGCAGGCCCTGAAATTCATGGTGGAATCCTTTGCGATGGCTTCTGGGTTGAACTATCATGTTCTGAGACACAGGGCCCTCCCGGTGTCAAAAGAAGAATGCGAGGAATGGGAGAAGGTCTGGAGTGAATGTAACCGGCCTGGCGGAGGGAAACAGTGTGGATGAAGACTATGGAAGCAAGACATGGAGTTGAGACATCGAAAGCTTGACATGGAAATGAACTGACAGATGTGCGGAATAGCAGGCTTTGTGTCAAAAGGGCTGTTTGACGTCCTCAAAGAAGACCTCCCTGATGCCGTTAGGTGTCTTGCCCATAGAGGGCCTGACGATGAGGGGGTACAATACATAGAGGGGCAGGGTGTGGGTCTAGGTCACAGGAGGCTTTCTATCCTCGATCTTTCATCAGCGGGACATCAGCCAATGGAAAGCGATGATGGAGGAACCCTCATCGTATTTAACGGAGAGGTCTTTAATTTCCTGGAGGTGGGCAATGATCTGGAGGCCTTGGGCCATGTGTTCAGGAGCTCATCGGACACAGAGGTGGTACTCAAGGCCTATCAACAGTGGGGAAGTAAATGTCTCGATCGCTTTGTTGGCATGTTTGCCATTGCTATATGGGAGAAGAACAAAGAAAGGCTCTTCCTCGCCAGAGACAGGCTCGGCATCAAACCGCTTTATTACTATCATTGTTCGGACATGTTTGTTTTTGCCTCGGAACTAAAGGCCTTGATGGCGTTTAAGGCCTTCCCACGGGATATTGACGCCGAAGCTCTGCCTCTTTTCCTTCACTACCAGTACATCCCTGCGCCTGGAACGGTTTTTAGAAATACCTGCAAACTCCTTCCCGGCCATTATTTGCTACTGGAAAAAAAACAGCTTCGTATCAAGCGATTCTGGCAGTGCCCAAGGATAATGGAGCCGGCCGACGGAAGAAGATTAACCGATGAGGCGGCGGTTGACCTCCTAGAGGGTATTGTCACAAGGGCGGTTGGGGACAGGCTGATAAGCGACGTACCGCTGGGCGCACTATTGAGCGGAGGCATTGATTCCTCGCTAGTAGTTGCAGTGATGCAAAAGCTGAGCAGAAGGCCTGTAAAGACCTTCACTATAGGATTCAGTGAGGATTCCTTTAATGAGGCGCCGTTCGCGGCAAGGATCGCGCGGCGTTTGATGACTGACCACACGGAACTTTTTGTCACACCCAGGGAGGCCCTTGAGGTCATACCAAGGCTACCTGAAATCTACGATGAGCCTTTCGCCGACAGCTCGGCAATTCCTACGTATCTTGTGAGCCGTCTTACCAGAGAGCATGTCACGGTCGCTCTTTCCGGGGATGGAGGGGACGAACAGTTTGCAGGCTATGTAAGACACTGGATGACACGTTCATTGCGATCGTTTCTCGGGCAAGTCCATCCCTCCTCAAGAGAGAGGCTGGGGAGACTTATGAGGCTCTTGCCTCCGAGGCTCCTGGGGCGTTGCTACTCTCCTATGAGGAAAAGGCTTCCCCAGAGGATGCAGGTTGCCAATTTCAATGATAAATGGCAGAAGCTTCTCGCGGCGCTCGGGGAGTCATCCCTGGCCGAAGTCTATCGTATGACGGTATGCCTATGGTCTTCCGATGAACTATTCGATCTTACAGGCAGCACCCTTCCGACTTCGAGATATGAGTCCCTCTTCGAGGAAGCGGCGGACATGCCGGTTATATCACAGCTCTTGTATGTGGATCAGCAGACTTATCTGCCCGATTGCATGCTTACCAAGGTTGATCGCGCCAGCATGGCTAACGGTTTGGAAATAAGAGTTCCCCTGCTGGATCACAGGGTAATTGAGTTCACAGCTCAACTTCCTGAATCGCTCAAGTACAGAAACGGCAAGGGAAAATATCTATTGAAGAAGTTGCTGTCGCGTTTCCTGCCCTTGGAGCTTTTCGAGCGACCCAAGATGGGGTTTGGAATTCCATTGGAACAGTGGCTTCGCAAAGAGCTTAAAGAACTTATGCTGGATTATCTATCACCGGGCAGGCTTAAGAATAATGGTACTTTTAACCCGGTATTTGTGGATCAGTGTATAACAGAGCATTTGAAGGGGACATCGAACCACCATCACCGTCTGTGGGCCATTCTCATGTGGGAGATGTGGAGGGAGAGATGGCTTGAGGGCATGGGGAACCAGGTCGGGAAATGAAGGCTATTCTTAATCGCTATATAGCAAGGGAGATCATCCCTTCATTTCTTACCGGGTTGTTTCTTGCGGTTTTTACCGTGGTAGTTACGAGACTTCTTTCAATAACCGAACTTATAATCAACCGTGGAGTGGGCATCGGGAGCATCGCCGGCATAATAGGGTATCTGCTGCCTGACGTGGTTGGGTTCGCCCTTCCCGCGACCACACTGATTGCAGTTGTGATGGCCTTTTTGAGGATGTCTGCCGACAGCGAGTTTGTTGCACTCAAGGCATCCGGAGTAAGCCTTTACCAGGTGCTTCCGCCGGTTATCGTGTTTAGCGCCTTTGCCATGTTTTTAGGCGCATGGCTTTTGGCTCAGGCGTCTCCATGGGGTCAGAAATCCTTCAAAGACCTCATCTTTAATATAGCGAAATCGCAGGCGGATCTTGCAATAAAGGAGCGGGTATTCTCTGAGCCCTTCAAGGGAGTTGTGTTTTATGTCCAGAGTTATGACAGCAGAGAAAACATAATGAAGGATGTCTTTGTAAGCGATAGAAGAGAGAAAACCTTGATCAGTACAGTAGTGGCGGGTGAAGCAAAGTTGTTTAAGCATCCGGACAAGAGAACTATAACAATACGCTTTATGAACGGCACGGTCTTTGTGACCGATAAAAATCTTGCATCATCACGCACTATCAGGTTTGCAAGCTATGATCTCACTATAGGCTTAGGTGAACTCCTTGCATCCATCTCCTCCAGGGAAAAGAGCCCAAAGGAGCTCACTGTTGGTGAACTTACCGAACAGCTCAAGAAAACTGAGACAAATTCGATGCGCCACAACGAGTTCATGATAGAACTCCTTGAAAAAGCTACCGTGCCGGTATCCATTTTTCTTATGGGCATGATTGGCGTTCCTCTTGGAGTTTATATAAGGGGAAGGGGAAGATACAGCGGCGTGGGAGTAAGTCTCATAGTTTTTATAGCCTATTACCTTTGCCTTATGGGATCGCGCAATATAGGCGAGTCGGGATACCTGCCTCCGTTGGTTGTGGTAATGATTCCAGTTGCTTTTCTAACGGTTTTCGGCTTGTATGCCTACCTGAGGATTGGGGCTGAAAAGACCCTTGTCCCGGACAGAGTTGCTACTATTTTGACGAGGTTTTTTGGCAGTTTCATTAATAAGAGTTGACGTGAGATGCCTTGATGTTTGAGTTTCTTGCAGCCCTCGCTGCTTCATTTCTACTTTCTTTCCTGATTACCCCCTTGATGAAAAAACTCGCAAGGGCTACAGGCCAGATTGCCGTCCCCAAAGACGACCGCTGGCACAAGAGAGAGACCGCCATGCTGGGAGGGGTGGCCATATTCATCTCGGCCATGGGCGCCTGGATCGGCGCTTCCTGTCTGATGGGATGGGCCGGCTTGGGCAGGCCTATGGCGATACCGGCTATATGCGGAACCGCGATGTTTTTTCTTGGCCTTGCCGATGATCTAAAGGGTATGGATCCTCAGCACAAGCTTGCAGCCCAGATCATAATATCTGCGCTAATGCTTTTCTTCGGCTACTCTCTCGGATGGACCGGCTACATGACTCTTGATCTATTCCTGTCCCTTCTATGGCTCGTAGGAATAACCAATGCCTTCAATCTCTTGGACAATATGGATGGACTGTCGGCAGGAGTGGCGGCGATAGCCTCCATTTTCCTTGCTCTCCACATCTATCTTTCCTCCAGCGGGGCGGCGTCGAACGGTCCTCTGCTTCTGCTTAATCTTGCCTATCTGGGGGCTGTTCTGGGTTTTCTGGTCTATAATTTCAATCCGGCCTCTATCTTTATGGGGGATGCGGGCAGTCTTTTTATAGGATTCATGCTGGCCTCTCAGACCATGGTGGGCACCGCATCATTGGGAGACGGCGGAGGGTCATTTCATGTCCTGTCGGTGATAGCAATACCCGTTCTCATTCTTTTTGTTCCAATACTGGATACAGGCTTTGTAAGTTTCATGCGCCGCCTCTTTCGTCGCCCCATATCAAGGGGGGGCAGGGATCATTCCTCTCACAGGATGGTGGCAATCGGGTTTTCAGAGAGAAGGGCCGTTCTGGTGCTTTACCTCTTTGCCGCACTGTCGGGACTTGTCACTCTGGCCATAAGGGGACTATCTACCTGGACCAGCGTCGCCCTTACGGCCTTTTATCTCCTCATCGTACTTTTTTTCTGGACCTATCTTGGGAAGGTCAAGGTCTATCAGGAGCCGTCACTTCTGTCATCGAAGGATGCGGGGCTTATCAGCGTGATACTTATTGAGATTACGTATAAAAGGCGGATCCTGGAGGTATTATTGGATCTTTTTCTTGTAACGGTATCTTACTACACCGCTTACCTGCTTCGTTTTGAGGGGGCGTTGGGGGGCAATTTCGATTTTTTTCTGAAATCCCTCCCGATCGTCATAGCCTGCCAGATACTGAGCATGTTTCTTTTCGGGGTTTACAAGGGCGTATGGGAAACGACCGGGATGAGGGATCTTGTGGGCTATATAAAGGCCGTTACGGTCGGTACCGTGATAGCAATGCTTATCCCTTTGTTCCTTTATCGTTTCGAGAGCTTTTCCAGAGCGGTTTTTGTGATCCATTGGTTTTTGATGGTGATCCTGGTGTCCCTTTCAAGACTTTCTTTTCGGCTGCTGGATGAAGGTATCAAGAGGGGAAAGGCAACAGGAAGCCCTGCCCTTATTTATGGCGCAGGCATCGGAGGGCAGATGGTACTTAAGGAGATCGAAACAAACAAGGCCCTTGATCTATCCCCTGTCGGATTCATAGACGACAATGTTCGATTGCATGGGAAAAGGCTTAAAGGATATCCTGTATTTGGAGGAAGTGAGGAGTTGGAGGAGATCATCTCCAAGAACGACATAAAGGAGATAATAGTGTCCTTCAGACAGGGTGGGGAGGAAAGAACCAGGGAGATCCTTGCCCTCTTCAGCCGTTCAGGAAAGGATATAAGAGTCCGTCAGATGAGACTTATATTGGCATGATGTCCCGTTGGAATTGAGTGGGAAAAAGGCTTTTGCGATTGACAAGCATCATGGCTGGGCCTATAAACTACTTGCCGTCAAAAGGCGGCTAGAGAGGTAACTTGGCCCAAACCCCGCATCAGGGATAGCTATAAGAAGGAGAAGCTATGGATTTCAGCCTTTCCATGGAGCAGGAGATTCTTCGTAAATCAGTGCGCGATTTTGCAGAGCGCGAGATCAAACCTGTCGCAAGGGACCTGGACGAAAAAGAGGAGTTTTCATACGAGACCATGGGCAAGATGGCGGAGCTCGGCCTCTTCGGAATGTTCGTATCAGAGAAATACAACGGTCAGGCGATGGACTATGTCTCCTATATAATCGCAACGGAGGAGATAGCCAGAGTTGACGGAAGCCATGCGGCGACAGTTGCCGCAGGAAATTCCCTCGGTATAGGGCCTCTTTATTACTTCGGAAACGAAGAGCAAAAGAAAAAGTATCTGCCTAAACTTTGCGGCGGTGAGGCCCTATGGGGGTTCGGCCTTACTGAGCCCAATGCCGGATCGGACGCGGGCAACTCCAAGACAAACGCCGTGCAGGACGGCGATGAATGGGTCATAAACGGCAGCAAGATATTCATCACTAATGCATCCACAAAGATAAGCGCCGGCGTAACCGCCCTTTGCCGCACAGGCACAAGAGATGACGGCAGACCTGAGCTTTCCTGCATTTTGATCGAGGCCGGCACTCCCGGATTCGAGGCCAGAGAAATGCATGGCAAGATGATGTGGCGAGGCTCCAATACCAGCGAACTTTATTTCGAAGATTGCCGCGTCCCCAAGGATAACATGCTTGGCCCAAGGGGCCATGGCTTCTACCAGATGATGCAGACCCTTGACGGAGGAAGACTATCCATAGGCGCTATGGGGCTTGGCGGGGCACAGGGATGCTTTGAGATGGCAATCAGATACAGCAAGGAACGGGTGCAGTTCGGAAAGCCCATCGCCGCCTTCCAGGTGAACGCATTCAAGCTGGCGGATATGGCCCTCGAGTTGGAGTGCGCGAGGCTTCTTCTTTACAAGGCCTGCTGGTTGAGGGACAACAAGAAACCCTTCTCAAAAGAAGCGGCCATGGCAAAACTTTACTGTTCCGAAGTCATGTATCGTTGCGCCAATCACGCGGTTCAGCTCCACGGAGGCTACGGCCTCATGAAAGAATATGATGTGGAGCGTTTTTACCGCGACCAGAAGCTCCTTGAGATAGGAGAAGGCACATCAGAGGTGCAGAGGATAGTGATCTCCAGGCTGGCTGGGGCTATCTAATCCGTGACCTCGGCCCTTGATGCCTTCAAAACGGGGGCGTGATGCTGGAGTTCATCCTAGGCAAAGACATAGTCCGGTACGTAAGGCGGCACAAGGGGCTGGTTGTTCTCTCCCTGGTGCTCACCGCAATAGCCTCATTTCTGGTTGTTATTCCGGCCTATCTTCTCAAACCCTTTGTGGATGAGGGAATGAAGATGGGCGGGGAGATTGTTACCTGGAAGATCCCCTGGCTTACTCTTACAGGGGATTCCTGGTTTTCCTGGAAGGTGACGGAAAAGGTGCTGGTTGACGGCATCACATCCAACCATCTCCTTGTTATACTTACCCTTGTAGCCTTCGGCTCAACCCTTCTCATATCCATTACAACATACGCTGGCGGGCTGTGTGGCGCTGCCTTCTCCAACAGGGCCGTAAAGGATCTCCGCGTTGATCTTTACAAGAAATTCCTCTCCCTGCATCTGGCCTATTATCATGATAAGAGGGCGGGGGATCTCATAGCCAGATCCACAGCGGATCTGACCGTTATGCAGGGCCTCATAGCCAATGTCCTTATGGGTCTCATTCAACATCCCATCACGGCAATGGTATTTCTGGCCTACCTGCTGGTCATGAATTACAAGATCACCCTGCTTGTCTTTATACTTGGGCCGGCCCTGGTGGGTCTGGTGCGGCTATTTGGCAAAAAGGCAAAAAAGCATTCAACCAGGGTCCAGGATGCAACCGCGGAGGTCACGGCAAAATTTCATGAAACTCTCTCCTGCATGAGGCTGATACTGGGCTTTTTTACAGGCAGAAGGGAAGGGGAATCTTTTGAGGGTCTTGCCGAGAATCTCTATAAGAAGGTTATGCATTGGAGCAGGTGGAATCTGGGCTTAGGCCCTATGATGGACTCCGCTGTTTTTCTGGTTCTCCCGGCCGTGCTGATCGCTGGGAAGGTCTATTTCGATCATACGCTGGGGGAGCTTCTATCCATCCTCTATGCCTTTTCAAAGTTCTATAGCCCTGTGAAGAGACTCGCGATGGTGAACAACAACCTGAGAACTCTTCAGGGGGCGACCGAAAGGGTGTTCGATATCCTTGAGACGGAAACGGTTATCAGGGAAAAGGAGGGCGCGGCGGAACTGCCTCGGCATCGCGATGAGATCAGTCTGATCGGGGTCTGTTTCGGATACGGCTCAAAGGAGTTGGTACTGAGAGACATTTCTATCACCATTAAGGCCGGCGAGATGGCTGCCTTTGTGGGGTCGACCGGAGCCGGAAAGAGCACGCTCCTTGATCTTATACCCCGTTTCTATGACGTAACCAAGGGATCTATCAAGATAGACGGGGTTGATATAAGGGATGTTACAGTTTCCTCCCTCCGAAGACAGATCGGCTATGTTAATCAGGAGGTGCTTCTCTTCCATGACACCATCGCAAACAACATCAGGTACGGCGATTTTAATAAGGGGATGGACGAGGTTATAGCGGCCGCAAAGGCGGCCAATGCGCATGACTTCATCCTGGCTCAGCCCAAGGGCTATGACACTATAGTAGGTGACAGGGGCACAATGCTTTCAGGAGGTCAGAGACAGAGGGTCGCCATTGCCAGGGCCCTCCTGATCAATCCCACCATCCTTATCCTTGATGAGGCGGCCTCGGCACTGGATGCGGAAAGTGAAAAGCTTGTCCAGCATACAATCGAGGGGTTGCATGGGAGACATACCGTCCTTGTGGTTGCCCACCGCCTCAGCACGGTCATGAAGGCGGACAAGATATATGTCGTGGAGGGGGGCTCCATTGTTGAGTCCGGCACACGAGAAGAACTCTGCTCGAGCGGAGGCCGCTTTTCCACCCTGTACGCTCTTCAGTTCGGCACTAACCCTCATGCCCGGATAGGGCACAACGAAGCATGAAAATGCCGCATGTCATTCCGGACCCGATCCGGAATCCAGGTGTAAAAGGCTGGATACCGGCCTTAGCCGGTATGACGATGTATTTTCATATGAAGCAGTAAAGAGAAGCCGATCCCATGCACAGGCGATCGGCTTAAAAAAATCATATCTGTCAGGAAGAGAAAACGACTTCTCCGTTCTGAACGTCTATTGTGATGGTGTCTCCCTCCCCGATGGAGCCCTCCAGAATCTTTACGGCCAGGGGGTCCTGGATAAGGTGCTGCAAAGTCCGTTTAAGTGGTCTTGCTCCATAGACAGGATCGTATCCAGTGCCGGCAAGGAATTCCTTTGCCTTTTCCGAAAGCTTAAGCGCGATCTTGCCGGCTTCGAGCCGCCTTGCCAAAATCTTAAATTGGATATCAACGATTTTCTTTATCTCCGATATTCCTAGGGAATTAAAGATCACTATCTCATCTATGCGGTTTAGGAACTCAGGTTTAAACGTCGCTCTGAGGGCTTCCATGACCCTTTTCTCCGTCTCCTTAGGATTCCCCACTCCCAGTTCTTGTATCCAGTTGCTCCCTACGTTGGAGGTCATTATCAGAACGGTATTTTTGAAATCCACGGTTCTTCCCTTGCCGTCAGTCATGCGTCCGTCGTCTAAAACCTGCAGCAGTGCGTTGAAGACCTCGGGATGGGCCTTTTCTATCTCATCAAAGAGGACAACCGAATAAGGATGCCTTCTTATGGCCTCGGTAAGCTGGCCTCCCTCTTCGTAGCCCACGTAGCCTGGAGGGGCGCCGATAAGCCTTGCCACAGAGTGCTTTTCCATATATTCGGACATGTCTATTCGGATCATGTATTGCTCATCGTCAAAGAGAAACTCGGCAAGGGCCCTGGCAAGCTCGGTCTTTCCGACGCCGGTGGGCCCCATGAAGATGAAAGATCCGATTGGCCTGTTTGGATCCTGGAGGCCCGAGCGGGCTCTTCTTACGGCACTGGAAACCGCGATTACGGCCTTTCCCTGTCCCACTACCCTTAAGGCCAGTCGCTCCTCCATCTTGAGGAGCTTTTCCCTTTCTCCTTCCATAAGCCTGGAGACAGGTATTCCTGTCCATTTAGCAACTATCTCCGCTATGTCTTCGCTGTCAACCTCCTCCTTGAGCATCTTTCGATCAGACTGAAGGGCTTCGAAAGTCCTGTTTTCTTCAGAAAGCGACTTTTCAAGTTCTATGAGGGTGCCGTATTTCAATTGGGCAGCCTTTCCAAGGTCTCCCTGTCTCTCCGCAATCTGGGCCTCGGATCTTGTTGTCTCAAGCCTCTCCTTTATGGACCTTATTTTTGATATGGCATCCTTTTCCTTCTGCCAGTGGGCAGTCAAGGTTTCCCTTTCCTGATTCAATTCAGCCAGTTCCTTTTCAAGTTTTTCAAGGCGCTCCTTAGACGTCCGGTCTTTTTCCTTTCTGAGGGCCTCCCTCTCTATCTCGAGCTGAGTTGTCTTTCTCCGTAGGTTGTCAATCTCAGCAGGCATGCTGTCTATTTCGATCCTGAGTCTGGATGTCGCCTCATCTATCAGATCAATAGCTTTGTCAGGAAGAAATCTGTCTGTGATATAGCGATGCGAAAGGGTGGCAGCCGCCACCAGCGCTGAGTCTTTTATCCTTACGCCGTGATGGATCTCATATTTTTCCTTCAGCCCCCTCAGGATGGAGATGGTATCCTCTACCGAAGGTTCATCCACCATAACAGGCTGGAATCTTCTCTCAAGAGCGGCGTCTTTTTCTATGTACTTGCGGTATTCCTTTATGGTGGTTGCCCCCACGCACCTGAGTTCACCCCTTGCAAGCGCAGGCTTCAACATGTTGGATGCGTCCATTGAGCCCTCTGCCGCGCCCGCTCCTACCAGGGTGTGGAGTTCATCAATGAAAAGGATGATGCTCCCCTGGGCGTCAGTGACCTCCTTAAGCACGGCCTTCAGCCTGTCTTCGAATTCTCCTCTGTACTTTGCCCCCGCTATCAGAGCGCCCATATCAAGGGCCACCACCCGCTTTTCCTTCAAGGTTTCAGGGATATCGCCCTGCACTATCCTCTGGGCCAGGCCCTCGACAATAGCCGTCTTGCCGACACCGGGCTCGCCGATGAGAACAGGGTTGTTCTTGGTTCTGCGTGAAAGGACCTGTATAACCCTGCGGATCTCATCGTCTCTTCCAATGACCGGATCAAGGCCTCCCTTTGCTGCTACCGCGGTCAGATCCCTGCTGAAGCGCTCCAGGGCCTGGTACTTGTCTTCAGGATTCTGGTCTGTGATCCTCTGCCCCCCGCGTATCTCGACAAGGGCTTTGAGAACGGCATCGCGCGTTACCCCGGCTATGGAAAATATCCTGGGGATTTCTCCCGCCTTCTCCTCTGTTGATGCGAGAAGAAGGTGCTCAAGGCTGACATATTCATCCTTCATCTGCTCAGCCTCAGAAAAGGCCTTATCCAGAAGCGCCTTGGCCCGAGGGGATATATAAGCCTGACCTGCTCCCCCTCCCGAGACCCGTGGGAGCCTCTCCATTGCGGAGTCAAGGGCGGCTGTAACCTGCTGGGCGTTAATTCCCATCTTCCCCAAAAGAGGCGGCATGACGCCCTCTTTCTGGCTGAAGATGATCCTCACAATATGCTCTGGTTCTATCTGCTGATGATTATATTTCTCCGCAAGCTGTTGAGATGCCTGAACGGCCTCCTGTGCCTTGAGAGTGAGTTTGTCGAGTCTCATAACAATAAAGACCTCCTGCTTAAAATTAAGGATTGGTCTGATAAACCAATTAAGCAATCTTGCGGGCTTTGTAAAAAGTCCATCTATTGCGTTGCCCTGTGTCCCTCGTCGTTGAGTCGCAGGTCTAACTAAAACTCACTACTGCGAATTGTCCGCGCTGCGCTTGGACGCCCCACCCTTCGGACGAGTTCCCGTTTGTGAGAGCCTTATATCAGAAACTTTTTTATTTGCCGCCCCATTTTCAACTTCTTGCAACTACATCATTTTTTAAAAGAATCTAAGGCGGCCTAGAGGAAAGTCAACAAAAAGGAGGGGCGATGGCCAAGGGCGCACATAAAAACCTACAGTTTGAACTTATCGCTGATGGATCAAAACAGTTATGCCAATAAAATGGTTATTCTTGGTGGTCATCTGGCGAATCTGAGGGGATATGGATTTATATGAAAATAGATAGTCATAGCGGCGTAGGCCGCTATCCAGTCCTTTGCACCTGGATTCCGGATCGAGTCCGGAATGACATGCGGCATTTTCATGCTTCGTTGCGCCCCAACAGGGCATGGCTGTTAGTGCGTATATCAGGGGGCCGGAAATACCTTGGAGAGAGTAAATCCGGATCGTCATATTGTGCATTCCCAAGCCTCTCCAGAGCCAGGATGCTGAGTGACGCGGCATCAGTCTTCCACAGATGGGCAGGGGCCGGAACGGCCATCTCTCCCAAAGCCTCCCGCAAGAAGGGCCACTGTCTTGGAAAATCATTTCCAATTATAAACGATCTACTTTCAAAGACTGTCGGGAGGTCTTCTGCCTTAAGGCATATATCTTCTGATCTTCTTACGTATCTTCCTTTACCGTCGGGTATGAAAGATGCGGCAAAGAACTCCCCTCTCCTTGAATCAATAACGGTAACCAGGGGCAGTTCGTTTGAAGAACACTGGAGGGCCATAGCATCGAGGCTTGGGATTCCTATGATGGGGACATCAAGCGCGTGAGAAAAGCCCTTGGCAGTCGAGAGTCCTATGCGAAGGCCGGTAAAGCTCCCAGGCCCTGTCGCGACGGCAACTGCCTCGATCTCTGAAGGCATGGCGCTGCAGGAAGACATCATGAAGTGGACTGCCGGCATCAGGGCTCCATAATGGCCTTTACCCTGGGAGGCAAAGATCTCCGCCCTCAGGGAGCCATCCCTGTCAAGAAGGGCCAGCCCGAAAGGGGCCGTGGTCGTATTGATTGCCAGTATCAAGGTCTTTCTATTCCACCAGTCTCACAAGGTCGTTATACATGACGATGGCCATAAGGAGGATCAATACGAAGAGTCCGGCCTTTTGAGCGAGTTCCCTCTTCTTCACGCTCAGGGACTTGCCTGTCGCAAGTTCGATTAGCAAAAATAACAAAAGACCGCCGTCAAGGATCGGGACCGGCAGAAGATTAAGTATGCCCAGGTTTATGCTGATGACGGCCATAAAGGGCAGGAGATTTGCCCATCCTTCCCGTGCGATCTGACCTGTCATTTGGCCTATCATTATAGGTCCCCCCAGGGTTTTTATAGGGATGATGCGCTGTATGAGTTTGACAACCGTAAGGCAGGTAAGCCTTATGATCTCCCATGTCTTATCGAGCCCTTCCCCAATGGCGGCAAAGGGACCGAGCCTCAAAACCTTGAATTTTCCCGCTGCCACTACTCCTATTATTCCTGAGGGAGTTTCCTCACCGAAAAGATTCTTGATCGTTGACTGCTCCGGAATCACCTTCAGTCGGACGGTATCGCCGGTTCTCAGAACGGTGATATCCAGTGCTAGTCCTGCGCTCTTTTCAACGATTGCCTTGACATCAGGCCAGGTTTCCACCGCCTTATCACCTATCGCAACGATTATGTCCCCTTTCAGAAATCCGGACTTATGCGCAGGTGAACCCTCAGTTACCTGCCCGATTTCAGGAGTCATAACCTGAATCCCTGAAATCATGTAGAGGGGACAGAAGATGAGGGCCGCCAATACAAGATTGGCAATGGGTCCGGCGGCAACTATCGCCATCCTCTTCAGCGGATGCTGAGAAGAAAAGGACCTATCTTGGTCTCTCTGATCAATGGCGTCATCTTCTTCGTCTTCTCCCAGCATCTTTACATATCCGCCCAGAGGAAGTGCCGAAATAAGGTATTCGGTCTCACCAACCTGACGGCCTATGATCTTAGGGCCGAAACCAAGGGAGAACTTGAGCACCTTAACTCCGAAGTGTTTGGCAACAAGGAAGTGCCCAAGCTCATGGAAAAAGATCAAGATTCCAAGAACGACAACAAATGGAAGTACATAATAGAAAAGTATATTCATGAATGCCTCAATTCTGTCTGACGCTTTGCGCAGCGAAAGCCTTTTTCATCACGCTTGAAGTCTTCATTATTACTCGACTCCTGCGCTTCAACCAGCTCCCCGGCCTTACTCCTGGCCCATTCATCCGCGAGCAACACGTTGGAGATGTCGAGTATGGAGAAGGGCTCATGAGCCTCCATGGTTTGTTCTATGATTCTTGGGATGTCAAGAAAACCTATGCGGCCGCTCAGAAAGGCCTCGACCGCTATCTCATTGGCGCCGTTCAGGATTGCAGGGAGACTTTGTCCCCTTCTTGCAGCCTCAAGGCTTAGTTTAAGACACTTAAACCGAACAAAATCGGGTCTAAAAAAGCTCAACGGGCCGCTTTCCTCAAGCCTGAGACGGGGTAAGGAGTTCACCTTGTGATGAGGGAAGCCCAGGGCATAGGCAATGGGTATTGTCATGTCGGGAATGCCCATCTGCGCAATAACCGATCCGTCTTTGTACTCCACCATGGAATGGACTATGCTTTGTGGATGTATAAGGATATCAATTTGATCCATCTTGAGGTCAAAAAGCCACTTTGCCTCAATGACCTCAAGGCCCTTGTTCATAAGTGTCGCAGAGTCAACTGTGATCTTATTGCCCATTTTCCAGGTGGGATGGTTCAATGCCTGTGCCGGGGTCACATGACGCATCCGTTCTAAGGAAAGATCCTTAAAAGGGCCTCCTGATGCCGTAAGGACAACTCGCTCAAGATCATCTCTTGGATGGCCCCTCAGGGATTGAAGTATCGCGCTGTGTTCACTGTCAATCGGTAGGATGGTTTTGCCTGTCCTTACGGCCTCTTGCATCACCAGTGCCCCGGCCATTACCATGGTCTCTTTATTTGCAAGGGCAAGAGTCTTTCCGGCCTTAACGGCCTCAAAGGTCGGCACCAGCCCGGCGGCGCCAGCCATGGCCGAGATGACCGTATCCGCTTCCTCCATAAGGGCTAAAGCCACTAAACCCTCTGTGCCTATAAATATGCTCGGTCTATGGCCTCCGCTCAATTTTTCAGCAAGGAGTCCTGCGACTTCATCGTTCAATACGGCTACTGCCATGGGATGGAACCGCGCAATCTGCTGGGCCAAAAGATCTATGTTTCTCGCAGCCCCGAGAGCAACTACCTGGTAATCCGTTTGGGCGGATTGGATTACCCGCAGAGCAGTTACCCCGATTGAACCGGTTGAACCCAGAAGAGCGATTTTTTTCATTCTTGCTACCTTAATGGCATCCTACATAAAAACCAGGAAGAGGTAAAGGACAGGCGCAGCAAAAAGGATGCTGTCTATACGATCGAG
>JBGSUA010000190.1:0-15193 GCA_041753575.1 Desulfatiglandaceae bacterium
CTCAGAGCAGACCGGCTGACCTTGATCGTCCAGGATGACCCCCACAACCATCTGATGGAGGTCGGGGCGGTGATCCTTGCTGTGGCCCAGCTTCCCGATGGTTTCTCCTCCCTCTCCCTCGAAGTAGATGGAGGTGGTGTCGAAGAAAACGCAATCCAAACCGGAAAAAAGATTCCGGCGACCCAGGAACAGATCTTCTTCTATCACGTCCTTTGTGCAACGCGGGGCAAAGGGGGTGGAGTCCCGCTGATCCTCGATCTCTTCTCCCAAAAAGGCCATCGCCCGGTAAAGGTGATGCAGAGACAGTGCCTCGACGCCATTGATCACATAATCCCGGTGCCACCGGTCGCAGGCCCGATCCGAGCCGGACACGAAGAGCCGATGCAGAACCGTCAAAAAGATCGCCTTCTCCACGTCGAAGCCAAACTTCCGCTTTGCCACAAGCCGGCGGATGATTTTACCAATCTCCAGCTCTTTCCAGATTCTCTCGCAGATCAGCGCAGGCCCGATCTTCTTGGCATCCGCCCGGACATCACTCTTACCGGAGAGGGCCAGAAGAACTTTTTCGGAGAACCGGGAAAGGGAGCGAATCAGGTTTTCGATCTCTCCCTTGCGCTGAATCTGGTCCATCCGACCGTTGAGAGCGATTCAAAAAATAGCTGTCCCTATTAGATCAAAATTAAGTAGTCAGGAACCCCACGCCTAAAGGCGGGGGCTTGCAGTCTGCGAAGGCTTGCAGGAGCTCTGATTCATGACCAGCTCAAGCGGTATCCAACCGCTACGTTCTGGGTGTCATGGCACTCCGGGATGCTTGCTAGTCCCGGACTCTACCGCCGCCATTCATGCTGTCGTACCTGGGGATGCGGCGAAGGATGGCGGCACGAAAAGCGCCTTGGACATGAGCGAGGCAAACGCTACGGGCGAAAGCCCAGAAAGTGAGTTAATCCTTATGCAAAACAACAGGATTTTTGTATTGGACATCAAGCGGCAACCGCTCATGCCCTGTCATCCGGCACGGGCGCGGTAATTGTTGCGCAGAGGAAAGGCAGCAATGTTCCGGCGCTTTTTGTTCACCATCATTCTGAAGAACAGGAGTAGTGGGGATACGCAGGCGCTTACCCTGAAATCCGATCCGGGCAGCAAAACCACTGGTCTTGTGCTTGGCGGCGGCATTTCAACGGGGACTAAGGGTCGCTTGGGCCGGAGAACTGGCGCATCGCGGAGAGGCTATCCATCTGAAACTGGAAAAACGGCGAAGCATCCGACGTTCGCGCCGCCAGCGCAAGACACGTTATCGCGCTCCGCGATTCTGGAATCGCACCCGTCCCGCCGATATTATATCGAATATCCAGATCGCTCTGTTCAATGGCGCAGAAATCCTTCAGAATGATTCCTGCAGGGAACCAGATCTCACTCGGGCAAGATATATGAGAGCCTGACCCACAAGGAGAACAACTTTGGAGGGATGATAAATGAGCTTGCCCCCCTTTTTTGGGATAAGAGTAGATCTCCCTTGCGCCCCGGCTAAAGGCATCTGAAAGCTGAAAGCCCATTCATATACGAAGTGCTAAGCGTAAAAGGCCCCGCCTTGAACTTCAAAATATAGCCTTGATGAGAATGCTTTTGCACCTTCCGATATGTTCGCACCAATGCCGTCATTGGAAGTCTTGAGGCTCATAATTCCAAGCACTTCAGGCAGGCGAATTGATTTCGCGGGTGCACTGTTCAGCCCCATGAATTCAGCCCGAAGTCTTTCATAGAATTTTTTCTTGACATTCTTTTTTTAAATACGATAACATAGTTATCAGCATCAACAACTAAGAGATGCTATACTATATAAGTAATTGAAAAATACATAAGTATATACAAGAATATAGTTACTAACTGATTTATAAAATAGTCAATACATCGCCTTTTTATTACCTTTTAATGATTAGACAGGAACATTGTTACGATGATTTTGGAAGATGCGATCGAAACTGAAACCTATGTGCCCCAGGACTTGAATGTCGAAACCCGACAGCGGCTCGAAAAGGCTGTACTTGAGATTTTCTCGGAAACAGATTTCCACAGGGCCAACATACGTGATGTAGCAAAAAAGGCCGGAGTCAGCTTTACCTCGATATATAAATACTACGGGAACAAAGAGGGACTTCTATTCGCCACCCTGGATAATGTCTTGGGAAGGCTGACCGAGAGGCTCACAGATCACCTTCAGGGTATTTCGGATCTGAAGGAAAAGCTCAGGAAGGCATTCTGGGTGGAGCTTGACTTTTATGAGCGACATCCGGAGGTTGGTCGCATCATTTTTCTCACGGTTCCTTTCCGTAAGTGGATGGAAGATAAATCCTTCAGACAGAAAAAATTCATTAATACCTACATAGAGGTAATCAGAGATGGTCAGAGCCTGGGTCTCCTCAACAACGATGTAAAAGCAGGCGTTCTGCTTGATTTCATTCATGGAATGATACATCACCGTTTTGCTATGTGGATCTTCAGAGGACAGAAGGAACGATTTACCCAAGACGCTGGCCAAGTCTTCGAGATGATATGGCGCGCTATCTGTCGCCCGTCTGATACACAAAACTGACGATTTTTAGGTATTTTGAAAAAGGAGATTTTTATGAGAGAGGTTTATATAGTTGGTTCCTATTCTACACAGTTTAAAAAATGGCCAGATAGATCATTTAAAGAATTAACAAGAGATGCCTATTTAGGTGTTCTTGGGGATGCCTGCTTTGAAAATGGCCAGAAGATAGAATTCGCTTGGTTCGGGAACTGTTTCATGGGTTTTTGGAATCAGATGAGTATCCGGGGGCAGGTGTGTTTTATCCCACTTGTCCGGGAAGGGCTTTTCCCTGATCGCGTTCCAATTGTAAACGTTGAAGGCGCCTGTGCAACTGGATCAATGGCCTTTAATGGAGCATACAAGGATGTTTTGAGCGGGCAGTCTGAGGTATCCCTGGCTATCGGGGTGGAGAAGATCTTCAATCCCGGAAAGGATAGCAAGGAGACATTCAAGATGTTCGATGTGGGAATAGACAACTTCGATCGGGAAGAGACCATAGACGCTTATCGTGCTACAGCCGAAAAATGCGGTGACAGATTCGAGCCAGGACCGGGTCGAACGATGTTCATGGATACCTACGCGGTCCAAGCCCGCTATCACATGTGGAAGTATGGAACCACTCAGCGACAGATTGCCGCGGGCGCCTCCAAGAATCATTTTTTTGGATCTCTTAATCCAAAAGCCCAGTACAGGTTCGAGGTCCCGATCGATGAAGTTCTGAAGGACCGTTTAGTGAGCTATCCCCTGACCCGCTCCATGTGCGCGCCAATAGGAGACGGCGCTGCAGCAGCAATTTTGTGCTCAGGAGATTTCCTTAAAGATCTTCCTTCGGCTGCCAGGGAGCGGGCCGTCAGAATTCGCGCCAGCGTGATCACGGGAGGGAAATACAGGGAGCCCGATGAACCCTCCCTGAGCATGATAGCGGCAAGGAAGGCTTACGATATTGCAGGAATAGGCGCGGGGGATATAGACGTAGCTGAGGTGCATGACGCCACCTCATTTTGTGAGATTTATCAGGCCGAGATGCTTGGCTTTTGCCCGGAAGGGCAGGGAGGGCCATTCGTAGAATCCGGGCAAACCTCTCTGGGTGGCAAGGTGCCGGTCAATACCTCTGGCGGACTGGTGTCAAAAGGCCACCCTGTCGGCGCAACCGGACTGTCTATGATCTATGAGTTGGTTACTCAGCTTCGCGGCGAAGCAGGTCAAAGGCAGGTCAAAGGCGCCGAATTTGCCCTCCAGGAGAATGGGGGTGGAGTAATAGGGCTTGAAGAAGCTGCCTGTTCCGTTGTCATCCTTCAGAAGGGCATCAGGTGAACCGTATCCACTTCAACAACAGGACCGCGGTGGTAACCGGGGCCGGTCACGGCCTTGGCAGAGATTACGCCCTTTTTCTCGGCTCCAGGGGTGCAAGGGTTGTGGTTAATGACCTTGGAACATCTGTGGAAGGCGTTGACCGATCCAGGGGACCTGCAGAAAAGGTAGCGAGCATCATCGTTGAAAGAGGCGGTTCGGCTGTTGCCAACTTCGATAGCGTGGCTGAACCCGAAGGCGCCCAAAGGATCGTGGAAGATGCCCTCAGAAATTTCGGGAGCATGGACATCCTAATAAATAATGCCGGGATACTGCGTGACAAGACCTTCATTAACATGGCGTTGGAGGATTTTGAATCCGTTTTGAAAGTGCATCTAATCGGTTCAGTGTACCTCACTAAGGCTGCGTTTCCTGCGATGCGAAAAGGAGAATTCGGACGTATCGTATTCACCACTTCGACTGCAGGTCTATACGGTAATTTTGGACAGACCAACTACGGTACAGCGAAGATGGGGCTTTTGGGTCTAATGAACTCTCTAAAACATGAGGGCCAGAAATACAATATTCTTGTAAACACGGTTTCCCCACTTGCCGTCACCAGGCTTGCGGAGGTCTCAGGTATTTTTTCCGAGGAGATCGCATCCATGTTGCGTCCGGAAAAGGTCACGCCAGTCGTAGCATATCTCTGCAGCGATGAATGCCGTATCTCAGGTTCGGTAATCTGCGCAGGCGGTGGATATTTTGCAGCGGCAAGGATGATGGAAGGTCCAGGCATCAGGTTCGATCCGGAAGAGGAAATCTTGCCGGAAATGGTATCCGAGAAGCTTGATTCTATTCTTGACATGGACGGTGCGGTGCCGTTTGGCTCGGCCAAGGAGGAGCTTGATGTGGCCCTTGGCCCCCTTCTCGAAAGGATTACAGGAGGCAGTGAAAATGGGGCTTTATGACTTCGGGCTCTATCATGCTCTTAAACGCAATGCAGGAATATATCGAGATGATATCGCTCTTATTTCCGATGGGTCCCGAATCACCTTTTGCGAGCTCTTGGAGAAAGTGGATCGCCTCGCATTCGGTCTTTTGGCCAGAGGATTGCACAAGGGGGATCGGATCGGTGTTATCGGTTTGAACTGCCCTGAATATATCTATCTCTATGGGGCTGCGGCCAAGTTGGGTGTTGTTGTGCTGGCCGTCAACTGGCGTCTGAGTCCTGGAGAGGTTAAGTACATAATATCGGATGGAACTCCCAGAATCATATTCGTTGAAAGCAGATTCCAGGATTCAGTTGGATCTCTTCTCCCGGAACTGAGCTTTGTAGAGCAATTATATGGTCTACCTGATGGCGAAGGTACTTTTAAGCCTTTCAATACTCTTATGGGCGATAAAGCCAAGTTGTCGGAACCTGAGGGGTCCGTGGATGAGCCTTTTGTTATTATCCATACGGCGGCTGTTGCGGGGAAGGCGCGGGGGGCTACCATTTCCCAGAAGGGAGCGATCTGTTTCAACCTGATATTGATTAATTTGCTTAAGCTATCGGAACTGGACTGCAATTTGGGGATGCTGCCCCTGTTCCATGTGGGCGGCTTGTCCACTACTCTTGCAGTTATGCAGGCAGGCGGCACCAACATTATTCTCCCCAAGTTCGATATAGATTTAGCTCTCGATCACATTGAAAGGGATCGTGTTACTCTCTTTGGGGAGTTTCCTCCCATGCTCGACCAGATCATGGACAGGGCTGCTGAGAAAGGTCGCGATTTATCGAGTTTAAAGGCCGTGCTGGGAATAGAAAAACCGGAAACGATTCGACGGTTGGAAAGGGAAACCAATGCCCGCTATTGGATTTCATACGGCCAGACTGAAACTTCAGGTCTGGTGAGCCTGTCGCCTTATTCCGACCGGCCTGGTTCTGCAGGAAAGCCAGTGCTCATTGCCGATGTTGGAATCGAAGATGAATCGGGACGCATGGTCGGGCCAGGCGTGCCCGGGGAGATAGTAGTCCGTGGTCCTTTGGTATTCAAAGGCTACTGGAAAATGGACAAGGACACCGCCTGGACCTTCCGGGGAGGGTGGCACCACACAGGCGATATGGGTCATTTCGACGAGGACGGATATCTTTGGTATTCGGGCAGACTTCCCGAGAAAGAACTTATCAAGCCGGGAGGCGAAAATGTTTATCCTGCTGAGGTCGAGGAATCAATTCTTAAGCATCCGTCTGTCAAAGAGGCATCAGTTATAGGGGTGAGAGATGCCCGATGGGGAGAGGCCATCAAGGCCGTGTGCGTTCTGAAGCCAGGCGAACCCCTTGAGCCTTCTGAGCTTATTGAATTCGTTGGCTCCATGATTGCGCGATTCAAGAAACCCCAATGCGTAATGTTTGTGCCGGAACTTCCCAAAAGGGAGGACGGTTCTATAGACAGGACAAAGGTGAAGATGTCTTATGGCGACGCAACCTGAGAGAAACAGAGATGAAGCAAAGCCGTCCCCGGATATGATCAGGACTTCCGGATTGAGACTTCGCTTCGGCGGCGTGACGGCCTTGACCGATGTGAGCACCCGTGTCGGTTTGAGCGAGATCCTGGCCGTTATCGGACCCAACGGAGCCGGGAAATCGTGCCTGCTTAACTGCATGAACGGTTTTTATCACCCGCAGGAAGGAAGGGTTTTTTTCGGGGAGCGGGAGATCACAGGCTGTAAACCTCACAGTATAGCCCGCCTTGGCGTGGCTCGGACATTTCAGGGAATACAGCTGTTTCCGGGATTGAGCGTGATTGATAACCTGCTTACAGGCAGACATATCTTCATGAAGACAAATGCGGTTCAAGGTTTTATCTACAGGTTCTGGACCCATCGTGAAGAGATGAATGAAAGGCACAAGGTTGAAGAGATAATTGATTTCCTCGAAATAAAGCATATACGGCACAAGCTTGTTGGTGAGCTAAGCTATGGTCTTCGCAAGAGAATTGATTTGGGTCGTGCTCTGGCCATGGAGCCAAGGGTTCTTCTCATGGATGAACCAATGGCGGGAATGAACCTCGAAGAAAAGGAGGATATGGCACGTTTCATCATAGACATCCGGGAGGCTCACGATATCCCGATCGTGATAGTCGAGCATGACATGCAGGTGGTTATGGATATTGCAGATCGGATTTATGTCCTCAACTGGGGCAATGTGATCGCGGAAGGCAAGCCTGTGGAGATCAGGAAAAATTCTGAGGTTATAAAGGCCTATCTTGGAGAGGAGCACTCAAGATGAAACATTTGTGGGACGCTCAAAAGAACTGGGGTGCTCTCTCCGAGATCCTGAACAATGGTGTGGACACCCTCCCGAAACTCCTTGTGTATCAGGCTGCACGATTCGGGGAAAAGACACTTCACCGCAAGAAGGATTTCGGGATCTGGCAGAGGTATAGTTTCAGTCATGTCCTTGAATCCGTACGGAAAATTGCGCTTGGACTTGCGGCTTCGGGCGTAAAGAGAGGTGAGACAGTTGCACTGGCCGGAGAGAACGAGCCTGAACTCTTCTGGGCAGAGTATGCGGCCCTGGCGCTTGGAGCAGTAGTGGTATGCATGTATCCTGATCTGACATCTGCACAGATGGAGTATATCCTTAATCATTCCGATGCGGTCACGGTTATTTGCGAAGACCAGGAACAGGTTGACAAGGTTCTCGAAGCAAAAGACAGGGTGCCGAATATCAGAAAAATCATTTATTGGGACGAACGCGGCATGTGGAAGTACCGAAACCCAAAATTGATGACACTTGCTGAGCTTGAGGTCTTGGGGGAGGGATGGACTAGTGGAAGTTCAAACCTTTTTAATGATGAGGTAGCAAAAGGAAAAGGGAATGATTTAGCCGTTATAAGCTACACATCAGGCACAACAGGACTTCCCAAAGGATGCATGCTAACGCATGCGAACCTATTTGATACGGTCTACCGTGTCGCTGGGACAGTGCCTCTTAAACCTTTCACCCAATACCTGTCTTACATCTCTCCAGCTTGGGCTGCCGAGCAGATGTTCGGCATCTGTCAGGGTCTCCTGGTTCCTTTTGTTGTTAACTTTCCTGAAGAGCCTGAAACGGTACAGGAAAACCTCAGGGAGATAGGGGCTGAGGCCGTTACCTTTACACCAAGACAATGGGAGAGCCTCGCGAAGCTCGTGGAATCAAAGATGATGGATGCCGGTCCTGTCCGAAGAAGGCTCTTCAGATGGGGCATGGCGGTGGGAAGGAAGGTTAATTTGGCCTCGCTGGAAGGGGATAAGGTTCCATACGGGTGGCGATTCATCTATCCCGTCGCTGACTGGATGATCCTGGGTCCGCTGAGGGATAATCTCGGTCTGCAATCCGCCTACTTTGCACAATCCGGGGGTTCGGGAATGGCCCCGGATGTCTTCCGCTTTTTTCATGCCATGGGCGTGAAGCTCCGCAATGTCTTCGGGACCACCGAAATGGGTTTGTTCACACTTCATCATGGTGATTGCTACGATCTGGAGACTGTTGGAAAGTGGATGCCAGTCCATCCCCATTTTGGCTCTGAACTGGAGTACAGGATTTCAGAGGAGGGAGAACTGCTCGTCAGAGGAGGGTCTGGTTTTGCCGGCTACTACAAGAACCCTGATGGCTCTAGCAAAAAAACCAAAGACGGATGGTACTGCACAGGGGACAGCGTCTACATGACAGGGAAAAACGAGATGGTCTACCTGGATCGGCTGGATGATATGAGAAAATTATCAACGGGCCATGCTTATCCCCCCCAATTCATAGAAAACCGCCTTCGCTTCAGCCCCTTTGTCAAGGAGGTGATGACCCTGGGGGACGAGAGCAAGCCTTTTGTATCAGCCTTCATAAACATAGACTTCGGAACCGTCGGCTCCTGGGCTGAGCATGAGCGGGTGGGGTACACAACCTTTACGGATCTTTCCCAGAATCCGAACGTCCTTGAGTTGATAAAGTCAGAGGTAGAGAAGGTTAATTACTTTCTTCCTGAGGGATCCAAGGTGAGGCGATTTCTTAATCTTCCAAAGGAGCTCGATCCTGATGAGGATGAACTGACCCGCAGCCGCAAAATCAGGCGCAGCTTTCTTGAACAAAAATACCATGATTTCATCTCAGCAATCTACGATAGAAGGTCTGAGTTTGAGGCCAAGGTGCCCATCAAGTATCAAGATGGGAGGACTGGCGTGCTGAACGCCCTAGTCCGAATTTATGATCTAAATATTGGAGGGGAGAAACAATGATAAGCCTTGTGTCTCACATGATCAATGGCGCACTGGCAGGTCTCCTCTACGCCCTTATCGCCATGGGTTTTGTCATCATCTACCGCTCATCGCGAGTGTTCAATTTCGCCCAGGGAGAAATTGTTATTGTCGGAGCGTTTTTTTTCTGGTCCTTTACACAGTATTTTGAACTCCCTATCTGGGTTGCACTTATTTTTGCATTCTTAATCAGCATTGTGCTCGGGCTGGTAATCGAGAGGGTTATCCTGAGGCCTCTTGTGGGCGAGGAATTATTTGCTCTGGTTATGGTTACCATCGGTCTTCTTGTCTTTCTGAGGGGAGCTGTCCTTGTGACATGGGGGGCTGAGGTCCATTTTGTTCCTCCGGTTTTTTCCATGAAAGGGCTTAAAATTGGCCCCTTTGTACTCGACAGAGCGCTTCTTTACGGCGGCATATTAACCATTTTAATTGCCGGATTGTTTTCCTGGTTTTTCAACAAAACCAGAATAGGACTGGAGATGACAGCTGTGGCCGAGGATCATCAGATAGCACTATCTCTGGGCCTAAGAGTAAAAAGATCCATCGCTGCTGCCTGGGCTATCAGCGGAGGGCTATGCACCATTGCCGCTGTTATCTTTGTAAGCGGCAAAGGGATGACCTTCGTGGCAGCGGACATCGGACTTGCTGCACTTCCAGTAGCTCTGCTTGCAGGCCTTGAGAGCATCGGCGGTCTCATATTGGCTGGCCTTCTCATAGGCGTGTCCATGGCAATTGCCGAGCACTTCCTGGATCCCCTTTTCCAGGGCGGAGTGGGGGCGGTATTTCCCTTCGTTGTTATGATTATTGTCCTTTTAATTCGTCCCACCGGGCTTTTCGGATGGAAAACCATAGAGAGGATATAATATATGACCCTTCCCGCCGGAGTATATGCCGAAGCCTATGATCAAGACGAGGCCCTAATTCGTACTCGTCTCCAGTGGATTTGGCTACTGGGTCTTTTGATATTTTTGGTGACCCTGCCACTTTATGGAGGGGCCAAGATAATAGGCAGCATGAACGTCACGCTGATTACGCTTGTTGCCGTTGTGGGTTTGCAGATCAATGTGGGATATGGAGGACAGGTTAATCTGGGACAATCTGCCTTTATGGGCGTAGGCGCCTATACAGCGGGCGCTCTTTCTCTTCATTTGCATGCACCAATCTATGTAACCCTTCCGGCAGCAGGAATTTGCGCTGCCCTTTTCGGATCTCTTTTTGGACTTGCGGCCGTAAGGGTAAAGGGGTTTTATTTGGCTCTTACAACGATTGCGGCCCAGTATGTCTTTGCATTCGCCATGTTGAAGCTTCCCAAGCAATGGTTCGGACAGATTGAGGGCCTGCGTTTAAATCCAGTTTCGTTTCTGGGATTTGATTTTGATACTGACGTCCGGGTTTACTACCTTGCATTGGTTATTGCCTTGGTGATGATCTATGGGGCGTGGGGCCTTATACGGAGCAGGACGGGGAGGGCTCTTGTCTCTGTCAGGGATAATGACAACGCTGCTGAAATCATCGGCTTCAACGTCTTTTATTACAAATCTCTCTCCTTTTTTATCGGCGCGTTTTATGCCGGCATAGCTGGAGCCCTGTGGGCTTATTATATCCGGTATGTCCTCTCGGATATGTTCTCTTTGTGGCTTTCGGTATGGTATCTGGGCATGCTCATAGTGGGAGGGATGGGTTCAATACTGGGGGCGATTATAGGAACGGTGATCATTCGCCTTCTTCAGGAGTTCATAACTTACTTTGGACCATGGGTAACCGAAATTGGGATACTTTCCGATGTCGGAGCCGAAATCATATTCTCTTCGATGAACATGCTTTTGGGGTGTGTCATCATTCTTTTTGTGATTTTTGAACCCCGCGGTCTTGTCCACAGATGGAATATTATCAAGGAATCCTATCGAATATGGCCTTTCCCCCATTAGGGGTGTGAATATTAAATACAATTTCGAAGGAGGAAGTCATGAAGAAACAAATTGCGACCCTTTTTGCCTCAATTTTTTGTTGTGTCCTGCTGGTGGCTGTTCAGGTTAGAGGAGAAATAATCGAATATAAGATTCCGGTCATATCCGATTTTACCGGATCGTGGGCTCAGCTTTTCAAGGCATGGATACCGATGCAGAAAGCAGTTTTTGAATGGTGGAACGATACCGAGGGGAAAAAGCTTGGCTTGAAACTGGACCTGAAACACTACGATGGTAGATATGATTCCTCCGTGATTGCGAGCATGTGGCCTGGGATTCTGAGCGAATGCAAGCCCATAATGGCGCTCGGCGGAGGAGGTGCAGATGTAGCCGCTCTTCAGCAAAGGCTCTCGAAGGATGAGGTGCCGGTCTTCTATGGAACAGCCTCTTATGGATACGGGTGGCTGCCAGATCAGTGGCTCTTTCAGGTGAGACCCCTATATGCACAGGAATGGATAGCCGCTCTCTTATGGTATATCCAGAAGCACCCCGAGAAAAAACCACTTAAAATTGCCTTCCTCAGCTGTCAAATAGCCGCAGCACTGGACATAGTCAACGGGTTTGAAAAATACACTAATGATGTCCTGAGGCCCCAAGGGCTGGCTGAAATCGTTGCCAAGGAGTTCACTGATACTAACCCAGTGGACGTGTCCAGCCAGGTAAAAAAGATCATTGATGCCAAGGCGGATATTGTAATGGGCGTTGTCACCTCGGCCATGTCTTCGGCTTATATCCGGGCGTGCGAGCTCCATGGCGTAAATATACCAACCCTCGCATCCCCGCATCATACTATCTGGGCCTCCGGAAAGGCCATGAAGACATTCGCGCCATTTGAGGGACACATTGTGGTTGCAGCTCACGCTCCTGTCACAGATCTGAACCACAAGTCCTACGCCTTCTTTCAGATGTTGGTGGATAAGTATGGTTTGGACAAGAACCTGTACAATCCTTACACCATGATGGCGCTTAACCAAAGCATCCTTGCTCTGAGGGCTGTTGAGCATGCCGTCAAGAGGGTGGGGCGAGATAAACTAAGCGGAAGAGCTGTGTATGAGGCAATGTTTGCAGCTCCCTTCACGGAAGCCGAACTCATGTACACGCTCCCGACCCTGGAGTTCACCAGGGATGCTCCGTTTTGCAACAAGGACCTGAAGGTCATGATCGAGACGGTCCAGGACGGCAAGTATACCGTTGCTGATCCCAACTGGGTACCTGTGCCTGCTGACATCAAGAAATGGTAATAGGTTGAGGGAAAGAAAATGCTTTTGCAGCTCAACAATGTGGAAGTCATTTACAGTGACGTTATCCTGGTCCTCAAGGGGATCAACATGGAGGTGCCTGAAAGGAGCATAGTTGCCCTTTTAGGCGCCAACGGGGCTGGAAAGACAACGACCCTGAAGGCCATTTCCGGATTGCTTCATTCCGAGGAGGGGGAGGTCACATCCGGGAGCATTTATTATGACGGAAGACCTATCCAGCAGGAAGAGCCTCAGGATATTGTAAGAATGGGACTGGTCCAGGTAATGGAGGGAAGGCGTGTTCTCCAGCATATGACCGTTGAACAGAATCTCATTGTGGGAGGGAACTTGCAGAGGGGAAAGGGTGAACTGACAGACGCCCTTGAAAAGATTTACGGCTATTTCCCCGTGTTAAAGCGCATGCGCAACCGTGTTTCCGGCTACCTCTCAGGAGGAGAGCAGCAAATGATGGTGATAGGAAGGGCGCTAATGGCAAAACCCAGACTCATCCTTCTGGATGAACCTTCCCTTGGACTTGCTCCGATGGTTGTAAACGAGATTTTCCAGATGGTTAAGAAGATGAAGGACCTGGAAGGAATGACCTTTCTGCTTGTTGAGCAGAATGCTCGGATAGCCCTTTCCATTGCCGATGGAGGGTATGTCCTGGAAAATGGCCGTATTGTGCTTTCAGCTACCGGTGATGAGTTGCGCGAAAACGAGGATATCAAGGAGTTTTATTTGGGGATGAATCTGTCTGGAGAGACAAAGAGTTATAAGGAAGTCAAGCATTACAAGAGGAGAAAGCGTTGGTTGGGCTGATTTCTTTATTATTTAAAATAAATGCCAATTGATGAATGGAGGGAGGCTGGATGCCGAAAAGGCTTAACGGAAAGGTAGTTATTGTTGTTGGAGCAGGAACAAAGGGAGAGGGATTAGGCAATGGAAGGGCATCGGCTGTTTGCTTTGCGCGTGAAGGTGCAAGGGTGTTTTGTGTGGATCAGGATATGGCTTCTGCAGAGGTTTCAGCTGATCTAATTCGCTCTGAAGGATTTGAAGGTCGTGCATTCCGCGCTGATATCTCAAACCCGGATGACTGCAGAAAAGTCATAGAAGAATGTATAAACTATTATGGAAAAATTGATGTGCTCCACAACAATGTGGGTATTCCTTCTATGATGGATATCCTGGAAACTCCGGAAGATGCCTGGAACGAAATCTTTGATATCAACGTTAAGGGCATATTCATGATGTGCAAACAGGTAATCCCTTCTATGATCAAGGGAGGTGGAGGCTCGATCATCAACGTATCCAGTCTTGCATCCCTTCGCTCTTTTCCAGATGCTTCATACAGCGCCTCAAAAGGTGCTGTCAACAGTCTTACCATGAACATCGCAGGGCGTTATGGACGCTACAACATCAGGGCAAATGTTCTTTTGCTTGGATACATAGATACGCCGCTGGCCAGACCTGCATGGGTTAATGAAAAGGTCAGGGAAACTAACCTTAAACAGGTACCGATGAAAAGATTCGGTTCCCCGTGGGAGGTAGCGGAAGCTGCAGTTTTCCTTGCTTCGGAAAAGGCTTCTTACATAAGTGGCGCCATCATACCTGTGGACGGTGGACTTAATGTCTCTATGTAATTCCGGCAAGGAAGTGTCTTTAACGTAACCGTCCGACGATCACCCATTTGGCCCATTGGCAAGCTCAGTGGTGCGAAGCATCCATTGAAGTGAAATGTGTACGCCGGGCACGGGCCTGAACTTATGGGGTGAAAGTTCCCTGTATGTGAATCCGGTTAATTTCTTGAACATATTAACCAAACGTTCATGACAGCAATATTTTGTCACCCCCGAGCATGAAAATCCCCTTTCCCACAGATGAGAGAGCAGACCTCTTTTACTAATCCCTAATCTCTGATCCCTGCCCCCTGGGTTGGTGAGGGCATTTTCACGGTAAAATACTAGCCGGAGGCAAGGGCGATGTCGTGAGGCATTGTCCGAAGGAAGCCTGAGTGCAAGCCCATGAGCCGACGAACAGAAACGGTATGTAAGGCCCAGTCTCCGGGTAAGTCAGCAAGACATAACAAAGCCCAGGATTCGGGAGATAGGGTAAATGCCGCGGTTGCATGGGGAAAGTTCACGTTCTTATCCTGGAGATCTGCCTAAGTTGGGGATGATCTTTGCTGTTCGAACAGCTACCGGTCAGGCAACCGGTTAAGACAATCGGGTGTGACGTCGCACGTTGAGAGCTTCGCATTCAAGAAGCGGCTGGGACTGTATGCGCCGCTGAAGAGACGTGTCGGCGGTCAAGAGCGTCGGGTCTATGATCCCTAGGTCCAGCAGAAGATCCAAAAAAGCTCGCTCGGAAGCAGTGAATGGCAGCAAACCAGAGAGCTCCTCGGGGCATTTCCTGATGAGGCGCGCCCCGTACTTGTTCCGTTGTTTCACTGACGTGTAGAGTGGGAACGAGCAACCTCGTCAATTCCACCGCATCGAATTCCACGTCTTCGATTGAAACAGTCCTCCAGTCCTTGCGGTTCATCCCTCACCCCGGCTTCTCCCTATTCGATTTCCAAAGAACCACAGAGGCGCAACCTTGCGCCTTTATATATGGGGCAGAAGCTTAAACCGGATTCCTACGAATGGAAAGATGGGTTGGTCATACGCTTACTCAACAGTAGCTGCCGGGATTTTTTTTGAGCCAGTCCAACTCCACCTTCAGCTGCCCAATCTGACAGTAGAGTTCCGATGTCACCTCCTCGGTTTCTTTATCCTTTTTATGCCGGCGATCTGAAAACACACCAGGCAATTCATCAACAAGTTTTTGTCTCCATTGCCGGATTTGATTCGGATGCA
>JBGSUA010000191.1:0-25401 GCA_041753575.1 Desulfatiglandaceae bacterium
ATCCCTTTTTTTGTCCTGGCCGGTGTTATCCTTGAACAGGCCGGTTTAGCGGCCACGATAGCTAAGTTCTTTGAACTCCTTGTGGGGAGGGCCGTGGGCGGACTGGCCATGGTGGCCGTCTTGACATGCATGTTCTGGGGAGCGCTTTCAGGCTCGGGGCCTGCTACCACCGCTGCGGTAGGGCTGATACTTCTGGCTCCCATGATAAGACACGGCTACGACAAGAACTTCGCAGCGGCCACTATCGCGAATTCAGCAGACCTTTCAATTATTATCCCTCCCAGCATCGCCTTTATTATTTACGGGAGTATCACCAGCGTCTCGGTGAGCGCATTGTTTCTGGCCGGAATCATTCCAGGGCTTCTGACCGGCGTAGAAACGGTGATTGTGGCCTATCTGGTCAGTAGGAGAAGGGGTTACAGGGGGCTTGACAGGAGGGGCACGCCTCGGGAGCTTTTTGCGTCGCTTAAGAAGAGCGTTTGGGCACTTCTGGCCCCGGTAATCATATTGGGTGGTATATATACCGGGGCATTTACGCCAACTGAGGCCGCGGTAGTAGCTGTCTTTTACAGCCTCTTTGTTGCGGTCTTCATTTACCGCAGCGTCAAATGGCGTGACATGGTCCGGATGCTGGTTGATGCGAGTGTCACAAGTTCCGTCATAATGTTCATTGTGGTTTTTGCGGGGCTCTTCACCTGGGCCGCCTCCGTCACAGGGGTGATTGATCTTGCGGCGAATGCGATCATAAATATATCTCCAAATGCGGTGGTGATGATCATCCTGGTGGATCTACTACTCCTGGGCCTGGGGATGATACTGGACGCGATTTCCATATCCTATCTCATTATGCCTATACTTATGCCTGTGCTTGCGGCATTCAAGATAGATCCTCTGTGGTACGGTGTGGTTTTTATCTGTGCCCTTGCCATAGGTCAGGCTACCCCTCCCGTGGGTGTAAATCTTTTTACGGCCGCTAACCTGATAAAAGGTGATCTTGATTCAGTCGCCAAGGAGGCCTTTGTCTTTGTCTTGGCGGATGTGATTGCCTTGATAATTGTTTCACTCTTTCCAATCCTTTCTCTGTATCTGCCGGTCAAGGCGGGGCTCTATACGCCTTAGGACGGAATGAGGGAACAAAAGGGATGGTTTTGGAGGGCTAAATGAGTGCGGGGAACTGCAGACCAAGTAATAAGGAGAATCGCAATATGACCGCGATCTGGGAAAAGGCCGGATCAAACAATATCCTCTTTGCCCGTCTGCCTCCGGGTGCCGATATTATCGAGGCCTTGGAGGGGGTTCTGAAAGAAGCTGGTATAAGAGCCGGGGCGATTGTCTCCTGCATAGGGAGTCTCAGGAGCGCAGCCTTTCACATAGCAGTGCCGGCGAATAACCCTATCGGGGCCTCTTACAGTGAACCAATCAGGGTAGATGGGCCTCTTGAACTTCTGGGCGGGCAGGGAACCGTCGGCCCTGACGAAAATGGGGATATATTCATCCATCTGCACGCGGTTTTCAGTGACGGGAAGGGAATCCTGCGCGGCGGGCATCTGGTTAGGGGCGCGAATCCCGTCCTCATAACATGCGAAATTACAATGGCCTATCTTGAAGGGATGCATATCAAGAGGAGATATGATCCTGAAGTGGATATGCCTGTTTTTAGCGTACATAAGTAACAAGACGCTTTTGAAAGAGGTGTAAAGGTGAAACTGAGCAAGAATGAAAAACTGGCCCTTTATGAAAAGATGCTTACGGTAAGGGCCTTTGAGGAAAAGGCTGGCGAGCTTTTCAAGCAAAACCTGATACCGGGCTTCATACATCTTTCCATCGGGGAGGAGGCCTCCTCAGTTGGAACGTGTTCGGCCCTGAGGACGGATGACTACGTGGCAAGCACCCACAGGGGACATGGACATCTTATAGCAAAGGGGGCGGACACCAGGCGCATGTTCGCCGAACTCCTTGCCCGAAGAGTCGGTTATTGCAAGGGCAAGGGAGGTTCCATGCACATAGCGGATTTTTCCCTGGGGATACTGGGCGCAAACGGTGTCGTGGGCGGAGGCTTTCCCATTACAGTTGGTGCGGGTCTTTCCATAAAACTCAGAAAAACCGATCAGGTGGCGGTGGTTTTTTTCGGTGACGGGGCCGCAAACCGCGGCACATTCCATGAAGCGGCCAACATGGCTGCGGCCTTCAAGCTGCCTGTGCTGTTCGTGTGCGAAAACAACTTCTATGCGTCCACCACCCCGTCCTCTCATACCCTTGCCGGAGGGTCAGTCGCTGAACGTGCGAAAGGTTATGGAATGCCTGGTGTGGCCGTGGACGGAAACGATCTTCTGGCGGTTCGCCAGGCCGTGGAGGAGGCAGTCGCACGTGCAAGGAGCGGAGAGGGTCCATCCATCGTGGAGAATCAGACCTACCGATACAGGGGGCATTTTGAGGGTGATCCACAAAAGTATCGAACCAGTGATGAGATTGAAAGCTACAAGGGGAAGAAAGACCCGATTGTAAGGTTCAAGGCGCATCTGGCAAAGAGCGCAGGCCTTACGGCATCCAAAGATGAAGAGATACGCGCAAGGGTTGCCTCTCTTATTGAAGAGTCGGTGAGGTTTGCCATGGAGGCCCCGCTTCCAAGGCCGGAAGAGGCCCTCGAAGATCTCTATGTTAACGCATAAGGAGGAATTAAGATGACTACTAGAGAGATCTCGTGCTCCAGCGCAGTGATGGAGGCCCTGACCGAAGAGATGGAAAGGGACCCGTCGGTTTTTGTCATTGGAGAAGACCTTACCGCACACGGCGGCATATTCGGGCAGTTCACGGGGCTTCCTGAGAGATTCCCCGGGAGGATAATTGATGCTCCCATCTCAGAGACCGCCATAGTCGGGGCAGGAGTGGGGGCCGCTCTTACAGGCATGAGACCTTTGGTTGACATGCATTTCGCTGATTTTGTAACGACCGCTATGGACGAAATCGCCAATCAGATGGCCAAGATCAGATATATGTTCGGAGGGCAGGCCTCCGTTCCCATGGTGCTATGGGCGCCCGACGGAGGGGGATTGAGGGCCGCGGCACACCACTCCCAGTGTCTTGAGAGCTGGTTTGTTCACACTCCCGGGCTGAAGGTTGTATCCCCCTCTGAACCTTCGGATGTAAAGGGGCTTCTAAAGGCCGCCTTGAGGGATGATGACCCGGTAATATTTTTCCAGCACAAGAGGCTCTTCGCCCAGAAGGGGCCGGTGCCTGAGGGTGAATATATCATCCCTATCGGGAAGGCCGAGGTCAAAAGGCCGGGCCGCGATCTTACCATCATAACATATTCCAGGATGACCTATCTGTGCCTGGAGGCGGCAACTATACTTTCAGAGAAGGGGATTGAGGCGGAGGTCATTGATCTTCGAACACTGAAGCCTCTGGACTTCTCGCTCATCGCCGAATCGGTAAAAAAGACCTACCGCGCCCTTGTGGTCCATGAGGCATGTCTTACGGGCGGATTCGGCGCAGAGATAGCGGCGCGTATCGGGGAAGAACTCTTTGACTATCTTGACGCGCCCGTAACAAGAATCGGGGCAAAGGATGTGCCGATGCCTTTCAATCCCGAGATGGAGGATTTTGTCATGCCACAGACAAGGGATATCGTCGCGGCGGCGTTGAAGCTCGTGGGGCGTGACGGGGGTGAGCAATGATAGAGATAAATATCCCCAAGCTCGGTCTAACAATGGAGAGCGCAACCATAGCGCGGTGGGCCTTCAGCTCCGGAGATGAGGTTAGAAAAGACGACGTCATACTTGTCATAGAAACCGACAAGGTAACCTATGAGGTTACAGCCCCTGAAGACGGCATTATTCATCCGATGGCGGAGGAGGGTTCGGTTTGCCCTGTGGAGCAGGTGGTGGGATATATCGCAGCCGACAGGTCGGAATATGAAAGGCTATTGAAAGAAGGGCAACCCGGCGCTTCTTCAGCGAAAAAGATTGAGGATACATCCCTGAAGGAAAGGCCTGAGGAGAAGAAGCCCGAGCCGGCCGGGCCTGGTTCGGCCAGGATAAGGGTCTCTCCTCTTGCAAGGGTCATGGCACGGGAGCATGGGCTTGACCTTTCAAGGATAAAGGGAACCGGCCCTGGAGGACGCATCGTGAGGGCGGATATCCTGGCGGCCATGGAAAAGGGGCCTGAGGCCGTAAGTCCGGTACCTGCTCAGGGAGGAGCTGAACCTTTGGCGCCTTCAGCGGGGAAGACACCGCTGCAGCGCGTCCCCATTAAAGGGGCACGCAAGGTCATTTTCGACAACATGTTCATGAGCATAAGCAGCTCAGCCCAGATTACCCTTCACACGGAGGCATCGGCCGAGGCCCTAATCTCCCTGCGCAAGAGACTGGACAGGGACGGAGAGAAGCCTTCCTATAACGCTATCCTTGTCAAGATGGCCGCTTCGGTACTGAGGCGCCATCCGAGATTGAACGCGACCGTCTCAGGCTCCGATATCATCCTCTGGAAGGAGTTGCACATAGGCCTTGCCATGGAATCAGGGGATTTTCTGGTGGTGCCTGTAGTAAGAAATCCGGATACAAAGGCGATAAGGGAGATAGACTCGGAGATCAAGGCCCTGACCGAAAAGGCCCGCAAAGGGGGCCTGACTCCGGATGATATGGCAAACGGCACATTCACCATAACCAATCTGGGATTCGCCGACATTGACCTTTTTACCCCCATCATCAGGCCTCCTGAAAGCGCGATCCTTGGGGTGGGCCGTATAGTGAAAAAGGCCTGGGTGCGAGAGGAGAAGATCGTGGTGGAATCCCGACTGGGCCTGAGCCTGACTTTCGACCACCGTATCCTGGACGGAGCTCCCGCGTCCCGCTTCCTTAAGGACCTAAAGGATGCAGTGGAGGAGCCGCTCTTGTTGCTGGGGTAGAATAAGTGGGCTCCACGGCGCTTCCGCGCCGGAAGTCTCCAAGGTTTGGATAAATGATGATGGGCTTGTGGGAGATTTGAGAAAGTGGTTTTAAGCTTGACATTTTTTCTTTCGGGTGATAAGCGCTTAATTAGTGCCTTATTGGGCGGTTTTCTGTCACAAAAAACAAGAAAATTTTTTGACAGGCCTGGAAATCGTCATTCTATAAGATCCTTGGAGGTTTTTGATGCCGGTAGTTTTTCCGGCTTTTGGGTTTCGGGTTTAGCCGGCTTTAGAATTTTATAACGACAATGGGAGGTGGGCCATGGCAAAGAGGGGGGCGGGGAAAAGGCACTTATTGGAAAAGAGGCTTGTTACCTATTCCGTGGCTGCGGGGGCGGCCCTTGCGGTTGCCGGACCCGCTGATGCCAATGTGATTTACAGCGGGGCGAAGAATATAACGGTGGACACCGTGAATCCACTGGTCAATGTTGATATCAACGGAGACGCTGTGAATGATTTCAAGTTCTCTTATTATTTGACATCCTGGATAAGCTCATCTCTGTTCAATGAGTCCAAAGGCATCTGGATTGCGGGGGCTCAGACCGGAAATTCCGCAATCGGCGGAAACGCACATGTCGTCTCTTTTTTCACCTTCGCGCCCTACCGCCTCCCCCAGGGGGATGATGTATCGTCAGGCATGGCAGGTACGTGGACGAGTTCATACGGCGTGCTTAACGGGATCAAGTACATCGGTGGGTTTCCGAATGGCACGGCGAACGTCTCGGGTGCTTCGCAAATTGCCCTGGGAGCCGGTATCACGGTCCCCATGGGCAGTTTTACAGGCAATCGGGGATTTATCGGCGTAAGGTTCCAGATAAGCGGCAATACCCATTACGGATGGATAGAGTACGAAGGATCAACAGGCATAGTTACCGGGTCCTCTGATGAAGGAAGCCGCCAATTGAAAAACGGCCTTCCCTTTGTTCAAGGAACCATCTACGGCTGGGCCTACGAGGATGTGCCTGAAAGGCGTATCAAGGCCGGGGACAAGGGTCAGCCTGCCCAGCCGGTTCCCACCCTCAATGAGTGGGGCATGATATTTCTGATGGGTCTGATCCTCCTGGAAGGGACCAGGCGTCTCAGGAACAGGGGCAAAGAGGCCTGATATCTCAACGAAGAGGATCCTTCTTTTAGGCTGGGACGGGGCCGACTGGAAGGTCATCAACCCGCTTATGGATGCGGGGAAGATGCCCAACCTGGACCGCCTCGTCAACGAGGGTGTCATGGGAAACCTGGCAACCCTTTTCCCTGACCTATCCCCCATGCTGTGGACCTCAATTGCCACAGGAAAAAGACCATTCAAGCACGGAATCCTTGGTTTCACGGAGCCTGATCCCCACGGCAGAGGGATCAGGCCCGTTATGAGTCTATCCAGAAAGACCAAGGCGTTCTGGAACATCTTGAGCCAGTCGGGCATGAGGTGCAATGTGGTCGGCTGGTGGCCTTCTCATCCTGCAGAGCCCATAAACGGGGTCATGGTTTCAAACCATTACAAAGGCAATTACCGTCCCCTGGGCGAGCCCTGGCTTTTACCCTCCGGAGCTGTCCACCCCGCAAGGCTTGTGAAAAATTTTGAAGAACTCAGATGGCATCCCCAGCTCCTGAGCGAAGGCCATATCCTTCCCTTTGTGCCCAGGGCCGCGGATGTTGACCAGGATAAGGACCGCCGGCTCGAGACCATAGCCAGGATTATCTGTGACTGCAGCACCACCCAGAACGCAGCCATGGCCCTAATGATACACGAGCCGTGGGACCTGACTGCGGTCTATTTCGATGCCATAGATCATTTTTCCCACGCCTTCATGCGCTTTCACCCGCCCGCCCCTGATTGGGTCCCCAAGCGCGACGCAGAGATATACGGCCAGGTGGTTGAAAGCGGCTACATATATCACGACATGATGCTGGGAAAGATTCTCCGGCAGGCGGGAGACGACACGACGGTCATCCTGGTCTCAGACCACGGCTTCCATTCGGATCACCTGAGGCCCAGACACATACCCAGGGAACCGGCAGGCCCGGCGGCCCAGCACAGGGCCCACGGCATATTCGTCATGAAAGGCCCTGGTATAAAGGCGGATGAACGCATATACGGCGCATGCCTTTTGGACATCTGCCCCACCATATTGTGCCTGCTTGGTCTGCCTGTCGGACAGGACATGGACGGCCGCCCCCTGGTGGATGCCTTTGAAAGACCACCTGAGGTAGGGACGATAGAGAGCTGGGATCTCCTTGAGGGGGAGTCGGGGATGCACCCGGAGGAGCGGATGAGCGACCCTATTGAGGCAAGTGAGGCCATAGAACAGCTTGTGGCCCTCGGCTATATAGAAAGGCCCGACGCGGACACGGAGAAGGCGGTTAGACAGACGGTCAGGGAGCTTAAGTACAATGAGGCGAGGAGCTACATGGACGCAGGCTTGTACGGGCCGGCCGTCACCCTGCTCAAGGACCTTGCCGGAACATGGCCTTATGAGTACCGCTTCGGTATCCAGTTGACAACCTGCCTTAAGACCGTCGGAAGGGTCAAGGATGCAAGGGCGGCCCTCGATGGGGTGTTTAAAAGGAAGCTTGAAAGGGCCAAGGCTGCAAGAAAGGAAATCGCCGGCATAAGGAAGAAGATAAAGGAAAGGGGAGAGAAGAAACCAAACCCTGAGGAGATTAAAAGGCTGACTGTGCTCAGGTCGCAGGCATCCGTGGATGACTACGCAATGCAATATCTGAAGGCCGCTATAGCCATGGCTGAAGGAGATCTTCACTCGGCCCTGAAACATTGCAAGCAGGCTGAGCTTGCGGATGACGGGCAGCCTGGGCTTTATCTCCTGATGGGCGAGATATCTCTCAAGATGCAACTCTGGGATGAGGCGGAGGCATCGTTTTCTGTCGCCCTCAAGCTTGATCCTGAAGGAGCCACCGGGCACCTGGGGCTCTGCAGGGCATTGATGGCAAAGAGGAGGAGCCAGGAGGCATTGGAAGCCGTCTTTGAATCCCTGGCTCTTGACTACCACAATCCAATGGCCCATTACCTTCTTGGTACCATACTTCACAGATCGGGGAGACTGCCTGAGTCAATATTGGCCCTGAAGGTGGCGGTAAGGCAGAATCCGAATTTCGTAGAGGCGTTGAGGAGACTCGCCCATATCTACAAGAGAAGGCTCAGGGACGGCGGAAAGGCTGAAGAATACCTTGCGCTGGCCCGCGAGGCGTCAAAGCGGTCGAAATCGCTAAGGAAGACTATTGCCGTCCCGGCCGACCTGGAAAACAAGGGCAATGCGACTACTTCCCAGCTATTGCGCGGAGGGTCGGACTCGGCGGTCTCTCCTGTCCATCTGAATACCGTATTGCCAGACCAATCGCGTGTGATAACAATAGTGTCAGGGCTTCCCCGTTCAGGCACCTCCATGATGATGCAGATGCTTGATGCAGGTGGATTTGAGATCCTGAGCGACGGAAAAAGGGTGCCTGATCATGACAATCCGCGCGGATACTATGAATATGAGCCTGCAAAACGGATAATCAGGGATATCTCGTGGTTGCATGAGGCGGAGGGTAAGGCGGTCAAGATAGTGGCGCCGCTTTTGAGATATCTTCCCGCCGGCCGCAGCTACAGGGTTATCTTCATGGAGCGTGGTATTTCGGAGATCACCGCCTCCCAGGAGGCCATGCTGGGGCGCAAGGCTGAAGGGAAATCCTTGGCGCGCGGTAAGAGGCTTTCCGACATCCTGGCCCGACAGGTGAAAGATGCCAAGGCCTGGATTGCCGGCAGGGGGATCCCAGTGATTTTTCTGGAGTATCGCCGCTGCCTTTCAGAACCTGAGACGGCTGCCGAAGAGGTCTCCCTGTTCCTTGGAACGGATCTTCAAGTGATTGCAGCGGCAAAGGTGGTTGCCCCGTCGCTTTACAGAAAAAGGAGCAGTATTTGAGCCGGTTCCAAGTAGGTTGAGAGGCCGCCATGGAAGATCAATACCATTTCGAAAATGTATGGAATGTCGTAACGCTTGAGCTCAAGAAGGATCTGATTGAGTTCTGGAAGAGAAACAATGCCCTTCCACCCGGCGAGGATCCTGAAGAAAGGGCCTTGCAGGCGATCTTTGTTGTCAGGGATGCGGAAGGAAAGATCGTCTCTGCCTGCACTGCAAAGAAGATATATGTGAGGAGGTTCCGAAATTACTTCTGGTTCTACAGGACCATGACCGACCGTGATTGCAGGTTCAAGGGCCTGGCGCTCGACCTGCTTCTTAAGGCCAAGAACTTCCTGGAGAAACTTTTCAAGGAAGACGCTGACAGAAGCTCAATCGGCATAATATTGAATATTGAAAACAGAGAGGTGGCAGAGAGATTCAGGCAGGCGGTCTTGCCCAGAACGAAGGCGGTCTTCATGGGATACAACACCGCGGGGCAGCAGATAAGGGTCTGTTATTTCGAAGGGGCGGAGATCTGAATGCCGGATTCCTGGGTGACGCCCTTGTGTTTCTTGATAGTTTCCCAAGGGAACCTCATTTCGGCAGCCTGTAGGCTGGCGGCTCCTTTGCGGAGTCGAGCATGGCTTGGAGACTGTCCCTCTCCTGGCGGGCTGCGGCCAGGCGCTTTTCAATATCCGACTTTTCGGATTCTGAAGCGGTGAGGATCTTCTGCTCAAGAGCCCCTACATCCTTTTTGAGGCGGTAAAGGTCCTTTGCTATCAGACGCAGGGACATGAAATGCCTACCTCTCCGGATACTTTTTCGGGCCTTGGCAGGTTCACTTTCTTAGGCTGATTGTCGTCCGGTTCTTCAAAATAGCGGTAAAGTTTCTTTTTCAGCCTTTCCATCTCCTTTTTGAGCCATGGGAGGATCTCCTTTTCAATGGTATTTCGGAATGACTTCTCAAGGATTTCTATCTCGCTTCCAAGACGTTCCAGTGCCCTCTTGAACTTCTTGGCAGCATCGCTCTCGGGCACGGATTCAAGGAACTCCTTAAGCTTTTGAAGTTCTTCCTTCAAGGATTCAAGATCCCCCTGGCTATGGTCTTCTCCTTCATCCTCCGAAGGGGGCGTAACGCGCATGACTCCTGGAACTGCGTTTCCTTGAGCGCAGGCACCGGATTCAAATGCTGCAAGGGCAAACGCGATCAGCAGGAAAAGGAAGGCTGCACAATAAATTGATGTTTTTTGCATCTTTTCACCTCAAAAGGCTAATCCAGAGGTAGTGTCTCTTCAGCGGCAAGTGATGAGACTGCCTCCGGACCGAAGGTGAGGGTATTGAAAAGCCGCTTTTCAACAACCCTGCACATGCTGAAATTCGCCCTGATGGCCTCTTTGATTTTATCGTTATTTCGGCCATAGCGCTCAATGATGTAGTCAAGGCGGTCTTCCAGGGGGACTACCCGATCGTGCTTAACTCGCTTATCGGAATAATACACGATCTCTTCTTCGGAAACTGTTTCAGGGATGCCGGCCGCGGGAAAGCGAACGTGCCTGGATACTATCTCCGCTATCTCGTCGCAGCGCTCCTCAAGGCAGATCATCTTGCCAAGTTCGCAGTGATCTCCGCCCATTTGGAGCGCCGAGATCTTTCCGATATCATGGAGCAGCGCTCCCGCCGTTGCCCGTTCAACGGAGACGTCGCATCCTCCGGCGGCAAGGGATCGTGAAATAAGCCTTGCGATCTTCGCCACCACTACTGAATGATCCCTGATATGCTCAGGCATCCTGTGAATCTCCATTATATGAAAACATCTCTTGACGGAAGGGATCATAATCAAATCTTGTCCTGACGTGATTATACAGGTGCTTAGCCGCTGATAGGCTGTTAGTCATTGCGTATCGCATATTCTTAAAGCCCTACAGTCTTAAAGCCTACAGTCTATCTACCTGCGTAATTAATAATAATTAACAACTCCTATTGAAAGTGGCAAGCTAAAACCTTCTTCCAGACCTCTAGGTGCGCTCTATAAGGTTGACAGGAAGAAACAGTATGCTCTAGTCTAGTTTCTATAAGCTCTTTAAGATAAGAAATAATTACTTAACAGGACAATTAATCATCTAATTGAATTAAGTTTTATGCGCGGGAGCCTGCCATGAGCGATTTTTCTCAAAACAACACAAGAATAACCACCTTCCACATTCTCCAGAAGGAGCAGCGGCATCTGAAAGCCCAGCTTCGGCTTCATTCCAAATGGAAAAAGTCCGTGCTGATTATACCCTGTTTGGCCACGGAATTTACCGATCCCCAAAACCTTCCTGTCTTCAAAAATATTCTGAGACAGCTCAAGGAGGTGACCTACCTTTCCCACATTATCTTCGGCCTTGACAGGGCCACGGAGGAGGAGGCCCGGATCCTGTGGGAGATGCTCGGGTCCATGGGCATGAGGAACCACATCATCCAATGGAATGACGGCCCCGGCTTCCAGGCTATCTACAGGGATCTTTCCGATGCCGGCTTCAATGTCCAGGAGGCCGGCAAGGGAAAGAACATGTTCCTGAGCTTCGGGATCGCCATGGCCCTGGGGGCACACTCAGTAGGGTTGATAGACGCGGATATCCGGAGCTTCATGAGGGATCAGGTAGATCGGCTACTTTATCCCGTGGTGGTGCTCGGCTATGATTTCTCCAAGGCCTATTACGCCAGGCTGAAGGAGGGCACCATGTACGGGAGGGTGAAAAGGCTCCTTCTGGATCCCCTGCTCCTGGCCCTCAAGAGAAAATTCACTGAGAGCAAAGAAGAAAAGATGATGCGTCTGATTGATTTTCTTTTGGGATTTCATTATCAGCTTTCCGGCGAGGTAGCCTTCCATGTGGATCTCCTGAAGAGGATGCGCTTTGCCACCAATTGGGGGGTGGAGATCTTCACCCTGATAGAAGTATATAGAAAGGCATCCTCTGCGGCCCAGGTGATGTTCAGCCTATCCCCCTTCGACCACAAACACCAGGAGATATCTCTGAAGGATGAAACCAAGGGCCTCCACAGGATGGCCATTGACATCGTGACGACCCTGATGAACGCCCTTATCATAGAGGAGGGCCTCGAGATCGCCGACACCTTCTTCCGGGATCTGGCTGTGACTTATCAAGCAATAGGAGAGGATCATGTGAAGAAATATTCCGATGACGCGAGCTTCAGCAACCTCTCCTACGACCAGGACGCGGAAGACGCCATGGTCAAGGGCGTTTTCAGGGAATCGGTCTTGCAGGCAGGGGACATGTTGACCTCTCCCTACCGAATGACCGAACGGTTTCTGCGTCTGGTCCATTCTTATGAAGAATTCACGCCCTTTCTAGAGAAGGGGCTGGCGAAGGCCATAATGGCCGTGGAGGAGAAGGAGGAGCGATCCCTCTTCGAGATACCCCAGACTGTTTCCTGGGAGAGGGTTTCAAAGAAGCTCCCGCGAATCTTCTATGATCTTATAGATGCCGTTGAGGAGGAAAAGAAAAGATTTTCCTGAAGAAAGGGGGCTTTTTGAAAGAACCGCTCCGCCTGTTGGTCTTTACAGACCTGGACGGGACCTTGCTGGATCATGATACCTACTCGTGGGAAGCGGCTAGCCCCGCCATGGATCTGTGCAAGGAACTCCATATTCCGATTGTCATAGTATCCAGCAAAACAAAGGCAGAGATAGATCCCCTCCGGAGGAGGATGGGTCTGTCCGATCCCTTTGTGTCCGAAAACGGGGGAGGCATCTTTTTCCCCAAAGATTCCTTATCAGGGAGCCCGCCGGCGGAGGCCCGGGATGAGGGGGATTTGTGGAGGTGGTCTTTGGGGGTCCCATATCCGCGCCTGACGGCAGCCCTCCGGGAGATCAGGCAGGAACTGGGCTGGGAGATACGGGGATTTTCGGACATAAATATTGCGGAGATCGCGCGCCTTACGGGGCTCGGCCCTGAGGATGCCATGGCCGCGGCGGAAAGGGAATATGATGAACCTTTCCTGGTCCTGGGTCCCGAGGGGTTCGATCTCTCGCGCCTGGAAGGCGCCGCGGCCCAGAGGGGACTTTCCATGACCTCGGGCGGCCGATTTTTTCATCTCACCGGAGGCTGTGACAAGGGAGAAGCCGTGGCAAAATTGAAGGAATGGTACCGGCGCGTTTCCGGGCGAAGGACTAAGGCTGTTGCCCTGGGGGACGCGAGAAACGATCTTCCGATGCTCAGGATGGCGGATCTTCCAGTCCTGGTGCGCCCGAGAAAAGGCGGTCTTCCGGAGGAGGAGATCAAGGGCCTGTGGATTACGGATGAACCGGGCCCGAAGGGCTGGAACCGGGCGGTGCTGGAGATCATCGCGAGGGTGCGTGATTTCAGCAAATGATCAAGGAGGAGCAAATGACCGAGATAAATCCTAGCTCAGTAAGACAGGCCGATCGATACCCCCAAGATCTATCTGTCCACACCGCCCGGCGTGAAGGGCATTGGAACGATCTTCAACCTCATGGAGCCTCTGGATTCCCTCTGGACGAAGATTAAGTACAGCAGGCCAAGGAGGTCATTGAGGAGGACTGCATGGTCTTTGAGCTGGCCAAACCATACCTGCTGCGGCAGTGGGGGAAGCGCTGACGGGAGAAGAAGCCCTCCGGGAGCCGGGATCGGCCGACCGCCCCCATCCTCCACAATGCGCCTTAACAGCCCGTTGAAAAAACGGCTGTTGACAGGGTGAGGAAAAATGTCCAGATGCAATGCCTGCGATATTCCGAGGGATGAGCAAAACGCAGCAGATGTGCGTTTTTGAACAGCCTGTTAAGCAAGGAGCATGAGGCGCACGTCCATGACATTGGTGTTGGTGGGCCCTGTGATCAGGAGATCCCCGGAGGCCTCCAGGAAGTGATAGGAGTCGTTGTTGTCCAGAAACCGCTGCGCCTCATGGCCCGCGGCTCTGCCCCTCTGGACGGTCTCAGCGTCCACGATGGCGCCGGCGGCATCAGTAGGCCCGTCGTTTCCGTCAGTGCCCGCGCTCAGGACCGCCAGGGGTGAGGTGATTCCCTCAAGGGCGATTGCCGATGCGAGGCAGAACTCCTGATTTCTTCCTCCGAGTCCCTCCCCTCTGATGGTGACGGTGGTTTCCCCCCCGGATATGACACAGGCCGGGGGACGAAGGGGTCTTGCGCTCGCGATGATCTCTTTTGCAATGGCAGTATGGAAAAGGGCAGCTTCGCGGGTCTCACCCTCGATCAAGGATGATAGAATCAGGCTTTCATACCCAAGGCTTCGGGCCTTTTCTTCCGCCGCCTCAAGGGCCAGGATATTGCTTCCTACTATGACGTTTACAACTTTGCTGAAGACCTGGTCACCCTCTTTTGGGGTTTCCGCTAAAGAGCCTCTCACTCCCTCTTCAAGTCGCCTTCGAATACCTTCGGTCACTTCATTGATACCGTATTTCTCAATGATACCTGTGGCATCGGAAAAGGTGGATGTGTCTGGTGTAAAAGGACCTGAGGCGATGACATCCATTCTATCTCCTACCACATCCGACAGCATGAGGTTCACGACCGTGGCGGGAAAGGCGGCACGCGCCATCTGGCCCCCTTTGGACATGGAGATGTGCTTTCTTACCGCGTTGATCTCCGCGATGGTCGCCCCGCAGGCGATAAGTGACTTTGTCATAGCCTGTTTCTCAGAAAGGCTTATTCCTGAGGCAGGCTGAGGCAAAAGCGCCGATCCTCCACCGGATATGAGGGAAAAAACCAGGTCCTTTTCCCCCGCCGACCCCAGAAGTTCTATGATCTTTCCTGTGCCTTTGACCCCGGCATGATCAGGTATCGGATGGCCTGCTTCAACCGTCTCTATGCAAGAAAGGGGCGTAGTGAATCCATACTTGACGTTTATAATGCCGTGGGTGATCCTTCTACCCAGGATGTCTTCAAGTGCCCTTGCCATTGGGGCTGTTGCTTTACCTGCCCCCACAACCAGAATCCTTTTAAAACCTCCAAGATCAATGCTGGCTTTTATCTGTCCATGTTTCGCGACAGTGAGAATATCGTCTTCAAGGCTCAGAAAGCGTTTCACGGCGGAGTAAGGATCCACGGCTTTCAGCGCGTACAGGAATATATCTCTTGCTTCCTTTCTCAGACGGGCAATATTGGATTTGCTCATAAATATATCTCCTTATTCTTGCTTGGGGGAAACGCCTTCTTTATAGAAAACCTCTGCCACATCCTGGAGACCCAGTGACAAGAGACGATCCTTGCCGGGGAGCCCTGTTTCCATGTCCCATCCGAGGGCGCCGTAAAAAGCGCCGGCCATGTGTTTGCGGTCAAGGGAGATGCCTTTTGCAGGCCCCCTTTTAAGCGGTGGGTGCCCGGTCAGCCTTGGATGCAGTGTAAAGTCTGCCGCGGAGTTTATGCCTTCCCTTAGATTGAAGGAATGCCGAAGATGCTCTACCCTCTCTCCGATACGGAGGTATTCCTCATCTGAGAGGTCCCAGCCTGTTGCCGCGTTAAGCCAGTCAACAAGCGGGATTTCTCCTCCGATCTGGGTTCCGAAGACGCAGCATCCGGCGCAGTCCACAAGCATCCTGAAGAAGCAGCCGGTTGCCATGAACTCTCCCTTGTCCGTGAAGTCATATTTCTCCCTGCCGGACATAAGGATGGGGGGCTTGCGTGCCCGGGAAAAGTTGCGATCAAGTCTTTCAAGATCCATGAGCATTATTGAATACACCATGTGGCGGCCCGGAGCCGGCTCGCAGAGGTAGGCCATGCCGAATCCCGGATCAAATTTCGGGTCATGCATGGCCGGTTCGATTCCTCCACAATGAACGGCAAATGCCTCGGAGCCTCTTCCCAGTCTTTCTGATGCCCTTTTTACACCGTCCGCCAGCAGATCTCCTATGCCTTCCCTGGCCGCTATCATCCTAGTAAGCTTTAGGATGCCCTCGGAGTCGCCCCAGGAAAGAGACAGTCCTCCTGTGTCCTTGCTTGTGATTATGCCATTCTCAAAGCATTCGATGGCGAATGCTACCGTTGCCCCGCATGATATGGTGTCCATCCCGGCCCTGTTGAGCAGATCGTTGATGCGGAAAATAGCGTTTAGATCTCTGTTCAGGAGAAGGGCGCCGAAAGCGCACAGGGTTTCATATTCAGGCCTGTGCATCTCGGTGGTATTTGATTCATCCAGAGGCACTCTGACTATTCCCCCGCATCGAAGGGGGCATGAAAAGCAGCCGTATTTTTTGATCTCATAGCCCCCTACCGCCTCTGCGCCTATGGCCGAGGACATCGCGAAGGGAAAGTCCCTGTATCCGACTCCAGTCCAGTTCTTGACGGGACTGTCTCCACCTTCGGCGCTCAGGACGGTCATGGATGAGGTCCCGTATTTTTTCATCATGGCCCTGAAGAGTTCAGGAGGCTGTCTCATATAAAATGGGCTTTTCCGCGTCATCTTCCCCACTTTGTTCAGGAGGCTGTCGCTTATTATTTTTTCAAGATATCCTCCTGCCTCAAGCCTTTTTCTGAACGCGCTGCTCAGCGCCTTTATCCTTTCAGGAGCAGCGGTTCCCACCTTTTTTCTCCCGGCAGCTACAAGGGCCTTAAGCCTCTTTGATCCCATGACCGCCCCAAGCCCAAGGCGGGCGGCAAGGCGCCCCCCGTCGGTGGATACACCCGCCATAAGGCTTTGTTTTTCTCCCGCCTGACCAATGCAGGCTACCTGGGCTCTCTTGCCGTGCCGCTCTTTTAAGGCAGCCTCCGTCACAATGGTATCCCTTCCCCAGATATCCGAGGCGTCAAGAAGGGTTGCGGTATTTTCATCAATGTATAAATACACCGGGCCGGGGCTTATGCCGTGGAAAAATACCGCGTCAATCCCGCACCGTTTGAGGGCAGGGGCAAAATAGCCTCCGCTGTTCGCGTCTGCCCATCCTCCCGTTACGGGGGATTTCCCTACCAAGGTGTATCTTCCCGCAAAAAGGGCCCCGGTGTCCGTTAAAGTCCCCGTTGTAAACCCAAGAATATTGTCAGGGCCCAAGGGATCCGAGCCCGGGACGATTCTGTCCCAAAGGATTTTTACTCCGAGTCCGAGACCGCCCAGATAGTTGCGGTAAAAGCTCTCATCCAGCTCTTCAAAGACGCATTGGCCTGATGCGAGACTGACATGAACTACCTTTGAGAAAAAGCCTTTTCCTTCAAATCTGGTCGTGTTCATCGGATGCCTCCTCGCTACGCTTGGACGCCTTACCTTTGGGGCAAGCCCCCATTTGTGCGCCTCTTGTATCTGGAGCTGTTTTCTTTGCCGTCCCAATTTGTAGATTTTACCGCGCCATCATCGTCAGCACTGTAGCATAAACGTCCTTTTCGATAAACAAGGCATATCTCTTCTCTCCTTGTAACTGCTCAGGTTGTCAGGTTCACGGTTCACGGTTTATATTAAAATGCCTCCAACCCGTTGACCATTTTTATCTTTCGTTGTGCTCCACCGGGGCAAGGGGGTTAGTTGGCTTTCGTTCTTCATGGCTCTCTAACCTTGAACCGTGAACCCTTGAACTTTGAACCTGAGTAGTTACCTCTCCTTTTCTATTGTCAATTCCCTGTTTTTAGGATTTAATCGAAGAAAAGGAGACGCATTAATGGGCTTGAGAGGCAAAAGCATTGTGGTCGGTGTCACGGGCGGGATATCGGCCTATAAGGCTGCCGAGCTTGTAAGGCTCATGGTCAGGCGGGAGGCTTTTGTGCGCGTGGCCATGACTGCAAACGCCGTGCGATTTGTCGGGCCGGTTACCTTTGAGGCGCTTACAGGGCAAAGGGTCATCTATGATATGTACGGGCAGGAAGGGACAGCTATGGAGCACATCCGCTGGGGGCAGGACTCCGATATCCTGGTGATTGCTCCTGCCACCGCCAACTTCATAGCAAAGTACGCCAGAGGCATAGCGGACGATTTCCTTACAACGATGATGCTTGCCGCTACCGCTAAGGTCTTAGTATGCCCGGCGATGAACACAAAGATGCTTCTTCATCCCGCCACCCGGGAAAATATGGATATCCTGGAAAAGAGGGGCGTGAATATCATGGCGCCCGGCGAAGGAGAGCTTGCATGCGGAACAAGCGGGGCGGGCAGGCTTCCCGAGCCGGAGGAGATCCTGGAGGCGGTCGAGGCCGTTGTATCAAAAAAGGACCTTATGGGCCTAAAGATACTTGTAACGGCCGGGCCTACTGTTGAGCCTATTGATCCTGTTCGTTTCATTACAAACAGATCCACGGGCAAGATGGGCTATGCGATAGCGGGAGCGGCCGCAAAAAGGGGTGCCATTGTGATACTGGTCTCTGGCCCCACGCATATCAGGCCGCCTTTCGGAGTTGAACTGCTTCCGGTTAATAGCGCGGAGGAGATGAGGTCTGCTGTTTTTGAAAGCCTTCCCGGCTGTGACATGGTGATTAAGGCCGCGGCCGTCTCGGACTATAGGCCGGACAAATTTTTTGATGAAAAGCTGAAAAAAGGTCCTCAGCATCTGGTCCTGGAAATGGTTAAGAACCCTGACATCCTGGCGGAGATAGGTTTGCTTGCGGACCGCGAAACGGGCGGAAAACAACGAGTGCTGGTAGGATTTGCCGCTGAAACCGAAGACCTTCTTGAAAACGCGAGGGCCAAGCTGAACTCCAAAGGTCTCGACATGATCGTTGCAAACGACGTATCCAGAAAGGATGCCGGATTCGCGACCGAAACCAATCTGGTAAGACTGCTGTTCCTGGATGGCGGGATTGAAGAGCCTCCACTTATGAGGAAGACTGAGGTGGCGGAGCTTATCCTTGACAGGGCCGAAACAATCAGGAGAAAAAAGCTTGAACCCAGCGCTTGATATAGGGCTTATGATAGGGCAGGTAAAGGGCATCGTGAAGCAGTGGGGCGAGGTGGGCTTTATCCCTTCTGTGCCCAAGAAAGATATTGCGGTGTTGATGGAGGCTGACTCGGCTGGGGGAAGCCCTGCCAGACAGGTCAGTGAGTTCAAGGCGGCGAGAGCCGCCGGCAACCCTTCCCCCGCCGTTGACCCTGGAGTTAGTAATTTGCTTCCCCGGGATCTGGCGTCTCTGAGAAAGAGCATTGAAGGCTGCGTCAAGTGCAGGCTGCATGAGGAGAGGAAGAACATTGTTTTTGGGGAGGGAAATCCTTCCGCAAGGGTTGTCTTTGTCGGCGAAGGCCCTGGAAGAGAAGAAGATGAGTCTGGGAGACCGTTTGTTGGGGAGGCCGGCTCGCTGCTTACTAAAATTATCGAAAACGGGATGCGACTTAAGCGGGAGGATGTCTATATTTGTAACGTGGTCAAATGCAGACCCCCTAAGAACAGGATCCCGGCGCGGGATGAGATGGACGCTTGTCTTCCTTATCTCAGGGCACAGTTAATGGCAATAAGGCCTGAGGTTATATGCGCCCTTGGACAGACGGCGGGAAGAGGACTCTTCGGGGAGGGCTTCAAGATCGGCAGGGACAGGAGTAAGTGGCTCTCCTATGAGGGCATCCCGGTTATGGCGACATACCATCCCGCTTATCTTCTCAGGAATCCGAAAGACAAGGCCCTTGTGTGGGAGGACATAAAACTTGTGATGGCGAGGCTTGGACTTGGAGGAGGCGACCATGATCGTTCCTAGGAAACGTTCGCTGTCCATGATGATATGTTTTTCAGTGGCGCTGTTATTCTCGCTTGTCATTGCAGGATGGGCAGGCGAGGGGGAGCGCTTCGCCCTCGTAATAGAGCTTGAAGGCCCCATAAGTCCCGGTACGGCCTCGTATCTTGAAAGGGGAATCGCAGAGGCTAAGGATCGAAATGCGGAGGTGGCCGTCATTCGGATGGATACGCCCGGAGGCCTTGTCTCTTCGATGAGAACCATGATCAAGGCTATAATGAACTCCGAAGTTCCGATTGTAGTCTATGTCGGGCCAAGGGGGGCCGGTGCCGCTTCTGCGGGTGTGATGATAACGGTTGCCGCTCATGTGGCCGCGATGGCTCCAGGGACAAATATAGGGGCGGCTCATCCGGTCGGCGCAGGTGGTAAGGACATCGAGAAAACCATGGCGGAAAAGGTGGTCAACGACATGGCCTCCTATGCCAGGGGCATAGCAGAGATGCGAGGAAGGAACGGAGAATGGGTTGAAAAGGCCATAAGGGAAAGCGTTTCCATAACGGCTGATGAGGCGCTGGAAAAGAAGGTTGTTGACATGGTCGCGGGTGATTTGAACGAACTGATGCGCATCCTGGAGGGAAAGGAAATCACAACAAGCGCCGGCAAGCGTGTCCTCAAGACGGCCGGAATTGATCTTAAGTATTATGAGCCCGGCTTCAGGGACAGACTTCTCAAAATCATAAGCGACCCCAGTATTGCCTATATACTCATGATGATAGGGTTGGCCGGACTTTATTTTGAGCTTTCAAACCCTGGAGCGGTGTTTCCGGGAGTCATCGGGGCCATTTCACTTATCCTGGCATTCTATTCAATGCAGACGCTGCCGGTCAATTATGCGGGGATCTTGCTCATAGCTCTTGCCATTATCCTTTTCATAGCTGAGATAAAGATCACTAGCTACGGCCTGCTTTCTGTGGCGGGGGTCATTTCCCTGGGCCTGGGTTCGGTTATGCTCTTTGAAGATCTCGGTGTTTCACTGAGGCTCATTGTACCCATGGTGCTTGTTGTAGGAGGATTTTTCGTCGTGGTGGCGGGTCTTGCACTCAGAGCCCAAATGGCCAAGCCGATGGCCGGAGCTGAAGGGATAGTGGGTGAGATAGGCGCGGTAAAGGAGACCATTGATCCTGAAGGGGTCGTCTTTGCCCATGGCGAGAGGTGGAGGGCTGTGTCTTCGGAGAAGATATTGAAAGGGGAAAGGGTCAGAGTCGAGAAGATTGACGGCCTGGTTCTTACAGTTAAGAGACTAGACAACCTGTAGAGAGGGAGGATTAACTATGTTTTACATCGCTGTCCTTATGCTCCTCGTTTTTTTCCTGGCCTCTGCCATAAAGGTATTGAACGAATACGAAAGGGGAGTGATATTCCGGCTCGGGCGTGTTATCAAAACAAAGGGCCCAGGGCTTATCATTCTCATACCTTTGATTGATAAGATGGTAAAGGTAAGCCTCCGGCTCGTAACGATGGATGTGCCTTCACAGGACGTCATCACCAGAGACAATGTCTCAGTCAAGGTGGATGCCGTCGTATATTTCCGCGTGATGGACCCCAGCAAGGCGACTATTGTGGTGGAAAATTTTCTCTTTGCAACATCGCAGCTCGCGCAGACAACCTTGAGGAGCGTGTGTGGACAGGTGGAGCTGGATGATCTCCTGGCCGAGAGGGATAAGATAAACTCACAACTCCAGGATATTCTGGATCGTCACACTGACCCCTGGGGAATAAAGGTGACCGCGGTGGAGGTGAAACGAATTGATCTTCCCCAGGAAATGCAGAGGGCCATGGCAAAACAGGCCGAAGCAGAAAGGGAGAGGAGGGCCAAGGTCATCAATGCGGAAGGTGAGTTTCAGGCCGCCGATCGGCTTGCAGAGGCAGCGGGTATAATACAGAAGTATCCTGAGGCTCTTCAGCTCAGATATCTTCAGACCCTGAGGGAGATTTCCTCGGAGAGCACATCTACCGTGCTATTTCCTATCCCGATAGATCTCTTAACCCCGTTTATTAAAAAATCATAAGAAAGGAGCAGAGTTTTGACTTATGGAAGAAACAAAGACACAACCAACCGGTGAGGAAAGAAAGCTTCCTGAAAAACCCCTTGAGAAGATGACGGCCCCAGAGCTGAGGGAGCTTGCAAAGGGTTTCGGCGTCGAAGGCACACATGCCATGAAGAAGGAGGAGCTTATCCCTGTTCTCAAGGAGGCTTATGGCATAAAGGACGAAGTACCCGGTAAAAAGAGCGCAAAGTCAGGGGCAAAGACGGTCACGATCAAAGATATCAAGGAGCGCATAGCGAGACTCAAGAAGGATAGGGCCGCTGCACTTGAGGCAGGAGACCGGAAGAAAAGGGATGTCCTGCGCCGCAGGATAAACAGAGACAAGAAGAGAAGCAGAAGGGCGGTTCATGCCTGATGGGCGGTCTCCTGCTTTGGATCCCCCGGCTGTAAGGCGGGGGATCTTTTCTGATGATGGCGGTGTTGCAGCCATAGTCCCGGCCGCTGGATCCGGACTCAGGATGGGGGTGGATCTTCCAAAGCAGTTCCTGCAAGTGGGGGGAATGCCAATACTTGCCTTGACCCTCAGGGCGTTTCAGCAATGCCCTCTTGTTGATGCTATAGTGCTGGTGGTCCCTCCGGGGGATCTTGAATACACGGAGCGGGAAATTGTCAAGCGGTTTGGACTGGCTAAGGTTTGCAAGGTGGTAGCAGGAGGCGCATATCGTCACGAATCTGTTATGGCCGGTCTTGCCGCCACTGAGGGGCGTTATCCTTTTATTGTCGTTCATGATGGGGTAAGACCTCTTATTGATGTTGAGACCATCTCCGAAGTGATTAAGGCCGGCAAGAGATTTCAGGCGGTTACCGTGGGATATCCTGCCACGGATACCATCAAGGAGATAAACCCCAGTCATGAAGTTCTGAGGACACTTGACCGCAGAAGTCTCTGGCTTATCCAGACACCGCAGTTTTTTCTATACTCCGACCTGTTAGAGGCCCATCAAAGAGCTGCTGAAGAAAAGTGGGATGACGTAACCGATGATTCTCTCCTGGTGGAAAGATTGGGTATAACAGTAAAGGTTATAATGGGACCAAAGAACAATATGAAAGTTACATTTCCCGAGGACAAGGATCTTTTGCAAAGCCTTCTTGCCGTAAGAGGGTCGAAGATAAGAGACTAATAATGACAAACCGAAAGACAGGCGCCCTCAGACTCGGGACAAGGGGAAGCAGGCTTGCCATGGCCCAAAGCATGTGGGTCAAGAAAAGGATCGAAACAGACGGCAGAGATCTCAAGGTGGAGATAGTTCCAATAAAGACTCTGGGAGACAAGATCCTGGATGTTCCCTTGAGCAGGGTGGGGGGCAAGGGGCTCTTTGTCAAGGAGATAGAAGAAGCTCTTTTAAGGGGCGATATAGACCTTGCGGTACACAGCATGAAGGATGTCCCCGCTGAGCTTCCTCAGGGGCTTGCGCTTGTTGTATTTCCAAAGAGGGAAGATCCGAGGGATGCGCTCATATCGAGAGGCGATCTTGGAATCAGCGATCTCCCGAGAGGAGCCAGGGTTGGAACCAGCAGCCTAAGAAGATCTGCCCAGTTGCTTGCAGTGAGGAATGATCTATCTATTGTCTCACTTAGGGGAAACGTGGATACCAGGCTTCGCAAGCTTCAGGGAGGCGAACTGGAGGCAATAGTCCTTGCCTGCGCGGGGATGCGGCGACTGGGCTATGCCGAGCTTATCAGCCATAGCCTTGATTGGGAGTGTTTCCTGCCGGCAGTCGGGCAGGGTGCCCTGGGAGTTGAGGCGAGGGCTGAAGACGGTCGCACGATTGAAGCGACAGGGTTTCTGAATGATGAAACAACCGAGCGTGAGGTCAGGGCGGAAAGGGCATTCTTGAAAGAGCTTGAAGGCGGCTGTCAGGTGCCTATAGCCTGCCACGCGGAGGTGGAGGGTGATCTTATTAGGATTGCCGGAATGGTGGCCGAGCTTGACGGCTCCCGGATTGTCAGGGATCAGTTGACAGTGGACAGGTTTTCGCCTGAAAGGGGTGGAATAGAACTCGCCGAAAGGCTTAAGGCGCAGGGGGCCTGGGAGATATTACGCAGGATATATGAGGAGATAAGGCCGGGTGATATCTGCGGCTGAAGAAAGGACTACCCAGTGGCTGAGGCAATTAAGGGCAAGGTATATCTGATAGGCGCGGGGCCGGGTGATATCGGTCTTTTGACCCTTAAAGGGAAAGAATGCCTTGAAAGGGCGGATGTGGTGGTCTATGACGAACTCGCCAATAAGGCTTTTCTGGGTTTTGCCAAGAAAGAGGCGGAATTTCTGTATGTTGGAAAGAAGGCGGCCTGCCACAGCCTTCCTCAGGATGAGATAAATGGGCTGATAGTTGATAGGGCCGCAAGAGGGCAGATTGTGGCAAGGCTCAAAGGGGGCGATCCTTTCATCTTCGGAAGAGGGGGAGAGGAGGCGTCAGAGCTTGCCGCGGCCGGGATAGCCTTTGAGGTGGTTCCCGGGGTAACCTCGGCAATAGCTGTGCCTGCCTATGCCGGCATTCCTCTTACGCACAGGGATTTCACCTCAACAGTGGCATTGGTCACTGGCCACGAAGATCCCACCAAGGCAGACTCAAGCATTGCATGGGATCACCTCGCTCATTCAGCGGGAACAATTGTCTTTCTCATGGGGGTCGGGAATCTATCCCTTATATGCGGGCAGCTATTGAAGGCAGGAAAGTTGCCTGCTACCCCCGTGGCAGTTATTGAGAGAGGGACCCTGAACTCACAGAAGACCTTGACAGGCAATCTTGAGACTATCGGCGCCCTCGCAGTGGAAAGGGGAATAAAACCGCCTGCCATTATCATAGTAGGAGCTGTGGTCGGGCTCAGGGATAAGCTCGGGTGGTTTGAAAAGAGGCCCCTTTTTGGCCGTCGCATAGTGGTGACACGGGCAAGAGAGCAGGCCAGCCGCTTTATGACAATGCTGTCGGAAATGGGAGCTGACTGTGTGGAGTTTCCGACAATCGAGATAGCTCCTCCGGCATCCTGGGATGATATGGACTCGGCTATCAGACATCTTGGGGATTTTAGCTGGATCATTACAACCTCGGTAAACGGCGTCGGATATTTTCTTGAAAGGCTTTACGCGGCCGGGAAGGACGCGCGAGATCTTAAGGGGATCCTGGTGGGTGCTATCGGCCCCAAGACAGCGGAGGCATGGCAAACAGCGGGTATCAAGGCAGATCTGGTCCCCGAAGAATATGTTGCAGAGGCGGTGATTGAATTACTCAAGAAGTACGATCTTTCCGGCTCCTCAATACTGATACCGAGGGCCGAGGAGGCGAGGGAAATCCTCCCCGATGAGCTCATGAAGATGGGGGCCAGGGTGAGGGTTGTTACCGCCTACCGAACCGTGAGGCCAACAAGGGAGGTCGAAGGCATGAAGGAGCTTCTGAAAGGCGGCCTTATTGACATGGTCACATTCACCAGCTCTTCAACGGTGCGAAATTTTCTGGAAATGTTTGCGGAAGAAAAGGCGGGTCTCATCGAGTGGATGAAGAGGGTTTCTGTTGCCTGCATAGGACCGGTAACGGCAAAGACCGCCCAATCAGCGGGTCTTAAAGTGGATCTGGTGCCGCAAAGCTATACCATAGAGGCCTTTGTCGCGGCCATCAGGGATTGTTTTGGAGGAAGACAAGGATAATCCAGGCTTGGACTCAATCCGTTACTGTAAAGCAGATTTGCCGCGGCGCTATTTATGGGGCCGCTTTATGGAAAGGCTATCGTAGAGCGACATCCTGTTTAGCTTTGACCTGTCAACCGAGACCCCTAAGCCTGGCCCGGGAAGTTCTCTTGCCAAGCCTTCACGACCGAAGGTGACATCGCCGGCAG
>JBGSUA010000192.1:0-4170 GCA_041753575.1 Desulfatiglandaceae bacterium
AGAAATGAGTATCTTCATTTTCTGGCCCTGCATTAATGTTTACCGCCGCATAGGTGGCTTAGAAATTGAAAAAGTGCTCAGGCTGTTTCATCAGTGTGTTTACCGCCGCATAGGTGGCTTAGAAAATTGAAAATCTCTGCCAACAGGCCGATGAGTGGTTTACCGCCGCATAGGTGGCTTAGAAAATTCTAATAGCTACATCCCCGGTACTACCGATGTTTACCGCCGCATAGGTGGCTTAGAAAACACAATCGGCCATCCCGTAGGCGTTTCATCCGTTTACCGCCGCATAGGTGGCTTAGAAATATTATTTTAGTCGAAAATGGCTATTTACGTTGTTTACCGCCGCATAGGTGGCTTAGAAAAGCTTATCGTAAGACTCACGCTCTACTCGAAGGTTTACCGCCGCATAGGTGGCTTAGAAATACCTTAAATTGTAACAACTTTTAAAAATAATGTTTACCGCCGCATAGGTGGCTTAGAAAAATCTTAGCTACTATTGAGCCTGATCACGGTAATTGATGGACTGAATATCACGATATTTGATGGATTGTAAGAAGTTATTAAAACGACAGGTTTTTATTCATAATCTGTTGAGAAATAGAAAAAAGGTACTGGTTCAAAAAGAAAGTAAGAAGTTTGTGGCGATAAGGTTAAGCTGGTTATCGGAGAGGTCTTCAGGTTCCATCCCATTGGGAAGTTCATGAGCAAGGATATGAGTTCTATATTGAAGTATTACCAATGGAGTTATATAATAAATTTATAGAACTAAGAAAAGAAGAGAAATATTTAGAAGCCAGGTTGCTCCTTGTTCCTATTCAATCAAGACAAATTAAAAGACTTTTTAGAGAAAGAATTTTATATTGGGATGAGCAAATAGGTGAGTATAGGACATCCTTAAAATATTCTTCTGATTGTGGGCTCGATTTATCAAAACAAATGGAAAGCATATTTTAAATAAGGGCAAATGACATACTGTCATACAGTTGTTAGTATTTCAAAGCTATAATGCAACCGGAACCATCACAGGAGCACCCTTATGAATCCGAAGGATTATAAAATAGCACAGGAATTGAAAGCCAGGTTATCCGAAGTTGTTCACCTGGTTGATTTCAGGGTATTTGGTTCAAGGGCCAGGGGGGATGGGGATGAATATTCTGATATGGATGTTTTTATCGAGGTCGAATCTATTGACAAGAAGCTGAAAGACATAATCTCTGATATCACATGGGAGGTAGGTTATAATCACTTTGTGGTAATCATGCCTCTTATTTTCACTAAAAGTGAGATTGAAGATTCACCATTAAGGGTTTCCCCTATCGTTAAGAATATTATGGAAGAAGGGGCGGTTATATGATGGATATACGGATATACGGATATGTCGGATATGACGGATACACGGATATGACGGATAGGGAGACACTCTTCACTTACCGCCTGATCCAGGCTGAGGAAACCCTTACGGATGCCTGAAAGATGATTCAGAACAACCTCAGCCCAAGGTCTATCGTTAACAGGGCATACTACACCGTGTTTTATTCTCTGCTGGCGCTCTTTCTGAAGGCTGACATAAACGTGAAAACCTCGAAACATACCGGGGTTATTGCCGTATTCGATAAGGAATTTGTGCATACAGGTAAGATTGACCAGCATTATTCAAAAATTGTACACAAAATATTCGAGGCCGTGGATCAGTCTCGGATTTATAGCGGTTCTCAGTCGTATATACTACAGGGGTTAAAAAATCCCCCCAGCCCCCTTTAGAAAAGGGGGAGTAATCTGTAGTCTGTCTAAGTGGGAACCGCTATAATGTACACCAGAGGGCCGACGGGACTATCAGGGGCACAGTCTTGTTTTCTGGGATATTCCTCAAGGTGAGTGACATAGATGAATTTTCCATTTCGCCGGGTACCTCGCTTAACCGGGCAGGCGTACACATGAGTCTTTTTCCTTTTGTCATAGCAGTGGTGGCGCATCTTCGCTCCCGCGGGGCACAGGGGAGTGCCATCATTATCCAGGCGGACGGGGGGATCAGAAGAATGGGTACCGGCAGATGAAGCAGCCTGAGTCTTACCAGATGAATCAGCTTGAGTCTCCGGAAGATGAGGAATAGGCTTTTTGCCCTTCTCTGCAAGAGGAATAATCGGTATCACCTGTTTGGCTGTAAAGTAGTCATAGTGAGCATAGGAGTCATGGTGGCCATCACCACAGAACAGGTCAATGTGCATCTTCAGATTGTTTTCCCGTGCAGCTTTGAGAAAGCGGTCAAAGTCTTTGATCGAGAGAGTGTAATCGCTCTCATTTCCGCCAGGCATGATAGTTATGAGAGGGAAGTCGTGGCCATTCTGATGGGTGACCAGATGGTAGTAGCGATCACCAAATAGAAAGCGATCCCGGTAGGCATCATAGCACCAGGTGGCGGTAGGGCTTGAGTAGATGCGATCGTGCTGACAGTCATAGATCCCCTGGGACCTGCAGGAGCAGGTGGGCTGGCCGTGTGCGGAGGCACCAGTTTCCAAAATAGAGCCATCGCCACTCACGATGAGATGTTCAAGGCCTGTGATCAGGCTCTGCTCGATCGAGGGAATCACACCGATCTGGATGAGAAGGTCTTCCAGAATTTTTCGGAAATCGTCGGCTCTGGGCTGCTCAGCCTGAGGTAGAAGCTCCTGCACGAGCTTTTTCGACTGAGACTGCTGAGGGTTTTGATCATCTGGCAGTCGGCCTCCGACCTTTTGGGCTTGCTTTCTGGCTTCCTTCTCGCTTTTGATATTTCTCTTGTGCCTGCAGCAGGTGAGCGTGCTCCGCCTGACAATGTGCTGACAGGGCTTGTGGTATGGACCGTTTATGATGCGGCGCATGAAATCGTAGCAGGTTCCCACTCCAGGGATATCTTCTGGCGAAAAGCCAGTCAGAACAGCTAAAAAAGGCACCGCGCGTACCTGCTTGATCCACTGAGTGATACTGGCCACTTTAAAGAGAGTCATCAAAAGCAAAAATCTCAGCATGCAGACAGGATCACGGGCCGGGCGGCGATGCACGGGAGAGTAGACGCTCTCAAGAATCTTTATGGCCGCATCAAGATTCAGGCTCGCCATGATGAGGAACTCTCTCTTGTGTTCTTGCCAAAAATTGTAAAATGCTTTATCTTCGGAATAGGCGGTAAAGGATTGGATGAGATTTTCACGATATTGTGAATGGAGCATAAGGGGTTAACACCTCCTTTCTTTGGTGGAGATCACCCCCCATGCAAAAATGCACTTTCTGCATGGCAGGTGTGTTAACCCCTCTTTATCGGCTTTTTGAATATCCGAGAACTACCCCGGATACCTCAAACTTTAGTCTCTCCGAAAAGGTTGACTTCAGCCAATTATATAGCTATTATATAAGTAGCCCATATGAGCTACCTATATAATAGCTATATCCAAAAGATAGGAGAATTGGACCAATGAGCAAAACATCAACGGTGAGAGCTAGAATTGAGCCCAGCTTAAAAAAAGAAGTGGAAGATCTCTTTCATAAATTGGGATTATCGACCACAGAAGCAATTAATATATTTTACTGCCAGGTAAAAATGAGACAGGGCCTACCATTTTCTGTTGCCCTTCCTAATGAGAAAACAAAAAGAGTATTCGAAGATACTGATGAAGATCAAAATGTTATTCATTGTTCAGATGTAGATGAATTGTTTAAGAAGTTGGAAATATAATGTTGAAACCCGCCTATACCAAACAATTTCAAAAGGATTTGAAAAAGATGGAAAGGCAGGGGAAGAATATTGAAAAGTTAAAATTGATTATTATTCAACTTGTTAATCAAAAACTACTCAATGAGGCGCATAGAGATCATAAGCTTATCGGTAATTATAGAGATAGACGCGAGTGTCATATCGAATCTGATTGGCTGCTAATCTATAAGACAACAGAGGAAGAGATTATTTTTGAAAGGACCGGGTCACATTCTGATCTTTTTCAATAATTTTAGCGATGATTCCTTATGGCCCTTCCACCAGTTCGGCTTTTTGAATTTCCGAGAGCTATGCCGGATACCTCAAAAAAGGATTGAGAGCTGATATCCTCGGTAAAAATGGCCTGATTGTAGACTTGCAGATTAATCTGGCTTAATTTTCCAAATTATATTAGCCGGAGGGGGAAGGTTTTTGCCGGATTA
>JBGSUA010000193.1:0-14604 GCA_041753575.1 Desulfatiglandaceae bacterium
AGCAGGGGGCTATCAAGCCATGGGGCGGTAAAAAGGAAGGCAGGATGGAATACAAGGACCTGGAGGGATTCTGCCTGAAAGAGGGCATAGAAATGTCCCTCCCCTACATGAGTCTTCCCGGACATCGAAGGCGAGTCATCGAAGAAGGAACCTCCTCCTATTACGGCGTAAAGGGCTTTTTCGACTGGCTTGAGACAAAGACCTACAAGATGCACGTGAGAGTGTATCTTTCAAGGTACAGGTCATACGGCATCTGCCCCATCTGCGCGGGGAGCCGCTTCAAGAAAGAAGCCCTTTTCTGTCTGATTGAGGGAAAAAACATCGCCCAGCTTTACGGGATGGATGTTGAGGGCGCCCGCAGATTCATTGAAGGCATTGAGTATTCCGATGAGGCCGTCGCCCTCATCCTTCAGGAACTCAAAAGCAGACTCCGCTTCCTCGATGAGGTGGGCCTCGGCTATCTTACCCTTGACCGCCAGTCGAGGACCCTCTCAGGAGGGGAGGTCGCAAGGGTGGCCCTGGCATCCGCCCTCGGCTCCTCCATAGTTGACAGCCTCTACGTGCTTGATGAGCCGAGCATCGGGCTTCACCCGAGAGACATCGGCCGCCTTATGAACATCATAAAAGGGATAAGGGATCTTCCCAACACAGTGGTTGTGGTGGAACACGATCCCTCGGTGATCGCCGCGGCCGACCACGTGGTTGAGCTTGGACCGGGGGCCGGGGCGTCAGGCGGAAGGGTCGTCTATGAAGGGCACCCTTCAGGGATCAAGGACTCCATTACCGGAAGGTATCTCAAGGGAGAGACCGGTATCCCGGTGCCTGCCGGGAGAAAGGCGCCTAAGGACTTCCTTGTGATAAGGGGCGCCTCCGCCCATAACCTCAAAAATATTGATGTGGAGATACCGCTTGGACTTTTTGCGTGCGTCACGGGGGTTTCAGGCTCAGGAAAATCCACCCTTACGGAGGAGATCCTGTTCAGGGCCTTGAAGCGTTTTAGGGGAGATCAGCAGGAGAAACCCGGCCCCCACAGGTCAATTGAAGGCGCCGAATTCGTGGAGGATGTGATGATGGTGGACCAGCGTCCCATCGGCAGGACCCCAAGGGCCAATCTTCTCACATACACGGGGGCCATGCCCCACGTAAGAAGGCTTCTGGCCGAAACACCCAGGGCCATTGAGCTGGGGCTGACCGCCTCTGAGTTTTCTTTTAACAGCGGAGAGGGAAGATGCCCCGCATGCCGCGGCCAGGGCTATCAGAGGCTTGAGATGCAGTTTCTATCGGATGTGGACGTGCCCTGCCCCGAGTGCAACGGAAGGAGGTTCAAGCCCTTTGTCCTGGATGTAAGGCTTAAGGGGAAGAACATCCACGAGATACTTGCAATGACCGTTGAGGAGGCCTGCGAATTCTTTTCCGGTGCAAAGGCCGTCCTGAGAGCGCTCGAACCTGTCAGATCAGTGGGACTCGGATACATGGAACTGGGGCAGCCCCTAAACACCCTCTCTGGTGGAGAGGCCCAGAGGCTCAAACTCTCACGGCACATGGAGGAAAGGAAGAAGGGAGGCGTCCTTTTCATATTCGATGAGCCCACTACCGGTCTTCACCTCGCGGACACAGACCTTCTCCTCAAGGCCCTTTTCGCCTTAAGGGACAGGGGTAACACCGTGCTCGTCGTTGAGCACAATATGGAGGTGGTCAAGACAGCGGACTATGTGATTGACCTGGGACCTGAAGGAGGTGATGCAGGCGGAGAGGTTACTGCCTTCGGAACGCCCGAGAGGGTCGCCTTGAGCAAAGGCTCGGTAACGGCCCCTTTTCTCAAGAAAGCGTTGGAGCAGGGTGGATGGAAGGCGGAAGACGCAGGCGCGGAATCACGGAAGGTGAGTGAGGAAGAACAGGCCGCATGGCAGTCCCGGGAGGCGATCGTCATAAGAGGGGCAAGGGAGCACAATCTCAAGGACCTGAATCTTTCAATACCGCGAAAGGAGCTTGTGGTAATAACGGGTGTCTCAGGCTCCGGGAAATCCACCCTTGCCTTTGATGTGCTATTCGCCGAGGGCCAGAGAAGATATCTTGAAACCCTTGCGCCCTACGTGCGGCAATACATGAGGATCCTTCAAAGGCCCGAGGTGGACGCGGTTACCGGCATCCCTCCAACGGTCGCAATCGAGCAGAGGATCAGCCACGCAAGCAGGCGCTCCACCGTTGCGACCCTGACCGAGATATATCATTTCCTCAGGCTTTTTTTCAGCAAACTGGGAGTCCCCCACTGCCTGCAGTGCGGAAGAAGCCTTGAGGCAGGGAGCAAGGATGAGATAGCGGGGAGGATCGTTGCGAGACACGCAGGATCAGACGCCCTGCTGCTTGCCCCCAAGATCTACGGAAGAAAGGGCTTTCACAAAAAGCCCCTGGCAGAAGCCCTGAAAAAGGGCATAACCCACTCACGTATTGACGGGGTCGTAACGCCCTTAAGTAAAGACATGGCACTTGAGAGATACGCCGAACACACAATCGAGTTTTTGATCGGAAGACTCAGTGCGGGTGCAGGGCCTGATCTCGTGAAAAGAGCCATTGAGGAGGGAGACGGCACGGTGATAGTCGCAGAGGAGGGCAGGGCCGACAGGACCTACAGCCTGACCGGGATATGCCCAGAATGCGGAATAGGGGCGTCTGAGCCGGACCCGAGGCTCTTTTCCTTCAACTCGGCAACGGGCGCGTGCCCGCAATGCGGCGGAACAGGGGTAGTCGGGGAAGACGGCGCCGGGATATGCCCTGGATGCGGCGGTAGCAGACTCAGGAAGGAGGCACTCGCTTTCAGAATAGCAGGCCGCACCATCTGGGACCTCGTGAGCCTTTCGGCCGGAGATCTTCTCGCAGCAATAAGCGGGCTTTCATTTGATTCAGTCTTCCAAAGGATAGCCGAACCGCTCATTTCTGAGATAACAGAAAGACTTCGTCTCATGGGAAGGCTGGGGCTCTCCTACCTGGAACTGAACCGGAGCGGAGATACCCTTTCAGGGGGAGAGGCCCAGCGAGTTAGGCTTTCCGCTCAACTGGGCTCGAATCTGACAGGCGCCTGCTACGTGCTTGACGAACCCACCATAGGGCTTCACCCCCGTGACGCGGGTGCCATGATCGCGGCCTTAAGAGAGCTGAGAGACAGGGGAAACTCCGTGGTGGTCGTGGAGCACGACGAGGAGACAATCAGGAGCGCGGATCGCATCATTGATATCGGCCCTGGCGCGGGAGATGAAGGTGGTAGGCTTGTGGCCGAAGGCACACCTGAGATCATCGAGCGGAGCAGCCACTCCATAACCGGAAGATACCTACAGCCCGGCAAGGGAAGGGTCGGATCAAGGCTCAGGCCATACGGGGAACGGGAAAAATTTTCGATCCATGGAGCTTTCCTCCATAATCTCAAGGAGATTGACGTTGATTTCCCCCTGGGCTGCCTTATATGCGTAACTGGAGTTTCAGGCTCAGGAAAAAGCACCCTTTTAAGGGATGTGGTTTTCGAGTCCGTTTCGGCCTTCCTTTCCGGACGCTCCGGTGGCCCTTCTGGCTGCAGGGCCGTTGATGGATGGCAAAACCTCAGGCGCATCCTGGAGGTGGACCACAGCCCCATAGGCCGTACGACCCGCTCGGTGCCGGCGTCCTACGTGGGTTTTCTTCAGCGCATAAGAGAGCTTTTCGCTCTGGTGCCAGAGGCACGGGCGCGCGGTTACAGGCCTGGAAGGTTTTCATTCAATGTCGCGGGCGGAAGATGCGAGGCATGCAAAGGGCACGGAAGCATAAAGGTCTCCATGGGTTTTTTGCCGGACGTGTACATCAGGTGTGAGACATGCGAAGGAAAAAGATTCAACCCTGAGACACTGGAAATAAAGTACAAGGGAAAGGACATATCCGATGTGATGGAGATGACCTTTGATGAGTGCGCCAGGTTCTTTGCCGCCCATACGGAGATCAGGAGGGCGGCTTCCCTTGTCTCCTCCATAGGGCTTGGTTATCTGAGACTGGGGCAGCCGAGCCCCACCCTCTCAGGAGGCGAGGCCCAGAGGATAAAGCTCGCGGAGGAGCTTTCCAAAAAGACTGACGGCCAAACCTTCTATGTTCTGGATGAGCCGACAACCGGCCTTCACATGGCGGATACCGAGCGTCTTATTGAGGTCCTTCAGGCCCTCGTGGATGCGGGAAACACCGTAGCGGTAATAGAGCATAACCTCGGGGTCATAGGGGCGTCCGACTACATAATTGATCTGGGACCCGAGGGCGGTCATGCCGGTGGAAGGGTGGTCGCGGCAGGCTCGCCGTGCGAGGTTGCGGCAACAGAGGGGATATCACATACCGCGAGATATCTTTCTTAGGGTGACACGGATGAGAGCCGGAGGATGTCTCTGTTGCATGTCAGAGGCTTAGCCTATAGAATGTTCCCATTCCAGCGGGGTAGACAGGCAGGCAAAGGGTCTTTCATGGATACTGAATTCCACTACTGGGTTACAGGGATCATAGCAAGGGCGGCGGGCTTTTCTGAAAGGGAGTCATCCCTCATCGCTTTCAGCTCCGAGTACGTGGATGAAAACGATATCTGCTACAGCATAGAGGATCGTTCAACGGGTGAGATCTACAGAAACTTTGTCAGTCAGACCATGAATATCCTAAAGCCCAAAAGCGATCTTTTGAGAATCTACCCGATCTTTCATTTCGTGCCTGGTGATCCCTTTGCGGAGAGTTCAAGAAGGCGAGATGGAAAGATGCATCTCTTGAACACCACTCCCGATGGTGATTACGCTCGGGAGATGCTCAAGGCCGCCTTCAATGCCCCTGAGAGGATAAGACTATACAGGATAGGTATCGCCGGCCATGCCTACGCGGACACCTGGGCGCACCAGAACTTTGTCGGATTGTATGACTCCTTCAACCACATGGATCTGGATATCAAGCCCAATATCGGACATGCGGACGCGGAACATCATCCGGACTTGATGGCGCATCTTTGGACGGACAACCGGCTAGTTGAAAAAGATGTGGACAACCGCACCCGGTTTCTATCGGCGGCCTCTCATATCTTCAAGGAATTATGCTGTCATCTGTCCTCAATGGGAAGAAAAGCTCATTTCCATGGGTGGGACAACGTGCAACGGCTTCTGGAGTCCTTTAACGACCCGCCCTTTACGGGCGATAAAAATTCATATAAAAAGGAACGTCTGGCCAAATACAGGAGTGCCGCCCAATGGCTTGCTGATTTTGAAGAAAGGATCTGGTTCTCGGAGGCGGTTGAAACTGAAGTCCACGGTCCTCCTGACAGCATCAACGAACTCGTTCCAACCATATTCAAGGACAAGTACTTCTGGAAGACGGATGTAAAAAAAGAAGAAACCGACTGGTACCTGTTTCATGGGGCGGTAAAGGCCCATGAAAGACTTTCCATCAAGCTCTTGTCTCCTCTCTTTGAAAAGATGGGCCGTGAGCTTTCCAGTATGTAGCCTAATACCCTGTCTGGGGCAGGGGCAATTCCGAGGCGAAGGGAAGCCGGCCCCTCAGTGGTTAGTGATAAGGATAAGAATAGATGAATGAACCAAGAAGATCAATTCTGTGCCCCGGCTGCAGGAGACTTATCTCACGGGATGAGCGGACCTGCCCTTACTGCGGCATGACAAGGCCTGGTTCAGACTGGAAGACCCTTGCCATGTCTTTGATGGGTAGTCGGCAGGATAATGCGTTGAAGTTCATTATTGGAGCAAATATTGCGTTTTTCATTTTTTCTATCGTCATCGGGGCCAGGAGCACGTCTTTTTCAATGCACCCTTTTTCATTTCTTTCGCCCGGCAACAAATCACTTATTTTGCTAGGCGCAACAGGGGTTTTTCCCATTGATTCTCTGCACAGATGGTGGACAATAATATCGGCCAATTACCTCCACGGCGGCCTGCTTCACCTTGTCTTCAACATGCTTGCCTTCTCACAGCTCGGGCAACTGGTGGCAAGGGAATACGGGGTAGCCAGGATGTTGTCCATATACACTGCGGGGGGCGCTTTCGGTTTCTTTGTCTCATACTTGGCCGGTGTCACCCTGACCATAGGGGCATCGGCCGCAGTGTGCGCCCTCATAGGCGCCATGCTCTATTACGGAAAGAGCAGGGGAGGACTCTATGGAGACCTCCTCTATAAGCGTATAGGAGGTTGGGCGGTAGGGATCTTTCTCTTCGGTCTTCTGGTACCCGGAATAAACAACTGGGGGCATGGAGGAGGACTGGCTGCAGGCATAGCGCTCGGGTATATGCTGGGATACGAGGAAAAGAGGCAGGAATCCTCATTCCACAGAATCATGGGAGGAATCAGCTCCCTTGTCACTATTGCCGTGCTCCTATGGGCGGCAGGCTCAGCGATCTATTATCTGGGCATTTAAGGAGGGTTCATTGAGCAGGAAAGGCATGAGACACGGATTTAGCAGAAGGCCGACCGCTAGTGTGGAGCCTCCTGAGATACTGGAAAAGAGCAGGTCGCATATAAAAAGGGAGATGCTTGCCCTGCAGAAGCTCGGGGAAGAGATGGCCGGTCTTTCCCCCCGTCTGCTGCCGGAACTTGGGCTCCCTGAGGAAATTATGGAGGCTATTAATGGCGTTAGGGCTTTGTCGCCGGGAGGAGCCAGAAGAAGGCAGGTCAAATTCGTCGGAGGTCTTCTGAGAGGCATTGATCCTGATAAGCTTAGTGAAGTTGAAAGGCAATTAAGGATGATAAAAAAGATAGGAACCGGGCCAGCCAGATCTAATAAGACAGACGAATCTCTTCCTTAGCCTTTTCCCCGTCGGATTTCTCTCTTGGCCGTATGATAGGAATAGACCCCGCAAAGATTTTGTAGTTGGTGAAGATATAACGAGCAAGGGAAAGCAGGGTGATAAGGGTCGTCAGGAGCATAAGGTAATAAGGAAGAAAGGATGAAAGGGAAAAGATAACGTCTCCTCTCTCACCCTGAACAAAGGCCGCGAGATTGTTGAACGCTACATTCCATCTTCCGGCTCCGCTCAGGATGGCATCCTGATAATTTAAATTGATCAAGGCCCTCTCTTTGACTGTGAGCACCATAAAACTCATGAGAATTACAATTATACTGAACATCTGGAACGCGGTTTTGACCTTTGCAAGCCTTGAAGTCCTCAGCACCGCCCCCTGGTATTGGGAGAGATGGCGAAGAAGGGTGATGAATATATCCCTTGCAAGGATGCACAGAACCATCCATATAGGTATCTGATCGGATAAGAATATAAAAGTTATAAAGGCCCCCAGCACCAGGAACTTGTCAGCCAGGGGATCAAGGAACTTTCCAAGGTTGGTTTCCTGGTTAAGGCGGCGCGCCAGGTATCCGTCAACAAGATCCGTAAGAGAGGCCATGGAGAATATGACGAAGGCAGCTATCCGACTCGCCTGGGAGTGCTGGAATATCAAATAGACAAAAAAGGGCAGGAGCATAACCCTGAGTGCAGTGATCCCATTTGGTATGTTAAAATCTGTCCCGCTCATTACCGCGCCTGTGCCTTAGAATGTCAGAGCCTCTCAGATCTTTTATTAGTCAAAGCTGTTATTGAGACTCTAGGTTGATAAAGTTAATGTTAATAACCGTCACTTGCAAAAGAAAAGTTTAGAAGAGCAAGAATGACTGTCAGGAATACGCAATGACATTTAGATTTACAGCTACTTGCGCCTTTGGACTGGAGCGGCTCGTCGTGGAGGAGCTGAAAAATCTGGGAGCCGGAGAGGTTAACCGGGAGACAGGTGCGGTTCATTTCTCAGGGGAACTTGATATCGCATACGGTGCCTGCCTTTGGTCTCGTTTTTCAAGCCGAGTGCTTCTTGACCTTGCGAGCTTTGACGCCCCTGATGAGAAGAGTCTTTACGCAGGCGTAAGGGAGATAGACTGGAGCCGGCACGTCGCTTCAACAGGGACTATCGCAGTGGAGACCACTCAGAGAAGAAAATCAGCCTATCCCGGCTATTACGCGAGCCTCAAGACAAAGGATGCGATCGTGGATCAGATGAGAGACCGCTTCGGAACAAGACCTTCCGTGCGTGTGGATAGGCCTGAAGTGCTTATTCATCTTTTCCTCGACGGAGATAAGGCCGGCCTTTTCATAGATCTCTCAGGCGAGGGACTCCACAAGAGGGGCTACAGAGACGCGGGAGGAACCGCACCTTTGAAGGAGTCCCTGGCAGCGGCGATTCTTAGGATTGCCGGATTTCCAGCCGGACCCGGTTCCAGCGCCATACTGGTTGATCCCATGTGCGGATCCGGAACGTTTCTTGTCGAGGCAGCGCTTATGGCCTCTGATTGCGCGCCCGGTCTTGGAAGGGAATATTTCGGCTTTACGGGTTGGCTCGGGCATGATCCAGGATTGTGGTCCAATCTCACAAAGGATGCCGCTGACAGAAAAAGGAAAGGCCTTGCCGGCAAAAAACCAACCATACATGGATATGATTCATCCCCCCTCCATGAGTGCCGAAAAAATATCAGAGCGGCAGGGGTTGAAGGCATAGTTAATGTTGAGCAAAGGGATCTCGCGCATCTTAAGTGCCCGGCCGTCCCAACCGATGCCGAAATTCGTCTCATGGTCGCCAACCCCCCTTACGGAGAGAGGCTTGAAAGCAGGCTGACAGCCCAATTTATCCACAGGTGTCTTTTAAGGAAACTCAAGGAGGAATTCACGGGATGGAGGGCCGGTATATTGACAGCCAATCTTTCCCGCCTTGAAGACGGTATTCAAGACATCCAAAGGACAAAACTTTTCAACGGCCCCATACCTTGTGAACTGCGCGTTTTTGAGGTGTCCGGATCAGTTGCCGCACCCAGACCGACAATACGCGAGACTTATAAACCCTTAGAATCCAGGCCCGACGATTTTTCCAATCGGCTTAAAAAAAACCTCAGATCCTTCCTTCCCTGGGCTGAAAGGGAGCTGCTTGACTGCTTCAGGATCTATGATGCCGATATACCTGAATACAACGTTTCGGTGGACATATTCGGCAGCGAGGTGAGGGTGGTTGAATATGCCCGTCCTCAGACGGTAGATCCGGATACCGCCCACAAAAGGCTCAAACACTGCGCGGGCGCAACGGCAGAAGTTCTGGGACTTTCCCGCCAATGCGTCCACACTATCCCCTGGGGGCAAAAGAGACTAAACAGGCGCGATAAGACCGACGAGTGGTTTAAGAATCTCAAGGAGGTGGGAGAAGAGGGGATGGACTTTCTTGTTGACCTTGCCGCCACGAAGAACTGCGGCCTACCCCTCAGGCAGAGGCTTGTGAGGCGCTTGATAAAGGATACGGCATCCGGATCGAATTTCCTTTGCCTTTTTTGCGGCTCAGGAGCAGCGACCCTGTGTGCGGCCGCAGGGGGTGCCTCCAAAACCCTTTCCCTTGATCCTTCTCCCGCAAACCTCACATGGGCCGGCTGCAATCTTGCGATTAACGGATTCAGTTCACAAACCCACAGGGTCATGGCCCTTGATGGTCCGCAGATGATTCGAGGTCTGAAAGAGAGTTTTGATTTCATATTTATTGATATGCCCGATCCCTTCCGCCTCAAGGGGATAGATTCCGAATCGTTGCTTGGATCAGCCATTGAAAGGCTTTCAGAGCAAGGCAGACTTCTGTGCTTTATGGATGTAAAGATGCCCTTGCCAGCTCCCGTCAGATATGCTCAGGATATAACAAGCCATATAGTTCCCCGGGATCTAAAGCGTAGCTGGAAGGCCGGAAGATGCCTTCTCATGCCGGGGGATCAACTGCCGGGGTAACTGCTCAGGTTGTCAGGTTCAGGGTTCACGGTTATCGGAATCCTATCCCTTACCCTCGCGCCTCCTTAGAAAATGTACCGCCAGGTAAGTGAAAGGGGTAGCGGCTGCCTCGTAGGCGCATTTGACAAGCCACTGAGTTATCGCCATTGCCACGAGCCCGGCAGGCGGAATCAAGCCGCTAAATGCGATAGCTATGAATATAAATGAATCTATACCCTGGCCTATCAGGGTGGAACCGACCGTCCGCGTCCAGAGCCATCTTCCTTTTGTCGCGAGCTTCATCCTGGCCATGATATAGGCGTTAGCCAGTTCTCCCGCAAGATAGGCGCTAAAGGATGCCACGAGAAGACGTGGGGCGAAGAGCAGTATCTTTTCATAGGCGCCCTGTCCTTCCCAGAATGAAGCGGGAGGAAGCATGCCCCCTGCCCAGATAGCTCCAACCATCATAAGATTGCAGAAAAACCCCAGCCATATAACCTTTCTGGCTCGACGATAACCGTAAATCTCCGTCATTACGTCCCCTGCTATATAGCTTATCGGAAAAACAACTATACCTGCCGGCAATATCAATTGCCCAAAAGACGCAAGCTTAACCGAAATGACATTGGCCGTAAGAAGCGCCGTAATGAATATCGCGCTCGTTACCACAAACCAGATGGAGTATTTCTCCATAGAGTTATCTTCAAAGTTGCTCATCGTCTTCACAGTCCGGATTTCTTACAATTTACTTGATATCAGTCGTAGGCATTTCTCCGGCAATTCCCATAAAAACCTCTAACCGCCATGCCCTGTTGGGGCACAACGAAGCATGAAAATGCCGCATGTCATTCCGGCGAAGGCCGGAACAAGTACTGGATAGCGGCCTACGCCGCTATGACTATCTATTTTCATATAAATCGTTCCTGTGGGCAGGCCGGAGCAGGTCGTTTACGGTCTTCACAGGGTTAAAGGTCGAAGCGGGAACTTCAACAAATATGGTTATCCACCTGGCCATAGCCCCGTTCCAGAGCCCCGGCAGCTCAAGGGCCTTGAGATCCCTTCCCTGATGGGATTTTCTTGAAATAAACACGGCTTCGGGATCAACGAATCTTTTCAGATCAAATTTAACTCCGTTCTGATCTCTAAGGCTGCAAACTATATCAACAGGGTTAAAGTGAGTTGAGGCCTCAAAAAGGGCTCTCTGCTCAGGAGCATTCATATCCACCTGGGCCTTCTCCACTATCTGCAGGGTGACAGGACCGCTCTTATCCTTTACCCAGAATGGCCCACCTCCGGGCTCTCCCTGGTTCTTTACCATCCCGCACACCCTGATGGGGCGATTCAATAAATCCATGAGCCATTCTTTACGCAGCCTGCCTGAAATATTTGTGGGATACTGCGAAATGGGAAGGTGAAGCCGATTGGCGGCAAAGGATTCTGCCTCCGCGACCAAGTTCTCAGCCGGGTCAGTTTTTGAAAGATGCTCCAGGTAATAGAAGAGCTTTTCCCTGATCCGGAGGAGATACCCTCCCAGGATCTTTTTCCATCTCACAACACCTGGCTTAAGCCTGTCAGGGACAACATTGTCTATATTGGTAATAAATGCGACATCGCAGTTTAGTTCATTAAGATTGTGAATAAGGGCGCCGTGCCCTCCCGGCCTGAATAGAATTCTCCCATCCTCGGTTCTGAAAGGAGTGTTCTCCGGTCCCACGGCGATAGTGTCGGTTGAATTTTTCTGAACGGAGAACTCCACTTGGAACCTGACCTCCAGGTTCCTCTCAAAAACGGCCTCGAAGCGTCTTAAAAGGGCCTCGAAGCGTGAAAGATGCTCGGACGACACTGTCATTGAAAGACGGCAAAGGCCATGATTGTCCTTCAGATAATGGGTTATCTCAACCAGGTGCTCCTCAAAGGAAGTTCTGGGGCCTTCAGGATATCTGTGAAAGGCAATAAGACCCTTGGGAAGCTCCGCGTAATCAAGTCCCGTCGGCGCTAAGAGCGCATCATAGATCTTTCCGAATCGTCCCTGCCCTATCAACTGCTCTGCGTCAAATCCCAATCCCTTAAGGATGTCTTCAAGATATTCAAAAAATGCAAGGTCTCTTATCCCATCCATAAAAGCCAGAGCTTCTTGAATCCCCTCCTTATTTCCATCGGCTTGCGAAACAATGAGATCACGACTTGAAGGTTTTCCCTCTGACCAGATGGAAAGGAGCGCCTTGAACATCCTGGTTGCAGCGCCCGAAGCAGGAACAAATTTGAAGACCTCTAAAAGACCCGCCTCCTTTTCATAAAGCCGGATGAACTCATCCTGGGCTTGCCTGTCCAGGCGATCTATACCGTCTCCAGCGGTGGCGGGACGATCAATCTTGGTTGTTGGGGCAGAGCCGGAGAGTAGATCCATCTGCGCCCGTATCGTTTCACTGGTAAGGCCGTGAGAACGGATTTGTTCCAAGTCATGCGCGGTAAAATTCTCAAAACTCATAAGGGCCGTTTCTCCTTCAGAGGTTCTCTATGATACCAGCTGATTGCATTTGTGCATAGAGGCTATTGGAGGCATGTAACCGGCGTCGGGGTCGGTATCGAAATCGAAAGAAAAGAGATGGGATTGGGCCGCTCGAGCGGAAACTGAAACGATGCCGAGAGTCCTCTCTGGCATACTGACATAAGAGATAAAGGCTGTTTTCTTCCCAGGTTGATATCCGCCTATGAACACAATGGGACTACCGAGCTCGCAGCGAATTATTGGTAGGGGGCTTTTTTTTATAGAATTTAGAAAAAAACTATCTATAATAACAACAAAACTCAGGAAAGCTCCCATACAAGGGATTCCTTTAATTAAGTAGCAATTTTGGAGGTCTTTAAGCATTGAGCCCATTTTATAAGAATCTTGCCCTTTGGCTTGTTATATCGCTTATGATGGTGATGTTGTTTCAGATTTTCAAACAGCCGACCAGAGGCAGTGCAGCCATAAATTATAGCGACTTTCTGGAGATGGTTGAATCAGGAGGGGTTCTCCAGGTTACTATCCAGGGTGATCAGATAACAGGCATTGCAGGCCAGGGGCAGTTTAAGACTTTTGCTCCAAAGGATCCCGAACTTATTCAACTGCTGCGCAGCAAAGGAGTCAAGATCGCCGTAAAACCACCTGATGACTCTTCCTGGTTCCAGATGATCCTTTCATGGGTTCCCATGCTTCTGTTGATAGGGGTGTGGGTATTCTTCATGAGGCAGATGCAGGTTGGGGGCGGCAAGGCCCTTTCTTTTGGAAAGAGCAAGGCGCGCCTTATATCTGAAAATCAGGACAAGGTTACATTTCAAGATGTTGCAGGGATCGAAGAGGCCAAAGGCGAGCTTGAGGAGATCGTTGATTTCTTGAAGGACCCTAAGAAATTTACCCGTCTCGGAGGAAGGATACCCAAAGGGGTTCTGCTGGTAGGCTCACCGGGAACAGGAAAGACCCTCCTTGCCAGGGCCATAGCAGGAGAGGCCGGGGTGCCGTTTTTCAGCATAAGCGGTTCCGACTTTGTGGAGATGTTTGTCGGAGTCGGCGCATCCAGGGTTAGAGACCTTTTCATGCAAGGGAAGAAACACGCCCCATGCATAATATTTATTGATGAGATTGACGCCGTGGGCCGCCACCGGGGTGCCGGGCTGGGCGGCGGCCACGACGAGCGGGAACAAACCCTCAATCAGCTCCTGGTGGAGATGGATGGCTTTGAATCCAACGAGGGAGTCATTCTCATCTCGGCCACCAACAGGCCAGATGTTCTTGATCCTGCGCTTCTGAGGCCCGGCCGTTTTGACCGTCAGGTGGTGGTCCCCGTACCCGACATCAGAGGCAGAGAGGGCATTCTCAAGGTACATCTCAAGAAAAAGACAGTGGGCGAGGATGTTGATGTTGGTATTCTGGCAAGGGGAACACCCGGTTTCACAGGGGCAGATATTGAAAACATGGTGAACGAAGCGGCCCTCATGGCTGCCAAGCGAGATAAAGACAAGATAGAGATGACGGACTTTGAGGACGCGAAGGATAAGGTCCTCATGGGCACCGAGCGAAAGAGCATGATAATAAGCGAAAAGGAACGGAGGATTACGGCCTACCACGAGGCAGGGCACACCCTGGTGACCAGACTCCTGCCTAATACCGACCCCATTCACAAGGTCACCATAATCCCCAGGGGAAGGGCACTTGGGCTCACCCAGCAACTGCCGATGGATGAAAAGCACACATACCCAAAAGATTTTCTCATCAGCAACATCACCATCCTCATGGCCGGAAGGGCCTCAGAGGAGATAGTGCTTAATATTAAGACCACAGGCGCCGGCAATGATATAGAGCGTGCGACGGAATTGGCCCACAGGATGGTATGTGAATACGGCATGAGCGATGCGATGGGTCCCCTTACGTTCGGCAAGGGTGATGAACAGATCTTCCTCGGTCGAGAGATTGCAAGGCACAGGGACTACAGCGAGCATACGGCGCAGGAGATAGATGCCGAGGTCAGACAGCTTGTGACCGGAGCCTATGAAAAGGCGCTGGAACTCATCAGGGGCAATATTGAACTCCTGCATAAGATGGCTAATGCGCTCCTTGAAAAAGAGACACTGGACAGCCGTGATCTCGATCAGATATTCCCTCCTTTACCGGCCGGGAAGGCCGAAGCTGATGCGCAGGCTATAGCCTGAGAGGATCAAACTGCCCATGTCATGTCTCCTCAGATGGCAGGATCGCGCCCTTGACTTGGACAAGAGGACTCATGTCATGGGCGTATTGAATGTCACACCTGATTCCTTTTCAGATGGCGGCCTTTATTTATCCCATTCAAGCGCG
>JBGSUA010000194.1:0-24154 GCA_041753575.1 Desulfatiglandaceae bacterium
CAAAGCCACCGCCGAAGCGCTACTCAGGAAGGCACTGCAGGACCCCTCTGCCCACTTCCGCCCCGGCCAATGGGAGGCCATCTCGGCACTTGTCGACGAGCGCAAGAAACTGCTCGTTGTGCAGCGCACCGGTTGGGGAAAGAGCTCGGTGTACTTCATTAGTACTCGGATACTGCGCGACCGCGGATTTGGCCCGACGATTATCATTTCCCCACTGCTGGCGCTGATGCGCAACCAGATAGAGGCTGGCCAACGTCTGGGCATAAGGGCGATAACAATGAACTCCACGAACCGGGATGAGTATCCGGCGCTGGTGGCCCAAGTGCGTGGCAATCAAGCTGACTGTCTCCTGATCTCGCCCGAAAAGCTGGCAAATGAAGAATTTATCGAACAGGTATTGCAGCCTATCGCCGGCAGCATTGGTCTGTTCGTCGTCGATGAGGCGCACTGCATATCCGACTGGGGACATGATTTCCGCCCGGATTATCGCCGCCTGCTGAATGTATTGCGGCAGATGCCACCCAATATGCCTGTGCTCGCAACCACGGCAACGGCCAATAATCGCGTCATCGCGGACATCGTCGGCCAACTGGGCGACATACAGGTACAACGAGGGCCATTGGTACGCGAAAGCCTGGCTTTGCAGAACATCACTCTGCCGGACCAGGCCAGCCGCCTGGCCTGGTTGGCAGGGACCATTCCCACATTACCCGGTGCGGGCATCATCTACGTACTTACCAAGCGTGATGCCGAAAGTGTCAGGGATTGGTTGAGGCGCCGGGGAATTGACGCCGAAGCCTATTACAGTGGCATCGAGCACGAGGAGTTCAGCGATACCAACCAGTATCGGGAGCACCTCGAAGATCGTCTGCTGTCCAACAACCTCAAGGTGCTGGTCGCCACCACGGCGCTGGGGATGGGGTACGACAAGCCCGACCTGCATTTTGTTATTCACTACCAGGCCCCGGGCTCCATTGTTAGCTATTACCAACAGGTGGGCCGGGCTGGTCGCGGGATAGCAGAATCGTTTGGGGTACTGCTCTCAGGAGGTGAAGACGAGCGAATCCATGAGTTTTTCCGCCGCTCAGCTTTCCCATCCGAAAGAGAAGTTCAGAAACTGCTGCATATATTAGATAGCCAGCACGACACATCATCTGACGTCGCCGAAGGCCTTACAATCCGGCAACTCGAAGAACACCTCAACATGCGCAACTCCCAGATTGATAAGATCGTGAAGTACCTGAGCGTGGAGAGCCCGGCCCCCATCATCAAGAGCGGTTCCCGTTGGGTGCGCACTCCAGTGGCCTACCAGATGGATCACGAACGCATCAGCAGGCTCACCGGCCAGCGCGAGGTGGAATGGCAGGAGGTACAGAACTACATCACATCCAAAACTTGTTTGATGGCCTACCTCCGCAACGCCTTGGATGACCCGGACTCGCCGCCCTGCGGAAAATGCGCCAACTGCCTGGGCAGTCCTCTTTTTCCTGAGTCAGTCGATCGCGACACCGTCATCGCGGCGGCACAGTTTCTTCAGCACTCTGAGATACCGATCAAGCCAAAGATACAGATCCCGGCGAATGCATTCCCTATCTATGGCCTTCGAGGCAACTTGCATCAATCCCTGGGCGCATCGGAGGGTAGGATTCTGAGTCGCTGGGGTGATGCCGGCTGGGGGAAACTGGTGGAGGAGGACAAGCACAAAGGCGCTTTCCGCGACGAATTGGTCTCCGCCGCTGCGGAGATGATCCGGCAACGCTGGCGGCCTGAACCTCCGCCGCAATGGATCACCTGCGTGCCCTCGCTGCGCCAGCCTGCGCTGGTTGCCGATTTCACCCGTCGTCTGGCTGCGGTATTACAACTGCCGTTTCATCCGGTGATTCGCAAAGTGCGCGATAATGACCAGCAGAAATTGCAGAACAATCGCTTCCACCAATGCAGCAACCTCGATGGCGTTTTTGAAGTTGCCGGTGATGTCACGCAAGCACCTGTTTTACTAGTGGATGATGTGTGTGACTCCGGTTGGACCCTTGCAGTACTTGCTGCACTCCTGAAGCGACGTGGCAGTGGCAACGTCTACCCTCTCACCCTGGCCTCAACCAGCACAGGAGATTGAATCATGGAGTCCGCCAGAACACAGGCCATCCTGCTCCTGACTGCGCATTTTTCCAAGGCCGCAGATACCTCTGTCAAGCCACTCAGCAACAAAGAGTGGGGTACATTTGCGCTGTGGTTGCATGAACGGCGAATGGACCCGGAAAAATTGCTGACCGGCGACCTCGCGTCAACACTGGAGGGGTGGACTGACCAGAAAATCACGCTGCCAAGGTTAGAACAACTTCTGCAGCGTGGAACTGCGCTCGCCCTGGCCATGGAAAAGTGGGAAAGATCCGGCCTATGGGTCATCACCCGCTCGGATAGTGATTACCCAAAGCGCTTGAAGGAAAAGTTGGGACACTCGGCGCCCCCGGTATTATTCGGCTGCGGTAACCGGGCGATTTTAAATCGCGGCGGCATTGGTGTAGTCGGCTCCCGCAACGCCAGCGCCGATAACCTTAAATACAGCACGCATTTAGGTGCATTGGCCGCTGCGACCGGACTCTCTGTTGTTTCCGGTGGCGCGCGCGGGATTGACGAGGCCGCAATGCTGGGCACGTTGGAAGCCGAAGGTATGGCAATTGGCGTGATGGCGAATGAACTGTTGTCATCAGCCACGTCCTCCAAATACCGCAGACATCTCATGCAAAGCAATCTTGCACTGGTATCACCCTTTCACCCGGAAGCAGGTTTTAACGCTGGCAATGCCATGCAGCGAAACAAATACATCTACTGCCTCTCGGACGCGGCGATTGTAGTCCATTCGGGTACCAAAGGTGGCACTTGGGATGGCGCGCTCGAAAACCTGCGACACCAATGGGTGCCCCTGTGGATCAAACCCACCGACGACCCTGATGCCGGAAACAGCGTGTTGGTGAACAAGGGTGGTCAGTGGCTACCGGGGACGATACCCGAAATAGATCTGAATACATTGTTGGCTGCTCCGAAATTGAGTGACTCGAAGGCGACAGCCGACATTTTCGATGCGCCGACTAAAGAAAAATCGGCTCCAGCCTCAATGGAGGAACACCCCTCCGCAATAAGCGAACCACAGCCTGGCAATGCGAAAGTTCTCCTGTACACGCCTGCACAGGAGGATGCGCCGGCCTCTGCCGCGCGTCTGGAGAAATCGATACAACGGATGTCACTGTACGAACACTTCCTGTTGCTTATAGCATCAGTGGCCTCAACGGAGCCGCAAACCGTGGAACAGTTGCTAGCGTTGACAGGCTTACAGAAATCCCAGCTCAATGCCTGGCTTAAGGATGCCATCGAGGAAGGGAAAATGGACAAGCTGAGCCGTCCGATTCGCTACCAATGGATCACCGCGCAGCAACAGAAGATATTCAAGGATTGATTCGCGATGGAAACCGCCAAACTCAAAAAGTTCGCCCAGCTCGCCAGGCGCAACCTGTTGGAGCAGGTTTCTTCCAAAGTGGACGTTGTGCTGGCCGAGAACAGCGCCGCCCGCCGGGAGAAACCCGAGGCCATCAGGCAGCTTGAAGCGGCTCTTGAAAACCGCGACAAAAAGCAGGTCATCGAGCGGGTAGCCTACATTTGGTTCAATCGCTTCTGCGCCCTGCGCTTCATGGATGTGAACCGCCACACCCGCATTGGCGTGCTGTCTCCCGCCGAAGGACAATTCCAGCCCGAAATTCTTGCCGAAGCCAAGATGGGGCATATCGACGAAGAGATGGTCTACGACAAGGTCCGGCAGCAGATCTTCGCCCTGCTCGACGGTAAAGCGCCCAGCCGAGACCCGCAGGGCGAGGCTTACCGCCTACTGGTAGTGGCCGCCTGCAACTTCTGGAACAAGGCCATGCCGTTCCTTTTCCAGCGCATCGACGACTACACAGAACTGCTGATGCCCGACGATCTGCTCTCGGGCAACTCCATCCTCGCCTATACCCGTGAGGCGATGACGCCGGATGCCTGCGAGGATGTCGAGGTGATCGGCTGGCTCTATCAGTTCTACATCTCCGAAAAGAAGGATGAGGTGTTCGACGGCCTGAAGAGGAACAAGAAGATTGCGCCCGAGAACATCCCGGCCGCCACCCAGCTTTTTACCCCACACTGGATCGTCCGCTACCTTGTGGAAAACTCCCTAGGACGCCTGTGGTTGCTCAACCGTCCCGGCTCGAAGCTGGTCGAGAAGATGGACTTCTACATCAAGCCCGAGCAGGCCGAGACGGACTTTCTTCGCATCAGAAAGCCGGAAGAGATCAAAATCTGCGACCCAGCCTGCGGCTCGGGCCACATGCTCACCTACGCATTCGACCTTCTATACGCCATCTACGAGGAGGAAGGCTACGAGCCCGCCGAGATTCCGGAGAAGATCCTCACCCACAATCTCTACGGTATCGAAATCGACGAACGCGCCGGGGAGCTGGCTGCCTTCGCCCTGACCATGAAAGCCCGCGCCAAACAGCGCCGGTTCTTCAACAAGGGGGTCAAGCCGAACATCTGCGTGCTGGAAAATGTCCATTTCGACGAGGGCGAGCTGAAGAGCTACATGGACTTTGTCGGGCGTGACCTGTTCACCGCGCCGCTGCAAACCACCCTGCGCCAGTTCGAAGAGGCCGACAACTTCGGTTCCTTGATCCGTCCGGATGTCAAAGACGTGGACGGCATACTCAGGATTCTGGAGTCAAAGAACGTCTCAGGGCAGCTGTTTATCAGCATGACTCATCAAAAGGTTCTGCAAGCCCTGCGGCAGGCCGACTACCTGAGCCCGAAATACCATGTGGTGATAGCCAATCCGCCGTATATGGGCGGCAAGGGGATGAATGGGTGCCTTAGCGCCTGGGCAAAGACTAATTATCCCGATAGTAAGACAGATCTGTACTCGATGTTTATTGAAAGGTCTTTGTCTCTTGTACTGCAAAATGGATTGGCATCTCTAATAACAATCCAGAATTGGATGTTCTTGTCTTCGTTTGAAAAGCTTAGGATTAATATTTTAGAGAAGCATGGAATTAGGTCGTTAATACAAATCGGATATAACAGCTTCCCTGAACTTAATTCAAAGGTTGCCCAAGCATCTGCATTTGTGATTCAGGATGATGGAGAATCCGTAGTATCTGAATATCTAAATCTCAATGATGCGCCACAAGCTGCAAACAAGGAACTTGTTTTCAAGGAAAAGCTCTCGCAAAACCACGTCTTCAGAGTTCATCAACGTGAGCTTTCGGATATCCCAGGCTACCCCATCGCATATTGGATCAGCCCCACTTTACGCTCAATTTTCAGCACAGCAAAACGGCTTGGAACTTTGGCAAAACCCCGGCAAGGATTAGCATCAGGCGATAATGATCGATTTATGCGTTACTGGCATGAAATCGATTTGAAAAAAACAGAATTCACTCAGACTGATTATAAGAAAGCTGTCGAGTCGGGGTTTAAATGGTTCCCGCATAATAAAGGCGGGGCATACAGAAAGTGGTTCGGTAACAATGAGTTCGTGCTTGCGTTTGATAGTGAGAATTTTGAGGCTCTCGCTGGAATGGGAAATCACCTCCCTTCAAGGCAGCTGTATTTTAAGCCTGGGATGAGCTGGACTGCTTTAACTAGCGGAAAGTTTAATGGACGATATACTGAATGTTCGATCTTCGACGCAAAAGGGCCTGTGTTGTTTGCAAATCCCGGTAAAGATATTAACTACTTTATGGGCTTTTGTAACTCGATTGTTGCAACTGAAATCCTAAAGATTCTTGCTCCAACTCTTGATTTCAATCAAGGGCCGGTTGGCAACCTCCCGATTGTCGAGCAAGCCACGACAACTGAGTTAAGTGATGTCTCTGGCAAAAGCAGGAATTGCGTTGAGATTTCTAGATGCGATTGGAATGCATACGAAACCTCTTGGGACTTTATTGCCCTACCGCTGCTAGATCCCAACTACCGCCAGCCGACCCTGAATGCGACCTATCAGAAGCTTCACGCACGCTGGCGGGAAATGACATTGGAGATGCAGCGGTTGGAGGAAGATAACAACCGCATCTTCATCGAAGCCTATGGCCTGCAGGACGAACTAAAGCCCGAGGTGCCGCTCAACGAGATCACCCTGACCTGCAACCCGCACTACCGCTATGGCAACGACAAGAGCGAGGACGAGCTGGAAGCGCTGCTGCTGGCCAACACCATGCGCGAGTTGGTCTCCTATGCCGTGGGCTGTATGTTCGGCCGTTATGCGCTGGACAAGCCGGGACTGATTCTGGCCAACCAGGGCGAGACCATCGAGGACTACCTAAAACGGGTTCCAGAGCCAAGCTTCCGGGCCGACGACGACAACGTCATCCCCATGCTCGACGGCGACTGGTTCACCGACGACATCGCCGAGCGCTTCCGCAAGTTCCTGCGCGTGGCGTTTGGCGACGAGCACTATGAGGCTAACCTCCGGTTCGTCGAGAAGGCACTGGGCAAAAATGGCAAGGCCCGCGACATACGCGATTACTTCCTCAAGGATTTCTACAGCGACCATGTGAGGCGTTACAAGAAGCGCCCCATCTACTGGCTGTTCTCCAGCCCCAAAGGCAGCTTCAACGCGCTGATCTACATGCACCGCTACCGCCCGGATACGGTCAGCGTGGTGCTCAACGACTACCTGCGCGAGTTCCGCACCAAGCTCACCTCGCACAAGAACCATCTGGAGGCTGTCAGCATCAGCGCCAGCAGCAGCCAGGGCGAGAAGACCAAGGCCCTGAAGGAGATCGAGAAGATCACCAGGATGATCACCGAGATGGAGGAGTACGAGCGCGAGGTGCTTTACCCGCTGGCTACCGAGCAAGTGGAGATCGACCTCGACGACGGCGTGAAGGTCAATTACCCCAAACTCGGCGTGGCCTTGAAGAAGATCGTCGGCCTGGATGCGAAAGAGGAGGATTGATGGCGGGTAAAACGGATAGGAAGAACGCATCGCTGCCCATGCCTGACTACGCCCAGCTCTTGCTGGATGTCAAGGAGCGAGTCAGGGCAGCTCAGTACGCTGCACTCAAGGCGGTAAACAGAGAGCTGGTCGGACTTTACTGGGACATAGGCCGGATGATCGTTGAGCGGCAGGAAGGAGCAACCTGGGGTAAAGCGATTGTCCAACAACTGGCTGGAGATTTACAGCGTGAGTTCCCAGGCGTAAGCGGCTTTTCCGCATCAAATCTATGGCGAATGAAGAGTTTCTTCGAGAGTTATAAGGGCCTTGAAAAACTCGCACCATTGGTGCGAGAAATTGCCTGGAGCCATAATATCGTCATCATGGAGAGGTGTCAGGAACCGCTTGAACGGGAATTTTATATCCGGATGACCCGCAAGTTCGGTTGGTCCAAAAATGTGCTCATCCACCAAATCGAAAACCAGAGCTATGAAAAATCCCTGCTCGGCCAGAACAACTTCAATCAGGCATTGACACCGGAACCGCGAGCCCAGGCCAAGCTTGCTGTGAAGGACGAATACACCTTTGACTTTCTGGAACTTGGAGAGAAACACAGCGAGCGGGAACTTGAGCGGGCCCTGATTGCCAAGATCGAGGATTTCCTGCGGGCCATGGGAGGGCTATTCGCCTTCATGGGCAGCCAATACCGTTTGGAAGTGGATCAAAGGGAGTATTTCATAGATTTGCTCCTCTTCCATCGCCATCTGAGATGCCTGGTAGCCATTGACCTGAAGATTGGCGAGTTTCAGCCCGAATTCATCGGTAAGATGCAATTCTATCTGACTGCGTTGGATATGAAGGTACGGCAAAAGGAGGAAAACCCTTCCATAGGCATAATACTCTGCAAGGAGAAGAGCCGAACGATTGTGGAATATGCCCTGCGAGACGCCCGTAAGCCGATGGGGGTAGCTACCTATCAGATAAGAAAGAAGCTCCCGAAAGCTCTGCAGGGCCAACTGCCCTCACCAGAGGAAATCGTCCATTTGCTGGAGGGTATCGAAGAATGAATGACCGTATAGCCCAGGCCCTCACCAAACTCTTCGAACGCCACCGGATTGTCTTCTGGTATGATGAAAAGCAAGAGTTGCGCGACGAGTTTGAAGGGCTGTCCCTGCCCGGCGTGGAAAAAGTGGAACTCACTAATAACGAATATGGGATCAAATACAGGATATTGCGTGAGCAGCCGGAACAGAATTTCCTGCTATACCGCGAGGGGCAGCAGCCTGCTGACCTGGAAAACTGGTTGCTCGATGTGCAGTTGGCCCATGGCGAGTTCCGCACGGATCAGGCGGCAATATGGCTTTCGGAGCTTGAACTCGGCCTGGAGTTTGCCGATGTGGTGCAAGACCACGCGGAGTTTTTCCAGGCGATCAAACGCAAAGAGGCCCTTAAGAGACTGCTAAAATCAGACGACACCATAGGGCTGATCCGCCTCAAGATGCTTGCGGTGTGCGCAGCCAGTGAGCCGCACATGGATGCCATAATCGAGCAGCTACTGGAGGAGTTGTCGGTTGTAAGTTCTCAGACTTTAGTTGATATCCTCGGAGAGAAATTCAGGCTCATTCTGCGCTGCAAACTGGATGGGTATTTATGGGAGCAGATGAAAAGACATTATGGCTACACCTCTTCAGATCCCAGTATCCGAGATTTCGTCGTCCAACTGTTCAAAGACTGCTATTTCCAGAATTTCACCAGCCACTGTCCGCCGGCCACTAACCACTTATCCTCAGATGCCCTGGTGTTTCTCAAACGATGGAAGGACAGCCGCCAGTTCGAGTCCGGGTTTGAAAACCTGTCCGGTGAATGCGCCGTGGTGCTCGGAGTCGAGCAGGATCTGGGCAAACGGGATTTACGTGAACTGATCGAGCTGGATTATTTCCGCCTCATAGACCAGAAGATCATAAGCGACCTGGTGAGGGCCGTGGTCTTACGGACAGTATCAAGCGGAGATGTTGCGCTTTGGGTACGCCAACGGAGGCAGGGGCATTGGTACAGGGAATACCGGCATCTTTACGAGGCCATAGATTTCGCTTCGAAGTTCACAAGCGCCCTTCGCGAGGCTAAACTTGAGATGAACAGCCTTGTTGATGGCGTGCAGCGTTACAGCCGCTTCTGGTATCAGTTGGACCAGCTCTACCGCAAGTTTACCTACCATGTGCGCATGTCGGGTCAGGCCTCATTAATGAGCGAGTTGACCGACCGGATCGAGAACCTATACTCCAACAGCTATCTGCTTAAGGTCAATGACCGCTTTCAGTCTTTTGTGGATGAAGCAAACCTTTGGGAGGCTCCGCCTGTTCCCCTGCAGAAGAACTTCTTTGAGAATTGGGTCCGGCCGTTCCTGCGAAAAGATAATAAGGTATGCGTGATCATCTCAGATGCCATGCGTTACGAGATCGGCGATGAACTGCTAAGCCTCATCCGCCAGGAAGACCGCTATAGCGGTGAACTGGAGCCTGCGCTTTCAATGCTGCCAAGCTATACCCAACTCGGCATGGCGGCTCTCTTGCCCAACAGGGAACTGGCGATTGCCGAGAGCGACACGGGCACCGTGCTGGTGGATGGGCAAAGCTCCCAAGGTACGGCCAACCGCATCAAAATTCTGGGCCAGGCCGGCAGCCAACGGGCGACGGCGTGTAGGGCCGATGAACTGATGGCGATGAAAGGTGATGACTGCCGGGCGCTGCTGCGTGACCACGATGTGATTTATGTCTATCATAACCGTATAGATGCAACAGGCGGCAAACGGGAATCAGAAGAACATGTTTTCGAGGCAGTGGAAGAGACGCTGCAGGAGCTTATACGTCTCATAAAGAAGCTTACCGGAGCCAACGCCAACAACTTGCTGGTGACGTCTGATCATGGCTTCATCTATCAGAACCGCGCCATAGAGGAGAGCGATTTTGTCAGTGGGGAGTGGGCAGTGGAGAGTGGAAAGCATAAAGTAAGTGACTCTCCCCACTTTCCACTTCCCACTTTCCACTATTTAGATCGGCGTTTTATTCTCGGCAAGAATCTGGGCGGACATTCAAGCCTGCGCAAGTTTACCTCCAAACAGCTCGGCCTTGCAGGCGAGGTGGAGGCATTGATCCCCAAATCCATAAACCGCCTGCGCCTGAAGGGCTCCGGCAGCCGCTTTGTTCATGGGGGCGCGTCGCTGCAGGAAGTGGTGATCCCGGTGCTCAAGATCAACAAGAAGCGGCAGAGCGATGTCACAAGCGTGGAGGTTGACATCCTGCGGGGTGCAAGCTCGCTGATCACTTCAGGTCAATTGGCCGTCACGCTGTATCAGGCGAGTCCGGTAACCCACAAGATTCAGCCGAGAATACTTCGCGCGGGCATCTATACCGAGGCAGGCGATTTGATCTCCGACTGCCATGACCTGACCTTCGATTTGACCTCAGAAAACCCACGGGAAAGAGAACTACAGGTACGCTTCGTGCTGACCCGCAAGGCGGACGAAGCAAACGGCAAGGAGGTCACCCTTAAGCTTGAGGAAAAACATGCCGGGACTTCACATTACAAGGAGTATAGGTCGCTAAGGTATTTGATGCGGAGATCATTTACCAGCGATTTTGACTTTTGACCACGGAACACACGGAAGACACGGAAATGGGAAAACTGAAATACGAAGAAGAAAGTTATCGAATACGCGGAGCGGTGTTCGAGGTGTATCGTGAGATGGGCTGTGGTTTCCTGGAATCTGTTTATCAAGAGTGCTTGGAGAGAGATGCGAAAGGCAGGCGTTCCTTTTGTGGCGCAGCAGGAACTGGTTCTTTACTACAAGGGTGAGGCTCTGAATCGAACCTACAAGCCGGACTTCATCTGCTTCGGAAAAATCATTGTCGAAAAGCTGTTAAGGAACTCTGCGACGAGCATCGGGCGCAGGTTCACAATTATTTCAAGGCTACCGGGCATGAATTGGCATTTCTTGTCAACTTTGGCCATTACCCCAAGGTTGAAATCGAAAGGATCATCCTATGAAACCTTCAGCGTTTTACGTGTGTTCCGTGGTTAAGGGAGTCTTATGAACGCTCTCGATCAAAAGATCAATCAGTGGTTTCCGGGGCTCGTTGTTCGGAAGGATCTCGTAAGAACTGTCAAGGGAAACGCCATAGTTCCCTCCTACGTGCTGGAATACCTGCTGGGCCAATATTGTGCAACCAGCGACGAGGCTACGATCCAAACCGGAATCGAGACGGTAAAAGAGATCCTTCGCAAGCACTATGTGCACCGCAATGAAGCGGGCCTGGTTCGCTCAAACATTAAGGAAAAAGGCCGTTACAAGGTTATAGACAAGATAGCCGTTGCCCTGAATGAAAAGGCAGATGTCTATGAGGCGGAGTTCTCCAATCTCGGAATAAAAAGAGTGCTGGTTGATTCAGGAACGGTCAAGACCCACCCCAAGCTGCTTGTGAGCGGCGTATGGTGCATTGCCGATATAGAATATGAATTCAGTGAAGATAAGAATGCCTCTCCCTGGATCTTGTCCACGCTAAAACCTATTCAGCTCTCTCATTTTGATTTTGAAAACTATCTCGAAGCCCGTAAGCAACTGACAAAAGAGGAGTGGATTGACCTGCTCATTCAGAGCATGGGGTTCAACCCCGAGCTGTTCGGCAAACGCAGTAAGCTCATCATGCTGATCCGCCTTATTCCGTTCTGCGAGCGCAACTACAACCTGATTGAACTGGGCCCCAAGGGAACAGGCAAATCCCATCTCTATTCTGAGTTCTCACCCCACGGCATCCTGATCTCAGGGGGCGAGGTGACAGTGCCAAAGCTCTTCGTAAACAACTCGACAGGAAAGATCGGCCTTGTCGGCTACTGGGATGTTGTCGCCTTTGACGAATTCGCGGGGAAGCAAAAGCGGGCGGACAATGCCCTTGTTGACATCATGAAGAACTACATGGCCAACAAGTCCTTCTCGCGTGGAATTGAAACCCTGGGCGCTGAGGCATCCATGGTTTTTGTCGGCAACACCAAGCACACCGTCCCTTACATGCTCAAGCATGCTGATCTGTTCGATGAACTGCCGGAGAAATTCTATGACTCCGCGTTTCTCGACCGCATTCATTTCTACATTCCCGGATGGGAGGTGGATATCATCCGTGGAGAGATGTTCTCAAACGGTTATGGCTTCGTAGTGGATTACCTTGCCGAGATTCTACGGTCACTCCGAAACCACGACTACTCAGATCGCTACAAAGGGCTTTTTTCTCTCTCCTCCGATATTTCAACCCGCGATCGGGACGGCATCAATAAGACATTTTCAGGCCTTATGAAGATCGTGTTCCCGCACGGCGGCGCATCCAGGGAAGATATCGAAGAACTGCTTCGGTTCTCGATCGAAGGACGAAAGCGCGTCAAGGACCAACTGATGCGGATTGACTCAACCTATGGAAATGTAAGCTTTGCCTATCTGGATGCTTCTCAGCGAGCAAAGTCAGTCACCACGCTGGAAGAGGAGGAGTACCCTCACTACTACAACAAAACAGTGGACAGTGATCAGGCATCGAAAGTCGGTAATCAGAAAGAAGCAACTGAAAACTTGCAGCCGACCACTGACCAGTCGCCGAAGGCGCAGCACCTTACGTTTCAGGAAAACCAAAAGGGCATTTCTTTTGATACCCTACTAGGCCCATATCTCAAGGGGGCGACCAAGATCACGATCACAGACCCTTACATCCGACTGTTTTACCAGGTTCGCAACCTAATGGAATTCCTTGAAACCGTTGTGAAACATAAAGCCCAGGACGAAGAAGTGGCCGTTCATCTGGTGACAGCGAAAGATGAGTTCAAAGGAGAACAGCAGAAAGAGTATTTCGAGAGGATTAAGGAGTCCGGCAGTGCTGTGGGGCTTGACTTCACCTGGGAGTTTGAGGAAACAGGGGCAATCCATGCCCGCCACATAGTTACCGGTCATGGATGGAAGATTTCGCTGGATCGCGGCCTAGATATCTTCCAGCACTATGAAATGAACGATGCCTTTACCTTTGCAAACCGTCTGCAGCAATACCGGCCGTGCAAGGCCTTTGAGGTGACTTTTATAAGTGATGGCCTTAAGCAGGGTTAATTTTTGCGGCATCAACAGTAAGGTTGTTGGGGGCATCAAATCTTTGCAGGCCAATCTTTAAAACAGGAACAATAGCCGCCGGGTTTAAGTCGGCGCCCGGAATAAGTGCGACGTTTGCTCCGCCCAACCCGGAGTTGCTTGCGGAGCTTGCCCTTGCCGTGCTTATTGGAGAGCCTATCAAGGTATCTCTTGCTCGGGTCATTGCCCTTGAGGAAAAGGACGGCGCCCTCGCTGAAGGCCAACTTGAGATGGGCATTGCCTATCTTGTTTCCACCTGAGCCCGGGCTTGACGTCTTCCCTGAAGGGCTCTATAGCCTTGAGAAAGACCTCGGAGTCGGTATTAATGTTTCGGTGCAATTTGACCTCCCCGGATTCATCCAGGACTCAGCGATACATTTTTCCGGCATGAAGATCGATTCCGCAATAAAATTTGTGCTGTTTGGTGTAGAATCTCATACGGCTTCCTTCTTCGGTTTGAAATGTTTTTATTCCACAAGGCATTATATCATGCTCAGGAGGAGGCCTTAAACAGTATCAAGGCGTTTGACCGGACGGCAATTCGGCTGCGCTCCATTGCTTCAGGTGACCTTGTCGTTGGCCAAAAGAATAGACTTGACATATCTGTACAGTGTAGTGTACATAGCTGTGCAGATTGGAGGTGGGTATGAAGACAGTGACGTTTACCGATTTTCGCAGGAATGCATCCGAGCTGTTTTCTGATGTGGAGGCCGGGGAAGTGCTTGTCGTCATTCGACACGGCAAGCCAATTGCCGAGGTCTCTCCTGTTGGTTTAGCAGGTCCTGCGTGGAAGCAACCCGCTTTGCGCCTTACAACTAAAGGCGATGGGCTTGCCGCCGCCATTATCGGAGAGCGCCTTGATGAAAATCTACTTTGACTCCTCGGCATTTGCCAAACGCTACGTCGATGAACCAGGCAGCGATGCCGTGGAACAGCTCTGCCAGAAGGCAACGTCGGTAGGTCTTTCAGTTATCTGCGTTCCAGAAGTCATGTCCGCCCTCAACCGTCGGCTTCGTGAAGGCTCTCTGACTGCCGAGCAGTATCGTACAGCGAAAACGCGGCTACTTGCAGAGGTGCGAGATGCCATGGTTGTTAATCTCTTGCCGCAAGTTATTGCTGATACCGTCAACGTTCTCGAGGCGAGCCCAGTGCGTACCATGGATGCTATACATGTGGCCTGCGCAAGGCAGTGGCAAGCCGAACTATTTGTGAGTGCAGACAAACGACATCTTCTCGCGGCACGCAAGGCCAAGCTTCGTATGAGCCAAGTGTGAGAATAGGATGCCCAATCCCAGGATGGACAAACAGACTGGGATCAAACATCTCCGGGTCCGGGGTCTGGATGCCGTGGGCTACTGCGCCCGTTTAAAGGCCATCGGCGTCAATCTTTTCCGGGCGGCCAGGGTGAAGAGGGTCCTGGATTCCTTCAGACCAGTCCCCGGGGCCGTCTTCTGCTCTATTATGGGAGATGTCAAAGAACATTTTTTGAGCTTGTTACGCCGGTTCAGCGATATTTTCAACTCGGCGGTTGAAAATTTGCTCTATACCGTCAGAATCGCCGTGTGACTTTTTACTAGGTCGTCAATACTTAATTCATCAAAAAATTCTCGCCTTCTACCAACAGCCAATCCGACCTAAATTATTGTCGGTGGAAGCCAAGACCATGCCCTCAAAGATATCAGCCTATCGACACTGGTCCAGCTTTTCTTAATAATTAAATATAGTTAGTATACAAAAACTTTAAGTGGGGGCTAGTGATGATTCCTTAGAGTCTTTAAAATGTCAGAGGAAGGGTACAGTTATTGTTAGCCAAATTTTCTTCTTGACATCATCCGTAATACCTCTAGTTTATTGTCTACAATAGTCTAGGAGAAGTCAAGTCAAAGGATGAAGATCGACAGCGTAACTCAGAGTGTGATTAAACATCTTAGGGAAAAAATCATAACAGGTGAACTGCAACCTGGAGCGAAGCTAAACGAAATCGAGATGGCTGAGGGCATGGAGGTCAGCCGTCCACCTCTGCGTGAAGCCTTTAGGAAACTTGAATATGAAAAACTGGTAGTGAGTATCCCAAGGAAAGGGACTTACGTTTCCCATATATCGCTACAGGATTGTACCCAGCTATTTTTCGTTCGAAAGACCATCGAATTTGCTGCAATTGACTGTCTAAAGGAACACAAAGCTGATCAATTGACTCTCCTAGAAGAATCCCTGGACATTACTGATCACCATCCCGACGTTTATCATGTCCGCTCGGATACTCAACAGATGCTACAATACTATGATATTATAGCTAAATTTCATTATAAGCTTATTGAATCATCTGAAAATAGATGGCTTACTCATTGTTACAATAGCTTGAGGCCCAACCTTGCACGATACCAGATTATATATCTACATTTGCCTGGCAGTGGAAATGCTGCAACAGAGGATCACCGCGATGTCCTAAGAATGATTAAATTGGGAAAATTTGAGGATGGGAAGGAACTTCTAGGAGCGCACATTGATAAAACATTGGCTCGCGTGGTTCAAAGGATGAAATAGGAGCTAACTAAAAATAATTTATTAATCGTTTATAATTGAATATAATAAATGTATATATAAATTAATCAAGTCAATTGTTTATCATAATTTTAGGGATATAAGGCAACTCATGAATGATTTGTCAGGCGGCAGCAGTTCTTTTCTCCTGCTCTTGGTCGAAACGCTGAAATCAATCTCATGCTACTCGGCATTATTGGGTATTTCCATTCAGCAGTGCTTTCCTATTCCAGCAGACAGTCTCCCAGACCCAACTGTCGATTCAAAGCCTAAAGAACTATCTGAATTCGTTGTAGGTTATCCAATAACAACTATTGTTCATCACCTTGGCTTTGATTGCTCAGAGTGCTTGATATCTATAAATATATGGCCGGGCAATCTAGATGCTGACAGAGTTACTATGGTCAGAACTCTGAGTTCTAGCCTCGGATGCGAGTATGCGGGGAATGAATTCTATCCTTCCGGGGCAGAAGAACAACACAGAGATCGTGAGAACCCAATTGTTATTCGAAAATGTGCTGCTCTGGAGGGAGGTTATTGTTAGAAGAAGAATTCTTTGATTCTGATGTGGGTTTTGTCTCAGTAAAGCTAATAGATTAAATACCCAATGAAACAATTGCAGAACTACATAAGGGAGATGGGAAGATGTTTTTGACAAGAGAAGAAGAAGGAATGGCTACTGGAAAATACGGACCTGGAATGGAGAAGTGTATTACCTTTCTAATTAAATATGGAGAAGCCTTTGGTGCTGATAAGTTAGTGAACGTCAAAAGCGCCCATGTTTTTAACGGCTTTCCATTAGATCTCTTAGAGAGCTTGACAGAAGATGTAGACCAGGCAAGGGCCTTCACGACAACCCATCCGTTTATGTCCCTATGCGATCCTTTGTCTTGCGAAAGGATGGGAATAGAGAAGGAACCGTGCACTCAGCAAAACAACCTTCATACAGAAAGGGTTAAGATCTACGATCGCTTGGGTTTCTTCCAGACTTATACCTGCGTCCCTATGTATGTGGGAAATTTTCCCAGAAAGGGAGATTATCTCTCCTGGTTTGGGAGTAGCACCCAGCTCTTTGTGAATTCAATCGTTGGAGCAAGACAGAACCGAGATGGAGCGGTTGTAAATATGGCGATAGCTATTACCGGGAAGGCACCCAATTCGGGGCTTTTCTTGGATGAAAACCGATATGGAGAAATCTTATTTGAATTGGAAGGCTTCGATTGCAATAACTTATCAACCTCCGATTTTGGGGCTATCGGATACTATATAGGTGGTATAGCTCAAGATAGAAACGTTGCAATCACCGGAGTTAGTAATGAAATTGCTTTAGACAGGTTAAAATATCTCTTGCACCCTATCTCGACTTCGGGGGCAGTAAGTATCTGCCACATAGTAGGTGTTACCCCCGAAGCGCCTGATCTGGCAACTGCCATGGGAAAGAGAAAGCCAAAAGAAAAAATCCCAATTGGAATCCAAGAACTTAATAAAACAAAAGATAGATTTCCTTTAGGTGAAGGGGAAAAGATAGATTTAGTCATCTTGGGCTGCCCCCATTGCAGCCTCCAAGAGATCCAACGAATCGGAACATTACTGAAAAATAAAAAAATAGGAAAAAACCAAGGATTATGGATAGGAACCGCCCAGCAACTATATGACTTAGCAAAAACTATGGGGTATGCTCAGACTATTGAGATGGCTAATGGAATAATATCTAGGTCATGTATGGCAGCTATTCCTGATTGTCCAATTCCTGAACATGTAAAAACTGTAGCGACTAACTCGTTTAAGATTGCTCATTATATATCGGCGATTTCAAAGGGAAAGATAAGGGTAGTTATCGCTCAACTCGAAAAATGCATAGGTGCGGCAATAAGTGGGAATTGGGAGGGAGACTAGGATGCGGATTAAAGGGAGAACAATTAACAAGGGAAGGGTAGAAGGAGAGGCAGTGGTCCTGGAGGAAGCCTTTAACTTCACCGGTGACTTTGACGCCAAAACCGGGACGTTGGCAATAAAGGGGCATCGACTCTACGGTACAAGGATTGGAGGCAGGATATTAGTTATACCATCTGCAAAGGGGGCTGTAACTGCGGCAATTAGCATATATAACGCGAAAAAGTTAGGGAATGCTCCTATTGGAATCCTATGCCGAAAAGCTGACCCAATCACTGTTGAATGCGCGATGGTAGTGGATATCCCGATTATGGATTCCTTTGATAAGGATATAGTTGCAGTTATAAAGAGCGGAGACCATGTCAAGATTGTGGGTGATGAAGGCGAAGTTATCGTCGAGAGTGGTTCAGCTCCTTAGAGATAAAGAGTAGTCATTAATAACTGAGGCGATTGTGGGATGTTAGGAAAAAACAGATGAAGGAGGAAAAATTCATGGGAACTAAAATTTTAAAACTATTTATTTTGGCCTGCGTTTCAATGTTACTCCTATCTATCAGTCCCGGCGATATTGGCGCCCAGGGGGCTGAACCGATCAAAATTGGCTTCATCAGTATGTTTACTGGGCGGGTTTCTGAACTCGGGATTTCAGGATTTGGTGGTCTTGAGATGGCCGCCAGCGAGATCAATGAAAAGGGTGGGCTACTAGGACGCAAAATAGAGTTGGTCCGTAGAGATTGTGCCGGAAAACCCGAAGAGGCCGTGAGGTTGGCTCGGGAACTCGTAACGAAAGACAAGGTCGAGTTTATTATTGATAATTCAAGCAGTGCGATTTCGTTCGCTCTAAAAGAGGTGAGCAAGGACCTTAAGGTAATAACCTTCATCACCTCTCCAGAGGCAGTAAGGCTAAATGCTGATCCAACCATCTGGTCAAAATATACCTTTAAGAGTTCAAGGTCGGTCTTGCATGATGCAGTGGTAGCTGGTGCATTTGCCTCCAAAGTTTCAAAGAAGCAGAATCTTAAGAAATGGGCAACTATTGCTCCTAGCTATTCATACGGTCAGGATTGGGTTGAGCTTTTCTTGATAGTACTGAAAGACAAAAGCCCAGACTTGCAAATAGGAAGCCAACTATGGCCAAAGGTCTTTTCCGAGGATTTCACTCCCCATGTTACAACTGTAATAAGCGAAAAACCTGATGCCCTTTTTGTAGTCCAGTGGGGACCAGACGCTATTGCATTTGTGAAGGCAGCAAAACAATATCGGTTGTCAAGCTTAGTCAAGCTTTTTGGTGTCAATTTCGGTGAGTATGCATTTTTAAATGCCGTTCAGCCCGTACCTTCCGGAATGTATGCAGGCAACCGCTATCTATTGAATGCACCCCCTACGGAGGAAAATAAGGCTTTTGGGATGGCCTATAATAGTAAATTCAAGAGCATGCCCACTTGCTGGTCTCAGGAAGTCTATACCGGTGTCAAACTCTTGGAGGAGGCAATCAGGAAGGCTGGGACCACAGAAACCGAGGCCGTAATAAAAGCCCTTGAAGGTCTTACGATAAAGGCTCCTTGGGGAACGCCTCCGAATGGGACTGTCACGATGCGGGCGAGGGATCATCAGATTATCAATTATTATATCTCCTGGGGGATTACAGTCCAAGAGGAGCCTTTCGTAGTGGACAATGAAACCGTGGCATGGGATGAAATTCTTTCCTTCGAAGAGAAATATCTTAAGGAAAAGGGTTGGCTGAAATAGACATTGCATTCTTATGCCAGATTATTCAGGTAGGAATAGGGCGGGCGGGAAGAATCCTGGTTTCTTCCCGCCGCGAAGCCTCATTTGTTAGAATTAATTCCGGATTTAATAATCGCTTTATTTGATATTCCGAGGTTCTTATGATTAAGGAAGAAATGACCCCCTACGAACGGTTGATGGGAGTTCTTAATGGTGAAGAGGTAGACAGGGTGCCCGTAGCACCCATCGTTAGGGAATGGTGTGCAAGGCAAGTAGGGTTTACCTTCTCCCAAATTATTAGCAGTCCTGGGAAATATGTCTATGCTCAGTATTACTGTGCTAGGGCTTTCGGTCTTGATGCTGTATGGGATCTGTGGGGGATTCACGCTGAAGCTGAAGCAATGGGAAGTGTTCTAAAACTGTACGAGGATATGCCCTGCTCAGTGGCTACACCAGCCATCAAGACTTATGAGACAGACTTACAGAAACTTAAGCTGCTGAACCCATATAAAGATGCCCATCTCCCCTTGATCCTTGAGGGAATACGCCAGCTAAAAGATCTTTGTGGGGGTTGGCTCCCGATTATGGGCTATATCCAGGGTCCATTTAGACTTGCTTCGATGTTGAGAGGCTCTGAAATGATAATGAGGGACTGTATGAAGAAGAATAAATATCTTCCGGAGTTCTTAGAATTCTGTACAGATGCCCTTATTGTCTATGCTACAGCGATTGTACAAGCAGGAGCAGATATTATTTGGATAGGAGATCCCACTTCATCTGGTGATGCTATTTCAAGAAAAATGTGGGTTGAATATGGGCTGCCTTATACCAAGAGGTTGGTGAGGTCCATAAAGAACAATAGAGTCAAGGTGATGATGCATATATGCGGCAATACGGCAGATCGTCTCGACACCTTCCTGGAAACTGGCATTGATGCTATGAGTCTAGATGAAAAGGTGGACTTGGCCTATGCCAGAGAGATAATGGGAGATAGCATCTGTCTATGGGGGAATGTAAGCCCTTCCAATACCTTGTCTTTTAAGAAACCAAAAGAAGTTGAGCTGGAAGCAAAGGCATGTATTGAAAAAGGCAAAGGTAAAAGGGGTAACTTTGTCCTATGCTCAGGTTGCATGGTGCCCGCTGAAGTCCCGGCAGATAATCTTCGAGCCATGGCCGATACTGCAAGGAAATACCGCCTAGTTAGGATGTAATCGTCATCTTTTTATTTGCGACCATCCTCTCTGGGAGCCTTGAAAAGCCTCAAGAAGCCCTTCAAGGCTATGTTTTGACCTCATTAATAGGTAAGTACCAACTTAATTTTATACATTTAATATTGAAATGAATGTTTCGATAATAATATTAAATAGAATATTAGAAGATATTTTATAATGAATATTATCGCAATCCTAAATTGTTTTACAAATCCATCTTGTTTAATAATGGTACTAGTTAATACGCTTATATTAACGATGCTTTTATTTATTATTGCTTCTGGGCTTTCCTTGATATTTGGAACCCTACAGATTATGAATTTTGCCCACGGTTCCTTATACATGTTAGCTAGTTACCTAACCTACACAGCGATTAGGCTGGGAATTGGCTTCGGAGGTGCCCTGATCTTTGTATTAATTGCTATGGGACTGTTTGGTTATTTCCTAGAACGATCTCTGATTAGACGAGTTTATGGGGATAGCCTTTTCTATCAACTCCTGATGACTTATGGGCTTGTCTTAGTTCTCGATGACCTTGTAAAAATAATCTGGGGCTCCGAGTATTTAGCGGTTGCCATCCCTCAGGCCTTCGACAAGCAGCCTATTTTTTTTATGGGAAGTGTAACCCCAATATATTCCATTTTTATCATAGCCGTTGGACTTGTGGTTGCGATAATCCTCTGGGCCTTCTTTCAGAGAACAAGCCTTGGTAAGAAGGTAATGGCCTTATCAGAAGACCAAGAGATGTTGCAGGCATTAGGGATCAATGTCCCGGCAATGTATAGTTTTGTCTTCGCATTGGGAACCTGCCTTGCTGGACTGGGAGGGATTCTATCAGTGCCCCTTACCTCAGCATACCCCGGAATGGGTTTTAACATAATTATTTATTCATTTATTGTGGTTGTTATCGGAGGGCTCGGAGATATTAGAGGTGCTTTTGCCGGTGCTTTTCTCCTGGGACTTGTTAAGAGTCTTTCCGTTATCGGTTTTAGGGACTATGAGGAATTGGCACCATTTGCCTTGATGGCAATTGTATTGATGGTCCGGCCGGAGGGGATTTTTGGGAAGAAACATTAGTCATATGGATCGATCCTTATGCTAGGAAAAGTTTTTTTTGCAGTGCTTGCCGTAGTAGGAATGTCCCTAGTTTCCTTTCTTGGCTTTTCCAGTTTTATATTAGAAATGATAACTCAAATATTGATTTTGGGTCTTTTCGCTGTAAGCTTGAACATCCTGGTTGGTTATACTGGGATGGTGTCCTTCGGGCATTCGGCTTTCTATGGAATAGGAGCATATACTGTTGGAATAATCCTTAAATCAACCTCTCTCTCAATTCCTACTGCCATGGCGATAGCCCTAGTATTTTCTGGCCTCGCAGCTGCTATTATAGGATTTTTCTGCACCCGACTGACAGCTATTTATTTCGCAATGTTAACCCTAGCATTTAGTCAGGTAGTTTACGCTATAGTGACGAAGCTGGAATCACTCACCGGGGGTTATCAAGGCCTGATTGGTGGAATTCCAAAACCTCCAATAGAACTCTTTTTCTTTTCTTGGGATATTCGAACTGTGAGCGGCTTTTATATTTTTACAGTTTTTACAGTTATACTTTGTCTTTTATGTATCAATGTACTCCTTAATTCTCCTTTCGGATGTATCTTAAAAGCAATTAAGGAAAACTCCGAACGAACTAGTTATGTAGGAATCAATGTGCGGGGCTTCCAAATAACTGCTTTCATAGTATCTGGGAGTTTCGCTGGAGTTTCAGGGGCCTTGATGGCCCTTTACATTAGCGGGGCTTATCCAGATTTTATCTTTTGGACAACCTCCGCCGAGCCAATCTTCATGATTCTAATTGGAGGAGCGAGCACCTTTTTAGGGCCAGTCATCGGGGCAATGTTTCTTTTCTTACTGACGTCCTACCTCTCGGCGTACACTCAGTTTTGGGGGTTGGTTGTTGGAGGTGCGATCGTTTGCTTCACGGTATTACTCAAGAAGGGATTGACGGAAATCATTGTTCGAAGTCGTTGGTATCATAGTTGGGGAGGGTTCTTGAAATCACGATTTTATGGTTTTGTGAAAAGTCGTTGAAATTAAAAAATTATAATATCAGGGAATCATTTCTATTATGACTTATTTTCGACGTGCCGATTGTTTTGAGGACCTGTCAAGGAGCTGTCCATAGCTCTGGGATATTGGTCCTCCTGGATTCATGATCGTAGCTTCCGAGAGGATATCAGAAATTTCCAGGTTGATTGGTATAGTGAGGGAGGAGAAACCAGTGGGCTATAGCCGCGTAGCTTTTTGCGATCCATTAAATTCAGGACGCCATAGGATTACTAGGGATCTTAATATATGAGCATCCTAGAGGTAAGAAACCTATGCAAGAATTTTGGAGAGATGGCGGTTATAAGAAATCTCAGCTTTACGGTCAATCAGGGAGAGGTAAGTTCCATTATTGGACCGAATGGGGCCGGAAAGACTACTCTTTTTAATTTGTGTACCGGCCATTTCAGATGCACTTCAGGGCAGATTATTTATAAGGGAAAGAGGATCGAGCGACTTAGCCGAGATAAAAGAGTGAAGATGGGGATTGGGAGGGCATTTCAGATAGTAAACGTCTTCCCTGAATTAACGGTTTTTGAAAATATCCGGATACCGGTTATTTCCCATTTTGGGATGAGCATGAATTTCTATAGAAATTCCAAGACCCTTGGGAGACTCAATGAGAAGGTTTTAATCATTCTTGAAAATATTGGCATACTGGACAAGAAGGATCATATTGCTGCCGAATTAGACCATGGGGATATGAAGCTGCTTGATATTGCGCTTGCTCTAGCTTTAGAACCAGAGATCCTTTTTCTCGATGAACCTACAGCAGGAATGACACCAGACGAGAGGAAGCGGATAATTGATTTTATCAAGAAGGTCTGTAAAGCAAAGAACATCACCCTAATCCTTATAGAGCATGACATGGATATGGTCTTCGCCATTTCAGAAAAGATAAGGGTTCTCAATTATGGTGAACTTCTGGCAGAGGGTACTCCGGAGGAAATATCCCAGAATCCTATGGTCTTGAAGGCTTACCTAGGAGATGGAACTGACTACTATGCTTTCTGTGATAAGAATTAACACCTTTTACGGCTTGAGCCATATTCTCTTCGACTTTTCTATGAAGGTTAATTCGAGGGAAACGGTAGCTTTGCTGGGTCGTAACGGAGGAGGCCGAACAACTGCCCTGAAATCTATCATGGGTTTGGCCAAGACCCGTGATGGTAAAATCATCTTTAAGGACAACAATATAGCGGGATTGCCTGCATACAGAATATCTAAGCTCGGAATTGGCTATGTCCCCGAAGACAGAAGAGTCTTTCGGCGCCTAACCGTAAGAGAAAACATGGAGATTGCCTGTCAAAAACGACCAAAAGGATATTCCTCCAAGCAATGGAAAGTTGAGGAGTTTTTCAATATTTTCAATGTCCTTAAATTGCGAGCCAACAAACCAGCCGGAACCCTAAGCGGAGGTGAGCAGCAAATGCTTACGATCGCAAGAACAATGATGGGTAATCCGGAACTCATCCTGTTTGATGAGCCTACCGAAGGATTGGCGCCTTTAATTGTCCTAGAAATATTGAAATTTGTCTTATTGCTAAAAGAAGAGAATTTGAG
>JBGSUA010000195.1:0-12626 GCA_041753575.1 Desulfatiglandaceae bacterium
CCTCCCTTTCTGGACAATAACAAATTATAATGACCGAGGATGTCTTTTTCAATAACAGCGGTAAATTGCACCCTCTTTCCTGCAAGCTCGGCAAGCTCCGCTTTTATCCTTTCGAGATCAAGCATTACCTCCTTACGTTCCTTCTCAAAGGAGGCCCTCAGTTCGTTTTTCCTGGAATCATTGAGGTTTTTTTTAGGCGTAATCTGCTCAAGTTTTTCCATCAGTACAAGCAGCTTCTCTTCGATCTCGCCCTTGCTCAACTTAATGTCATCAATTTCCTTTAAAGCCGCTTTGTATTCTTTATTAGATTTTATTTGGCTTAATTTCTCGTTACTTTTTTCGACTTGCCTATCCAGATCGGATATTTCCTGCTCTAAAAGCCTTTTTTCCTTCTGATACGCATCTATTTCGCCGAGTTCCTCGTCCAGTTCATGCTCGACACCTTTGAGTTCCTCCTCGAGGCCCTTAAGCTTCAGCGGTCCACTTTCCATCCTTTTCTCCAGAGCCCTGGTTGCTGAGTCGCATTCCTGAAGCTCTATGAGATAGCTTATCACACTGATAAAATCGTTTTCTGACACACTCATCCTCCCCTGGGCAGTAGCCCTTATACATAAGGAAAACAGCACTGTTAGCCTGAGCGCTTTTCTCCTCCAGTAGAAAGATTGAACAAGGGAGATCTCTGACCATCGTAAAAGCCTACCTCTATCTCCCATCCTTTTGAGTTGACCGTTATCTGGAAACGCTGAGCAAGCATCCTGAAAGCGGCCTTCTCCGTATAGAAATGCCCGGCATCAATTACGCAAAGACCTTCTCTCGATGCCTCAAGGGCATGATGGTAGCCAACATCCCCGGTCACAAGCACATCAGCTCCCATAGCGCGGGCTCTTAATGCAAAGCCTGCTCCCGATCCGCCAACGACCGCTACCCTCTTGACGCAAGTCTCTTCTGATCCTACTATCCTGAGCGACTCAGCGGAAAGCCGCTGGGCCACTCGTTCAGCAAAGGCAGAGAGGCTAAGGCTCTCCTTGAGGCCGCCTATCCTTCCCAGTCCCTCGCCTTCGCCTCCCTCAAAGTCTTCCAGAACCTCAGCATCCTCCAGTTCCAGAATCTCCGCCAGCGCGTCGTTTATCCCACTCTTTGCGCGATCAAGATTGGTATGTGACGAAAACAAAGATATCTTCTTTTCAAGTGCGAGCGCGACGACCCCGCCCGGGAAAGAATCCGTATGAACGCTTATTAGAGGAGAAAAAATGAGGGGGTGATGTGTGACAAGAAGCTGGGCACCCGAGCTACAGGCAAAATTAACGGCCTCGATGCAGGGATCCAGTGAAAACATGATCTTTTTAATCTCTCCGCCGAGGCTTCCGACCTGCAATCCGACGTTGTCCCACTTCTCAGCGAGCCGCCTTGGGGCCGTTTCCTCCAGCAGAGAGCAAATGTCTTTAACTCTTGCGGCCATCTCCATCGAAAGCAGGCAAAAAAAACGCAGAGGGCGCATCCGTTATCGGTGCGCCCTCTCGAGCGGTATCTTGCCTGAAGCCTATATAATTGTTTCTTTTCACAATGTTCTTATCGGCCCCAAAAAGGCCAAGTAGCTGGTGGGCCCACCTGGATTCGAACCAGGGACCGACCGGTTATGAGCCGGTGGCTCTTCCAGCTGAGCTATGGGCCCCTCCTGAATCAATCTTGTCAACATGCCACAAAAACCCAATTTGTCAAGGGAAAACATAAGGGGTTCGTTAGAACTCGGCAAAGCTCCTTAATTGCTTGCTTCTGCTTGGATGCCGCAGTTTCCTGAGGGCCTTCGCCTCTATCTGTCTTATTCGTTCCCTTGTAACACTGAAGTCCTTGCCGACCTCCTCAAGGGTATGATCCGCCTTTTCACCTATGCCAAACCGCATCCTGAGGACTTTCTCTTCTCTGGGCGTGAGGGTATTAAGAACCTTTCGGGTCTGCTCGGCGAGGCTATAGTTAATCACCGCATCCCCTGGGGAGATAATCCGCTTATCTTCGATGAAATCTCCCAGATGGCTGTCCTCTTCTTCTCCGATGGGTGTTTCAAGGGAGATAGGTTCCTTAGCGATCTTCAGAACCTTTCTGATCTTTTCAAGCGGGAACTCCATCTTTTCCGCAATCTCTTCAGGAGTCGGCTCCCTGCCGTGCTCTTGCACCAAATAACGTGATGTCCGGATGAGCTTATTGATCGTCTCTATCATGTGCACGGGTATCCGGATAGTCCTTGCCTGGTCTGCTATCGCCCTTGTGATGGCCTGTCTTATCCACCATGTGGCATAGGTGCTGAATTTATATCCCCTTTGATATTCAAACTTATCAACGGCCTTCATAAGGCCGATGTTGCCTTCCTGAATAAGGTCTAGGAACTGTAGCCCCCTGTTCGTATATTTCTTGGCTATACTTACAACCAGCCTGAGGTTTGCCTCGATAAGCTCACTCTTGGCCCTTTTGGCCTTTAACAGGGCATCCTCCACCTTCTTGAGCTTTGCCTGAAGCTGCCGGGGGGACTTGCTGGTGCGCTGCCTCGCAGCCTCTATCATTATTATTGCACGCTCAACCTTGTTTCTGAGTTCGATAAGTTCGCACTTGCGTATCCCGAGGGGCTGGATGATCTCCTCTTCAGAGCAGGTCTCAGGTATGCGGGAAAAGCACTTCCGTAGATAGGAGATAGGCTTTCCCCCGGCCTGAAGCATACACTCGGTAAGCTGTCTTTCGGCCTCTTCGGCATCTGATATGAGGGATCGAAGCTTCTTAAGCATCACGTCTAGCTGGCTCTTTTCAAGCTTAATAGAATTAACCAGGTCCATTATCTTGGCTTGATCACCCCGCATCTCAACGGCCAAAGTTTTTTTCTTTTCCTCCGTCATAATACCGTCTGCAGACTCTTTCCTCTTGAGGCAGAATTCATTATAGAAAGCCTGTATCTGATCTATTACCTTAAGCAGGGCGTCCTTCTTCTCAGCTACGGCAACGGGATTATCTTCTTCGTCAATGTCATTTATGATATCCTTCAGCCTCATTCTTCCCTCCCTGAGCTCGTTCCCGAGTTCAAGGACATGCTCGATTCCGAGGGAGCAGTTAAGCAATGAAGCTAACGCATCCTTTTCGCCCGCCTCTATCCTCTTGGCTATCTTTACTTCGCCTTCCCGTGTGAGCAGAGAGACGCACCCCATCTCTTTGAGATACATCTTCACCGGATCGGTGGCCCGGTATGATCCCTCGCTCGCATCAACGGCAAAGTCCTCCCTGTCCTCAAGAGCATCATCATCTTTCTTGAGGCTCTTTGCCTTTTCAGCGTCCTCCTTTGCCGCCTCGTCAACGACCATGATGTCCAGTTCTTCAAACATCATTAAAAGGTCGTCAAGTTCCCCTTCCGATGAGGCAAAATCATCCGGAAGGTCGTCATTGAGCTCTTCGTATGTGATGTAACCTTTGTCTTTACCTATGTTTATAAGCTTCTTGAGGTTCCCCACGTCGGGTCTCTTGACCATGCCTTTACCTCCTGGACCTCCGAAATCTATTTCTTGTGAGCGCACCCCTTAAGTTTAAGGAGCGCGTTGAGTTCGGAAAGGTCTCCCTTTCCCTTAGCCTGTCTGATAAGCTCTTTTATTTCCGCCTGTCTGTGTCGTTCCCTAAAATCCGAAACGGCCTGTTCTATTCCTTCCTCCTTATAAATGCAGGGATCAAGCAGTATCTCTCTGAGCCTCCTGCGGGCCTCATCCGTGCTCAGGTACTCGCCAAGCTCCTCCGGCACAACCCTTCCCTGTGTTTCATAAGATCGAAAAAAGGCCTCAATCAACTCTACTGTCACCGGAGCCGACGTAAGAAGTCCCCACTTGCATCCCCGTAATTCCAGGAACGCCTCCGGGTGATGAACCATTAGATTGAGTATCTCAATATCAGTACCATAGTCCTTGGCTGAAAGAATCCACGGAGACGACTCTTTTGATTGGTCATTATCCGCCGGCCCTGAATAGGGCTCCTTCTCTCTCAGCTTCCTCCATATAAGTGTTTCAGGTATATCAAGTCGCTGGGCGATCCGTCTCACGTAAAGGGCGCATATCGTATCATCCGAAACGCTCCTCAACATGAGAGCAATTTCATTCAATAGTAAGGCCTTTTCCTCGGGAAGCCCGGATATCTTTTGGCTCTTAAGATCGAGGATGAAATCGAAAAGCGCAGGGGCGTTCTCAATTAACTTCATGAACTGCGGCCGCCCCCCGGCCTTCATAAAGCTGTCCGGGTCCTCTCCATCAGGCAGGGCTATCGCCCTTGCCGTCATTCCTTCATTTAAGAAAAGGGGCAGACTCTTTACTGCCGCTGCCCTTCCCGCATCATCAGAGTCGAAGACAACATAGGCCTCCGACGCTAAACCCTTGATGCGTCTCACATGCCCGGATGTAAGAGCCGTGCCGAGTACCGCCACAACTTCCCTGAATCCGTGGCTGCGAAGGGCAAGACAATCCATGTAACCCTCCACAATAATCACCCTTCCAGTCTCGCGCACAGCAGTCACTGATTCATGCAGTCCATAGAGCAGATCTCCCTTGTGAAACAACTGTGTTTCTGGAGAGTTCAGATACTTGGGAAGGCTGTCATCCAGGCACCTCCCGCCAAAACCCACTACCTGCCCCGTAAGATCAAGGATGGGAAAAATCACCCTCCCCCTGAACCTGTCATAATAGCCGTTAGTCTTGGATATCAGGAGCCCGGCCTGCTCAGCCAGGGAGAGATCCATACCCCTATCTCTAAAATGGGAGAGAAGCCCGTCCCACCTGTTAACAGCATATCCCAGTCTGAATTCAGCTATCGTATCAGGACGAAGGCCCCTTCTCTTCAGATAAGCCCTTGCCTCCACTCCTTCCAGATTATTTTTCAAGTTTGATGAAAAATAAGCCGACGCAGTCTCGGTCACAGACAAGAGCTTGGCCCTCAGATCGCTTTTTTTTCTGTCGGCCTGCGAAAAGGGGCGATCAGGGAGGTCAACGCCGTATTGTCTCGCTAGCTCCCTGAACGCCTCCTGGAAGGAAACTCCGTGATATTCCATATAGAAATCAAATACGTTTCCTCCCTTTTTGCAGCCGAAACAGTGAAAGAACTGTCTCTCAGCGCTTACCGTAAAAGACGGAGTCTTCTCGCTGTGAAAAGGGCATAACCCGAGATAATTTCTGCCACTTTTTTTTAATTTAACAAATTTACCAACAAGATCAAACAGATCCGCCCGTCTCTGTATCTCCTCCTTTGTTTCCTGAAAGGATGCCATGGATACGAACCTAAGAAAGCATGTCTTCAGACCATTAGAAAGAAAATATTAATTTCCGCTCCGAAATCAAGCGATTGGAAATAATCCTTCAGTCAACCGGACGGCAAGAAACCGCCTTGACCGGAGCCCGGAATATCTCTTTTTAACCGTCAAGAGGATATGGGATGAGTCATCAAGTAACTGAAAAAGCGGCAAAAATATTCGAATCTTGATTTATTAAGAAGGTGGATACTACAGGCGGGATTATATCCCGCGTGCTCTGCCACATTGGGGGACAATTTATAAATTTTTAACGGCATCATTTCCTAAACCCTTTGCACCTAAAAGGATTGGGTGGGCTCTAACCATCAAAAACAAACTTTTATAATAAAACTATAATCTACCTCCTGTCAATATTTTTTTATTCAGTCACCGGCCATGCGCTGATCCTAGCGCTCTACCTCTCAATGCCTCCACAGCAGACGCAAAATCAAGAGATCCGTCATATAGGGCGCGCCCTGTTATGGCGCCAATAATACCAGACTTTGAATGATCCGCGAGGGCAAGGACATCTTCCAGATTTGATATACCGCCTGATGCTATTACCGGAAGGCGCACATTCTCCGCAAAAGCGGCAGTAGCCTCTATGTTTGGCCCGCTTCTCATCCCGTCACGCGAGATATCCGTATAGACAACAGCGGCAATCGGAAGGCCTGAGAATCTTTCGACCAGCTCAACTGGAGAAAGGGCAACATCCTCCGTCCATCCCTCAACAGAGATCCGTCCGGATCGCGCGTCAACTCCAAGTATTATCTTATCCGGAAAAAGTGAAATTGCCTTTTCTACAAAAGAAGGGTCTTTGTATGCTGCTGTGCCGATAATCCCAAAGGCTACCCCCAGGTCAAAGTAGGCCTTCAAGACGGACACATCTCTCACCCCGCCTCCGAGTTCTACGGGAATTGGAACAGCGTCAACTATCTTTTTTATCGCCTTGCTGTTAAAAGGGGATCCCTTTATGGCACCGTCAAGGTCAACCACATGAAGCCTTTGCGCGCCCTCCCTATGCCACCTCTCGGCCATGGCCTCCGGTTCATTAGAAAAGATGGTCTCGTCATCCATGCGGCCCTGCCTGAGCCTGACACATCGGCCCTCCTTAAGATCAATAGCAGGTATCAGCATCATAGGTTTTTGTCCATCTCACCTGCAGGAGAGTCCTCATCCCCGGTCTTACCGCTCAGCCCCTTCAGTAGTCTGTCAAGGCCTGTTGCGGCAAGCTCTTGGGCGCTCATCCATCTGCCCCTTGCCTTCAAAAAGGTACCTATATCAAGCAGGTCTTCGCTCAGCGATCTCTGGGTCTTGTCGAACTTATCCCGCCAGATAACCGACCCATCCGCCGTTGATATGAGCTGAAGATCAAAGGCAACTGAAGCGGCACGGTTTACACCGTATTCCTTACCCTCTCTCTCCTGCCATCTAAAGACCAGGCCGGTCAGCACGGCTTCGGCCTCAAGTCTTTTACCTATTTCAATATAGAGCTTTTCCTGACTCATGGACATGCCGGCGGCGGATTGCAGAATCCCTGAAAGAACTCCTGTCGTTTGCCCGGGGGAAAAGAGAGTAAACCGGCCCATTGGAACAAGACGTTCAAAAAGCATATCACTCATAGTATCAGTAACTTCTTTCGAAACGGGCTCTGCATCAAAAACAAAACCCGTAAGCGGACTTCTGACAGTCTTAGGATCATCGCCTGACGTAAGGCCTGAGTTGAAACCCACGACAGCAATACTGCCGGGAAGAACGATAGGTTCTGTCCGTCTTTCTATATCCCCTCCTGACATACCTTGGCAGCCTGCCGAAAATAACATCACAGCCGAAAGCAAAAACGATAAGCCGTACAGTCGCTCCAATAGCAAGATTGAGACGTTTTTCATATGACTCCTTTGGTGGAGGGAATCTTTTCTCCCATGCGGGGATCCCTTGTGGAAGCCTTGTCAAGGGCCCTGGCAAACGCCTTGAAAAGGGCCTCTGACGCGTGATGAGGATCATCGCCGAAGAGCAGATCCGCATGCATGGTAATACCTCCGTTGGTGGCAACCGCTCTGAAAAACTCCTTCATAAGTCCCACGTCGAAGGTTCCGGCCATTGATCTTGCGAGATCTACCCGGTAACCAAGAAAAGGCCTGTTGGAAAGATCAACAATCACCCTCGCAAGGGCCTCATCCATAGGGATCGTGGCCTCGCCGTAACGAATTATGCCCTTTCTCTGGCCCAGGGCATCCTTGATCGCTGAACCAAGGCAAATGCCAAGGTCCTCCACCGTATGGTGAAAGTCAACGCTGATGTCTCCCTTGCAGCCGATTTCAAGATTAAAGAATCCATGGGCTGAAAAAAGGCTGAGCATGTGGTCCATAAATGGAAGCCCTGTTGATATATCCGATCTGCCGTCGCCGTCCAGATTGAGGCGAAGACCTATCTCGGTCTCCTTAGTAACACGCGTGATCTTCGCATCCCGTTCCATATCGCTCATGCGGCCTCCCTCCGATTAAAGATAGGGCGATGATATCGTTTGAGATGAGGGCCACGACACTTACACGTTAACTAGCCCTCATAATTTATAATTCTTAATAAAGCAAATCTAAATACCGTCAAATCCTTCAACCTGTCCATCTGCCGGTTGTTCTTACTATTTTTCGGTGAGCGAAGTCAACCCAAGAATTGTACGTACCGCCTCTTACCTATTGATTAAACGGCGAAGTGGCAATGCCAATCAGCGACGGGTTATAAAAGATGGCCTGCTCTAATGGTCACTGTCCTCATGAGACCTAACGGCTACATCCCTTTCAGTTTCCCGATATCCAGATCCTCCATCACCGTAACACCCTTGGACTTCATCTCGTCAATCGCCTCGGATGAGGTATCGGGAGATACTCCCTTGCTTAAATTCCTTATCATGATGACCTGATACCCGGCAGCCGCCGCATCCAGAGCCGTTGCTTTCACGCAATAGTCTGTCGCAATCCCGTAAATGACCACCTTCTCAATACCGGCCTTTTTCAGGATCTTGTCAATTTCAGTTTTTTTGCCGCCGTCATCCTGGAAACCGGAGTAGCTGTCGTACCGAGAATCCATCCCCTTTTTGACAGTGGCTTTAAAGGGTTTTCTGTCAAGCAGAATCTCAGCCCCAGTGCTGTTCTGAACACAGTGAGGCGGCCACAGAACCTGGTCTTTTCCTTGAAGTTTAATCACGTCAAAAGGCTTTTTCCCCGGGTGATTCGTGTAGAAGGAAGTATGATTAGCAGGATGCCAATCCTGCGTTGCATATATCGGAAACCTGGCGGCTCTCAGTTTGGTTGTCGCCTCATCCACCAACTTGACGTAAGAGTCATCGGTTCCCTCCACCGCGAGAGACCCCTTCTTGGCTATGGTAAAATCTCCTTGAAGATCCACCACGATAATCGCCATGTCCACGGCCTTCTTGATTGCCTTGGCCTGTTCCTTGACTTGCTTTGTTGTCTGCGTCATGGCCATCCCTCAAAAAGCCAATGCTGTTGACCGGCAAGCGGGTTCAATGTTCTCCTCAAAACACGCGAGCATTTTCAGGCACTCTCTTTTCTTGAATCGCGAAGAAGTCGGCGCCCCGGGATGCTCCCTGACCTGCCGTCCAGTCTGATCTCCAATCGGCACTCGGTCCAACCAGGGAGGATACGTGTCGCAATGCTCATGAACGATTATTCCACCATTCCCCAGGGACAGATCCTGAATCTTGGGGCTGATCTCCTCAATAACGGCGTATCTCCGGTAAGCTTCCAGAACGCCGTCGTGAGCGACGCACGGGCCAATTCCTTGACCAATATCTCACTTTCCGGTGGGCCACATCACAGTCGGAGGGGCTGTTCCCGCATCCACCCTATACGAGTGGAGGTCAGCAGTTATGATCTGCCTGTTCCTCCCGGCCGCCGCGGCAAGGATAATAAGAAGGCATGATCAGGCACCCTGAAAGCGGGACAACACCCCTTTCAATCTCAGTCGCATACCCAGCGCCGCAAAGAAGGCCAGAGTACCAGCCAGATTTGCAAACAGATCTTGCGTGTTGTTGTCATAACTGTCCACAAGTGAATCGGTAAGCAACTCAGCTATATCTCATGGAAATGAAAAAAGGCCTGCAAGCTATTGATTTAACTTACAGACCTTTTACTTCTTACTTGGAGGCGGCAACCGGACTCGAACCGGTGAATAACGGTTTTGCAAAGGAAGAAGATAAGCCTAAGTAGTTGATATTATTTAGTTAGAATGGCTGGAAATTGCGCATTTCCCGTATCGATCCGCAACCTATACGCAACCATACGCCGCATTCTGCAACATCAGATTTGGACCCTCTCCCGCTGCTATTCGAAACGTTCTGCAGGAGATTGCACGCTGATTTGCGTCGCTTTCCGGTTCAATTTTTATTGTCCGCACAACCTCCCGTCACGCGTCAGGCTTATATTGTCAGGGAATGATCGCCCACACTTATAGAAACTCGATATGGTTGATCATGTTCTCGGCAGTGAGTACGTATGTCAGAACTCTCAGTTTTCGAAGGCATTCGCCGATAGAGTAGCTCTTCGGGTGGCAGTATATGATCCCGTGATGAGTTCTTCCTTCCTCCATCCATCTTGCCGCAATCCGAAGAAAATCAGAGTCATGGCTGAAAATGGCAGCCTTTTCGTTGCCGGCGTAGGCCAGTTGCTCTTCATCCGTCAAGCCCGGGTTGCCCGTATCCCTGGCGGAGGAGGCATCCTCCCCCCTTCTTTTCAGGCCCTCCGCAATGGCGACATCGAAGCTTTAGTTCGTGTAGATCCTGATTTTGCCCATGGCCCTAAGAGAGTTTTGATGGGATTTTCTTCTTCAGCAGGGCGATGAACTCCTGGTCCTGCTCAGCTTTCTGATCGAGTTCGTCCCTGTTCTCGTAATAGAAGGAAAGGGCATCGTGGACCTGGGTCAGGTTCAAATGGGGGTGTGAACTGATGATTTCATCAGGCGAGTGGCCAAGCATTTCATATTCGATCGCTATGTCGATAACACGAGTCCTTGTCCCCTCGATGATAGGGCTCCCAGCACATATGTCCTGATTCTTGACAATAAAGGGGTAGTTCGTGCTTTCTCTCCTCAAGGCTTGTCCGGACATTTTCGTTTCTCCCTATAGATTCTCTGAATCTCTTGACTTATCTATAACATAATGACGGGGGAAAATCAAAGCAAAGGTTAGCCTCGCGCGTAAACCCAAATCAATGCGTCCACGTGATTCCCCAAGGCTACCAGGGCCTCATAGCAGAGCCTGGTGGTGGTGCCGGAGGTGATACAGTCGTCCACTAACAGGATGGATTTGTTCCGGATATTCCAGGAATCTAGTATCACTGGTTCTGACTGGTTGAGGTTGGCATGCCTCCCATGGTGCAGCTTGTCTGTTTTTTGGGAGAAGGCCGAGACAAAGGGGATTCGGGTCATCCTGGAAATGGCTTTTGCAAGGTCATAGACGCAATACCGCTGCGGGCACCGGTTGGCCGATAGCGGAGCCGTGGTTGTCAGGTCATAATGGTTCCTGATGACTTGTCCGCCGATAGTCTGGAGGAAAGGGAGGAAGTCACGGGTAATTTGATCCGTTAGCGAGGGATCCCGGTTCACCTTCCACCATTTGAAGAGATCCCAGTCGATGTTTTTCTTGAGACGGAGGGAAAAGCACTCCACAAAGGCCCCCTTGTGATGGCGCAGCATGATCCTTTCCGTGTCCTCCGAAACCAGGGTCTGTTTTCCCGTGCCTGGAGGACAAGGATATAAACGGATCGCGCCGCGCGTCGGTATGTGGGCCATGTCGGTCGATATGGAGAGCAGGTTCGGGGTGATCATGGGGTGCTCACCTCCATCTCTTTGTGTGGCCTGACTCGATTATGCCGGGAGTTGAGGCTGAGTCCCGTGGCCGTTACCGTTTCCGTTCGGGGTGGGCAGGGCCGTCGAGACCAGCTCCCTCAACTGGGTGTCGAGCTGCGATATGGCCTCGGTGAAATGCTCTTCTTGCACCTCTGCCGTGGCCCCGTAGCTGAGGCTCCAGGAGCAGAAGTTCTTCCCGATCTTTTTTGAAACCAGCACGCTTACCTGATTGACTTTCATCTCCACCTCCGTTGTCAAACCTGCCATGTCGGAGATCCTCACAGGGTCGTGTTTTATAGGATCGATGGGGAGCTGCGTATTCATTCTCTCCCGTGTATTGAAATAACACTGATCGCAGAGGGCCTTGTCCCTGCATTTCTCGCATACCTTGTCAAGGGGTCCACGATCAGGTCCAGGCTGTCGAAAGCCGTGTGAAGGGCCTTTGTCATGGGTTTACCGAGCGCCCATGCGACCCTCCTCAAGGTCCCTGAATGATAAACCGAGAGTTCCGGTGTGTAAGCCAAGGTCATCACCTCCTTTGGTCAGCGATCAGCGGCCAGGGGGATTCAGAAAGCTGACCGCTGAAGGCTTGTGGGTTCAAAACGGGATCTCATCGTCCGAGGCCGGAGCCTCCTCCTTGGGCTCCTGATTCGTGGGTTTCGGATCCAGGAAATCCACCCCGTTTGCCACGATCTCCGTGATGGTCCGGTTCCCGTTGTCGGTCTCGAAGGACCGGGTGGTGATCCTGCCGGTCACGGCCACCCGGCTTCCCTTTTGAAGGTAGTTGCTCACGGTCTCGGCCAGGCCGTTCCAGCAGATCACGGGAAACCAGTAAACCCTCTCGTTTTCCCCATAGCGTTCGTTGACGGCCACCGACATCCTGGATACCGCCTTCCCACTCGGCGTGTGCCTGAGCTCGACATCTCCTCCGAGTCTACCGATGATATTCACCTGGTTCATGGTCATTCCTCCTTTCGAGTGAAAATTTCACTGCGGTACAGCTCTGATCGAATCCGCCTTGATCTCCAGGAAATCCCCTTGTCTCTTGACCGTCCCCGATACAAAAACCTTCCCAGTTTCGGGAACCGAATCCGAAAGCACGAACACCTTGCCGTTGATCAGTCTCACCCCGCTTTCCACCGGCTCGATCCTCGTGGGAACGAAGACGAATTCCACCTTTCTCCCCAGGAAACATTCCGGAGAATTGACGAAGACCTTCTTCCTGAGTGCCTCCACGTAATAATCCGTGGCCCTGCCATAGGACCTATAAGAGAAAAAGGCAAAGGGCTGGAGCCATCCCACCGAGTAGTTGACGATCTTCATGCTGCGGTTGATGGACTCGATGGTGTCGCAACCTTCCATGACCAGGTCCCAGTCTTTGCTGTACTGGGCTGGCCAGGTGCCGAAGGTGACCATCTGGATCGCCTCTTCGAAGATGAAAAGGGTGAAGGTGATGACGCCG
>JBGSUA010000196.1:0-35676 GCA_041753575.1 Desulfatiglandaceae bacterium
GCAATAAAGATGCCATAACTATGAGCTTTGCTTAACCATTAGATAATATGTATTTTTTTTCAAGACAACCCGTTTTCTGTGCCTTTCGAATTGTAAGGTAAACCGACACTTAACAAGGCATCAGGTTCCTCTCAACGCATGTGGAGTTCACTGGCTGATTTATATAATAAACTGATTTTATGGTTGATATTGCGACCCATTGGCGTTTAGGCGCATAAAATACCCCAAATATGGCCAAGTTGGAAAGGGTCAGGCGCTTTGCTGATTTGTAAAATTTTCCCGCAAAGCGGCATGACCTCTGATACTACCTGGCAGCTCTTATAGAGAGCACATCCTTTGGGCGCATGGAGATGACGGTTTTTGCGGGGTAGTATCCTGCCGGCACGCTCACGCAGGGATACACCCGGGAGCCCCTTCCCAGAATCACGCCGGGGTTGGTGACGGAGTTGCATCCAAGCTCGGCATTATCCCCGAGGATCGCCCCCATCTTGCGGAGTCCTGTGTGATGAACTTCCCTCTCAACCCTTATGGTGATGTCCTGGCTTATGATCTTGAGGTTGGCAAGCTTTGTCCCGGCGCCCAGGTTGACGTCGTTTCCTAGGATGCTGTCCCCGATGTAGGCGAAGTGGCCCGCCTTGGCGCCGTTAAGCATGGCGGCGCTTTTGAGCTCTGTTGTGTGGCCTACCACGCATCGGTCTCCTACAAGGCATGTGCCCCGCACATAGGCGCCCTGCCGGACTTCGGTAAAATCGCCGATGATTGTGGGCCCCTTTATTAGGGCGCCCGGCTCCACCACGCTTCCTTTCCCAATCTGGATGTCCTCTCCGAATACCGACGCGCCGGCATAGATCACGGAGGCCCCCTGAAGTATCTCGCCGTCCAGAACCACCCTGAGCCCGCCTTTGGTTACGTCGCCCGGCTCAATGGAGAAGCCCTTATAAAGGATGCGGCCGTCGTAGAGAACTACGGTCGCGGCGAGCATCTTTCCCGCCAGGGCCCCCGCATTAGGCACGAGATGTTCCTTGATGTAATGTTTGAGGCGCGAGAGGCCTTCCCAGACGAAAGTGACCCTGCTAAACAAGTCCCTGTGGGCGTACCCTTTCAGTTCAAAAAGCTCGCTTGGACTGACCATAATCTCCTCTTTCATGTTACCTTCCGAAATCGTTTTGCCGGAAGCGGTAGGGCCGAAGCGCCCCTTAGACGCTGCGCTCTCGTTCCATAATCATGACTCATGATTTATCGTCCCGCATTGCGCGTCTTTCTTCCCTCAGGCCGTAAATCTGCAAAAGTAAAGGACGTCCCCTCAATTGGCATACTGTTTAGGAGTTTCAGCAGGGCTTTGGCAGGTCCGGTGGGACGACGTTTTCCCTGTTCCCAATTTCTTATGGTGTCTATAGGGACTTCTATTCGCCTCGAAAACTCAGCCTGTGTAAGCCCCAGCCTCTTCCTGACTCGTCTTGCGAAAAGGGCGGCATCTTTCATAGCTTGGTTGTCATCCTCTTTTTGATGACGTTTTATGTCCATTTCGGATGTAGAATCAACAAGTTGCTCATTTATCCTTCCCTGTGGAATGGACGAAGACACGGCAGCATTAACCGTCACGCGCCTCATTTCCATATTGTTGTGCCTCCCTTCTATTTGCTTTTCTAGCTGAGATGATACGAATAGATTCTCCACGTACCGTAAAGATAACGAAAAAAAGTCGGGCCTCAATTTTTCCCAGCAACTGAAAGCGTTCTTCGCCGTAGTTCCAGCGTCTATCTTCCTTGACGACTCGGTAAGGATCGAGGAATGCACGAAGAACATAAGCGAAATCGAAGCCTCTGTCCTCGAAGCATGACTCGCTTTTCTCTTCATCCCATTCAAACTGCATGATTTACAGTATAGCTCAATGGCCTACTTAAGTCAATAGTCGTCTATCATCTTTCCTTGCGCGTCTTTCCTCCCTCAGGCCGTAAATCTGCAAAAGTAAAGGACGTCCCCCAAGGATGATGACGGATGCTATGAGGGGCAGGATGGCGAGATACTGGGGGCCCAGGGCTGATTGGAGAAGAGCCTGGCCATGCTCCGTAATGAGGGTCTTCACGATGATGCCGCCCTCCAGTTTCCCCAGGAGGGCAAGTCCCCCGCCCGCTATGACCGATAAAAGGGCCGCGGTGCCTCTCACCCTGATTCGATCCTTAAAGAGGGCGCAGAGGGTCGGGAAGACAACTCCTCCCACGAAGACCGAATAGGCAAGGAGAAGAGATGATATTATTCCCGCCTGGCGGCTTGCAATGAGCCAGGATATAGCGCCGAGTATAAGCACAAGAACGCGGGTAACGCGGTAGTGTCCCCGCTCTCCCAGATCCTTGAATGGCCTGACAACGTTTAAGCTTATGATGGTCGAGGCCGAGATGAGGCAGGTATCAGCCGAGGACATGATTGCGGCCAGAAATCCCGCAAGAATCAGCCCCTTCAGCCCGGCCGGGATAAAAACGGCTATGGCCTGAGGCAGAGCCGCCTCGGGCGCGATTCCCGGCAGGGCCGCCCTGGCCATGACCCCGAAGAATGCGAGGAGAAAGGCGATCGGCACTATTGTTAAAGCGGCTGTCAGGACTGCCTTTTTGGCGGTGGGACCGTCTTTCGCGCAAAAGATACGTGAATAGATGTCAGGGCCGACAAGATAGGGCAGTCCCACGATCAGGGGATAAAAGACAATGACCTCATACCATCCGAAGGTCGCTGTCACTGGGAAGGCCATATGCCCTGCGGGAAGGCCTCCCGCTCCCGTATGAAAAGAAGGGACGCCGGCCCAGAGAAAGCCAAGGGCCACAAGCAGACCGCCCAAAAACAGGAAGAGCTGCCAGAAATCCGTCCTGATTACCGAGAGCTGTCCCCCCCAGAAGGTGTAGATCGTAAAGACTACCGTGACGCCTGCTATTGCAAGACCAAGATCCAGCCCGAAAAACCCTGAAATGAGCCGTCCTCCAGCCACGATCTGAGCGGCAATAACCCCGCACCATGCAACGGCGATCATGACTCCGGCAATGACCGCAACCTTATCGCCGTAAGCCTCCCTCAGGATGTCGGGCAGGGTAAGGGCATTTCGCTCCCTCACCCGCGCTGCCAGCCAGAAGGCGCATGGAACGAGTGCAATGCCTCCTATCAAAGCCCACCATGCGGCGGTCAGGCCCCGCTGATAGCCAAGACCGATTATCCCCATTGTGGAGGACGCTCCGAAGACCGTAGCAACCAGGCTCATGGCGATCCGGGGAGTGGCGTAGCTCCTCTTTGCAACCCAGTAGGACTGGGCGTCCTGACCTCTGCTCCTCCAGCCCATGAACAGCATCAAGGCGAGATAAACGCTTATAACAAGTGCATCTATCATTGGATACTATCGAAATCCTCCAACAACATCTAATTTACTTAGGCCAAACGTTCATGACAGCAATATTCCGTTACCCCCGAGCATGAAAATTCCCTTTCCCAAAGATGAGACGGCAGCCCTCTTTTACTGCCCCCTGCCCCCTGCCCCCTGCCCCCTAGGTTACTGATTGTATTTTCACGGTAAATTAGCATAAGTTTCCCGCCGAAGCAAAAAACCGTCAAGCCTTTCCGAAATACGCGGTCAACCCCTCAATAGAGGCAAAGACACTGGATTCCATAAGCCTTGCCTTGGCCCCCTCAATCCTTGCAATTGAACGATTAATCCTCGGGATAAGCCTTTCGTCTTTGAGTACAGTATCCCGCAGGGCGTGCATGGCCTCAAGAACCCTGCTCTGATCCTTGCAGATAAGAAGGATATCCGCCCCCGCGATGAATGCTTCTACTGCCGATTCTGCGATGCCTCTGCCTCCCGCGATGGCGCCCATCTCAAGGTCATCTGTTATCACCAGACCCTGATATCCCAGTTCATCACGCAGGAGGCCGGTAATGATCTTGCGGCTCAAGGTGGCAGGCACACCGGGATCAAGGGCAGGATATACCGCGTGTGATGTCATGACGCCCGACACATCCGCCGCGGCTGCCGCCGAAAATGGAGCAAGGTCAACTCTTGTAAGTTCATCCGCCTCAATGGTGATTGAAGGAAGCCTGTGATGCGGATCAAGACCCGCGGCCCCAAGGCCCGGGAAGTGTTTTGCAACCGCCATTACGCCGTTATCCTGAAGCCCCTTTACAACAGCGGCGCCGAGCCTTGCCACAATCTCGGGATCTCTTGAGAATAATCGTCCTTCGAGGTGGGCCTCAACTTCGTCTCTTGCCACATCAACAACAGGCGCAAGATCCATGTTCAGCCCTACGAGCCGCATTTCCTGCGCGGTCTTTTCGGCAAACTCGCGGGCCTCTTTAACGGGATCGGCAGAAGCTCCGATGGCGGTATTGCCCGGAAAGCGCGTGAAGGGTTCGGTGAGTCGGGCGACTCTTCCTCCCTCCTGATCAATCGCAAGGAAAAGCGGAAGACCCCTTTTTTTCATGGCGGTCTGTTGGAGGCGGTTGCAGAGCCTAGCAAGCTGAATAGGGCTTTCTATGTTTCTCTTGAAAAGGATCACGCCCCCAAGGCCGTATTCTGAAATAAGGCACTCAGTGGTAGCATCCATCGCGGTCCCAGGCATCCCAGCCATGAAAAGCTGTCCGATTCTGGAGTGAAGCTCTGATAATTCAAGGGTGGAGTTAGTCATTATTTTCTCCATAAGTGTTTACGGGGATCAGGGGGCAGGGGCCAGGGGTCAGAGATCAGGGGGCAGGGATCAGGGTCTGGTCTTCTTCTCGATAGATCTTCGTAATCCATTCAACATCCTGCCAACTTCCGATGTGTTATCTAATATTTTTTCCACTTGCCTTTCATCTACATAGCCTAACCTACCCGCTATCTGAATATGTGTTTCAACCTCCGCAAGAGAACCACAAGCTATCGATAGATGTTGAAGAAACTCCCTGCTATGTTGCCGCTGATGCCCCTCAGCGATATTAGCCGGCAAAGATACAGATGCACGTTGCAACTGACTGGAAAGCCCATAAATCTCGCTTTGGGGAAACTTTGTCGTCATCCGATAGCACTCTATCACCAAATCCATTGCTTTTTGCCAAACCTCTAAATCTCGATAGCTTTTTATCATCAATGGCTTTCCCTTCCCCCCCGACCCCCGACCCCTGATCCCTGGCCCCCGATCCCTGATCCCTGATCCCTGCGAACGGTTACGTTAAAGCAATTGACAGCGGCGTGCCCTGACAGTAGAACTTAACAAAAAACCAGGGACAGGAAGGCGCCGCACAGACAATGAAGGCCATGATACTTGCAGCAGGCCTCGGCACGAGGCTTCATCCGCTGACGCAGAAGCGGCCCAAGGCCCTTATCCCTATCATGAACCGGCCCATGATAGCCCGGGTCATAGCGCATCTCAAGGCTCACGGGGTGGATGAGATAATAGTGAATGCCCACCACCACGCCGGGATGCTCGTGGACTATCTGGCCGACGGCTCTCGATTCGGGGTCAAGATCGAGACACGCTTTGAGCCGGAGATCCTCGGCACAGGCGGGGGAATAAGAAACACCGCCGATTTTTGGGATGCCGCTCCCTTCATTGTAGCAAATGCCGATACCCTCACGGATATTGACCTCAGATCCGCAGTAAAGGCGCACAAGGCGGGCGGAGCCTTGAGTACCCTTATTATCCATGACAGGCCCCGATTTAGCAAGATACAAGTGGACGCGGAAGGATGGATCACGGACATAAGCCGCGATGTCACACCAGGAAGGCTTGCCTTTACAGGCATCCACGTGATCGAGCCGGCCCTGCTTGATTTTATCCGGCCAGGAGTGTTTTCCGATATCATTGACTGCTACCGCGATCTCATAAGGATGGGAAGACCACCAAGGGCTTTTGTCTCCAGAGGGCACAACTGGCATGATGTGGGAACCATTGAGAGCTACCTCCGGGTGCATGAGGAGTTATGCCTGGAAAGCCCTCCTGCGGACAGATTCGTTCTTGGTTCGGGCTGCGTGATTCATCCCTTGGCGAGGCTTCTTGACTGGGCTGTCCTTGGCGATGGAGTGGAACTGGGGGAGGGGGCTCTGGTTAGCCGTTCAGTGATTTGTGACGGGGCAAGGGTGGGGGCCGGGGTGAAAGTTTGCGATAGTGTTGTCGGCTCGGATGGAGTGGTTAAAGAAGACCTTGCGGGGGGTCGCGTTATGAGGGGTTTCGAAGATGGAAGAAGGCTTCAAGGGCCTCCCGGCCGATAGTGATCTAAAAGGCTTTATTGCCGGATGCCTTAAGGAAAAGGGCCGTCGCGCGGAAAGGATCATCCTCAGGCCCATTGCCTCCGATGGCTCCCTGCGAAGGTTTTTCCGGGTGCTTGTCCCTGAAAGAGAATCCCTGGGGGTCGCCATGGAGAATCCTCCGGTGGATGATGCGGCGGAGAGGGAAAACAGGGCCTACCTCAGGATCGGGACCCACCTTCGGGAAAGGGGTATCCCGGTTCCGGAGATATACGGCGCGGATCTCGTGAAGGGCTGGTTTGTGATGGAGGATCTGGGGACTGAAAGTCTCCAGGATCGTATCAGGGCCGGCGCGGAACCCTCCGCTCTTTACGAGCCGGTACTGGAAGTGCTGCTAAGACTTCAGATGGATGGGGCACGGGGATTTGACACGGAATGGTGCTGCCAGACAAGGGGCTATGACCTGGAGGTCATGAGGCGATATGAGTCGGACTATTTCAGGAGCGCCTTTCTGAAGGGCTATCTTGGCATGAACGAGGATCTGGGATTCCTCGATACTTCCTTTGACTACCTTGCGGAGAGGGCCTCCCGGGCCGGGCGCGGCCTCTTCATGCACAGGGACTTTCAGTCGCGCAATATAGTAATAAATGAAGGCAAGATAGGGATCGTGGACTGGCAGGGCGGCCGCATGGGGCCTGCTGGCTATGATCTAGCGTCCATCTTGAATGATCCCTACACGGCGCTTGACGAAGGCACAAGGGGTAGACTCTATGAGTCCTACCGCCTCCGCCTTGAAAGACAGAGCCCACTTCTCGCATCCGGGCTGGGCATTTCCTTTCCTTATATTGCCTTACAAAGAAATCTTCAGATACTTGGCGCCTTCGGGTTTCTCACAAAAGTTCGAAAAAAGACATATTTTGAGGGCTACATACCGGCAGCCTTGAAGAGCCTGAGGAGATTGCTTTCTGAGATGCCCGACAGGGAGCTGAATAAGCTTAGGTACGTGGTTGAAGGGCTTTCTCCGGAGTGCAGGCCTGGGCGTTGAAGGATTTATCCCTATCCGCTGCCGCTAAGGGTAGCATCTATTTAGGAGGCAATTCGCCGCCTGCTCTTCCCAAACATTGCAAGCCCGACCAGGCCGAAACCCAGAAGTGAGACCGTAAGCGGTTCGGGGACACTATAGGTGTAACCGTATGTCCATACGGTGAAATCAAGGCTGCCTTTGTCCCCGGCCGCCAAAGCGAGGGATTCAGAAAAAGATTGGGGGTAGGTTTCCATGGAATCGTAGCTGCCGGTAAAAGTGGAATATGATTCGTATCCATTATCCGAATCATCATACAGACTGAACACCACTTCGTATCCCGCATCCCCGATTGCCCCTTCGTCGCTGCCGGATGATGTGAGACTCATGATAACATTGAACAGTAATGAAAAATTCAAGGTCCCTGAACCAGTTGCTGTGAAGTAGGCTGTGTATACGGCAGCGGAGGATGCGGTGACATAACCCGCTGTGTTTAGTCGGGAGATAGATTTTGAAAAAACAGATGTGGGTGAATTGGTGTCAGGGGATCGGGCTTCTATCAGAGATCCGCTTGAGTCATTGATGGTTACTGTTACGGGGGCATTCGCGCCTTCAAATTCGAGTTCATAATCCGCTGAAGCATCAACTGCACCCCAAACATAGGTTTCAAAGGATGTGATGGTGATGCCGAACTCGCTTCCAGCGTCATCAGGGGTAAGAGTGTATCCGCCCGACAAGCTTGCGGTAACATCCGCTATCGGTATGGCGTTAGCACTTCCGATGGCAAGGTGAATCCAAAGCCCTATAACAAGCAAACAAGAAAGCCATCTTATTATCTTCACGATAGTCCCCCGAAATGGTAAATCATGCACGCCAGTAACGAATTTATATTCTGATATGCAATATATGTGCCTCCAGCTACTATCCGCCGTATTGCTATATCTAGAATCTAATCAACATGATAATATCAAAAGATAATTCTTATTATAGACGAAGAGCTTTGCAGCCTGAGGGAATCTCTTCTCGGCGAAGACCTTGTAAATGTTTCCGACATACTGAGGATGCTCAGAGTGAGCAAGGAGGTTAACTTACGGGAATAACAACTGTTGGGTGGAAAATGATATTGTAAACACTGTCAACATCAGCTCTACGGGATTAAGGAACAAAAAAGGTTTTAACTCATGGACAGTTTTATTCTATTATCGCAATGCTGCATGTTGAGCATCAGCGATGGAGCATCTTTGGGTGCGGCCTGACGCGGCGTCATTGCGCGCAGGAAGTGCTTGGGGGAGGAATGACCTATGGACAGGAAAAGGGCTTTTGAGCCGGGGGAGTTGGTTTCGGCCTCCACGGGGCAAGTGGGCATGGTGGTTGCTCCGGAGGCGGTTGACGCCCTTCGGACCCGTTTCAAGGAGGGCAGAAGACCAGGAAGCCATTTTGCGCCCGGGTGCTGTCACGTGCTCGATTATACTACCCAGGTGCCGGTACTCTTTGAGGACGGGACCTATAATGTGATGAAGGGCCTCGGAATAAGGAAGGTCAAAGAGGCGGATGGAGTAAAGAGGCAGGCCCTGGAGAGGATGATGAGGGGCGCATAGGGGATCCAAGGGGCATACCGGGAGGTTGTCATGCGGCGAGAGCAGGACCCGGGAGACGGAGCTTTTGAAAAAGTGTAAAGAAAGGAGACAGGATACAATTATGGATGACTGCATCTTCTGTAGGATCATCAAAGGGGAGATACCGAGTTTCAAGGTCTATGAGGATGAAAAGGTGTTTGCCTTTGAGGATATAAACCCCATTCAGGAGGGCCACACCCTGGTGATCCCGAAAAGGCACGCGGAAAACCTCTGGGAGATGACGGATGAGGATCTGGCGGCGGTTCAGATCGCGGGGAAAAAGATAGGCCTTGCGATAAAAAAGACCCTGGACGTAACAGGGGTAGCCTGCCTTCAGTTAAACGGCAAGGGAGCCAATCAGGTGGTGATGCACTACCACCTTCATCTCATACCAAGGCTGGAAGGAGGGCCGCCTCTTCCAGTGAGCAATTGGGAACTGAAGGCAGGCGATATGGCAAGGATAAAGGCAGTCGCGGAGAGGATCACATCAGCCCTTGCATAGGGCCGGCGGTCAGTCCACCAGTTCCACGTTCCAGTAGAGGTAGTCCCTCCAGGACTGGGGGACGTCGCTGTAGCCGACTGTGATCTTGAGGACAGGGGCCCATCTGGGCCGCGCGGGCTTTCTCAAGAGCCTCATGCCCGCCTCCCGGGGAGTGGCGCCTCCCTTTTTTCTGTTGCAGGGCATGCAGCAGGTAACGATGTTGCTCCACTCGGTCTTGCCGCCACGGGATTTTGGAATCACATGGTCGTAGGTGAGCTCTTCCGGGCTCATCTTCGCCCCGCAGTATTGGCAGCAGTGGTTGTCCCTGACGTAGATGTTCTGCCTTGAAAATCTGGGCTGAATATGCGGCTTCCTTACCATCCTGAGGAGGCGCACAACCGCGGGGAGCCTGACTCTGAAGGTAACGGCATGGACCTCCTTCTGGTATTCCTCAAGGACCTCAACCTTACCCAGAAACAGGAGTGTGAGGGCCTTTTTCCAGTCTATTACCTTAAGCGGCTCGTAAGTGATGTTAAGAAGAAGCACCTGCTCCATAGTGCAAAAAGTCCGTAAAAGGGTTCAGGACCAAAAGACCTTAAGCAAGGCCGTACCAAGACAAACTGAAGACAGATTAGCGCAAATCAGATTGAAAATCAAGTGCAAAGTTGGGCTCGGGACCCCAAGAGGAGTTAGAAGGTGTTTAATATACTTATAGTTTATCATTCACAGACAGGACGCACAAAGGCCATGGCCGAGGCTGCCGCGAGGGGGGGCGGGTCAATAGAAGGAGTGGATGTTGTCGTAAAGAAGGCCTTTGATACAACGCTTGAGGATCTCCTCAATTGTTCTGGGCTTTTGATAGGTTCCCCTGAATACTTCGGCTACATGGCGGGAGCTGTAAAGGATCTCTTTGACAGGACCTATGAGGCCGCCAGAGGAAGAAAGGAGATCTTCAGAAAACCCTGCGCGGTCTTTGTGAGCGCGGGAAACGACGGTACGGGCGCCCTTGCCGCGATCGAGCGGATATGTCTGGGCTATCAATTCAAGAAGGTCCTGGAGCCGGTTATCTCAAGGGGAGAGGTCGGACGGGAGATCATTCTGGCCTGTGAGGAGCTGGGAAAGACCATCGCCGCCGGTTGTGAGGCAGGAATATACTGAAAAAATCAGTTCTGAGGTGTTTCTTCCTTCTTTGGAACGGGAAGCTTGAAAAACTGCACGCCTTCCTCGCTCAGGATCTTTTCCTCTTCCTCGGTAGCCGAGCCCCTTATGTTTCTTTGTTCGGAGGCGCCATAGTGGATCTTGAGGGCCTCTGAGGTGAACCTGGCCCCCACGTCTTCAAAGTTGTTCCGGATGTATTCGATCACCTGGAGGGCAAGCTCCCTGTAATCCGGTCCTTTCTCCGTGACAGGCCCCCTCGGGACGGATTTTTTTACGGATACTGCCGGGATCATCCTCTGAACCGCCGTGTCGCTGCAATAGGGACATTCTACCAGGCTTCTTAGTTTTTGGTCTTCAAAGGATTCGTTGCTTGCAAACCATCCCTCAAAGACGTGCCCCTGGGAGCACTGAAGGTCAAAGGCTATCAAAGCGGGGGCCTCGTCATATCAGGCGGGTTTACCGGCCGGCATTCAGGACGGCTAGTATCCTGGTAGGTTCGGTGCCGTGGCATTTGACCAGATGAGAGATGGATGAGTCATAATATATGGCGTCACCCGGCCCAAGGACATGAATCTCCTTTTCAAGCCACACCTCCATTTCTCCGTTGAGCACGAAGATAAACTCCTGACCGTCATGGCTTGAGCGCTCCTCCTTTGTGGCTGAAGGCTCAAGAGTTACCAGAAAAGGCTCCATTAACCGGTTCTTCTTGTGCGGGGCCAGGGATTCATACTGATAGCCGTAATACTTTCCTTTCTTGGAGTCATATCTTGAGACGACCTTCCGATCATCCCTTCGAACGATGGTGTATGGCCTGTCTTCTTCTCCGGAGATGAGGTAGCCCATCTTCATGTCAAGGGCCTTTGCAAGCTTGATTACTGTTCCAAGGGGCGGGTTTACCTCCCCTCGCTCAATCTTCTCCAGCAGAGAAACGGCAAGACCGGTCCTCTGGGATATATCCTTGAGGCTCAGGGCTCTGGATTCCCGGACTGTCTTTACCTTTTCACCTACGTGGGCCTCAAGGTCTTCTTCGTGGACATGGCTTCCGATGCTGTCGAGGAAGTCCTTTTCGGCGTCCCTATGGACAGCGGCCGGCTGAGCTTTCCCCTTCTTCCCTTTCGTGCCTTGCATGGTCATGGCTGACACCCTCTTGTGGTCTTGGTTATGGAAGGCCTTGTCGGCCTTGATCAATGTATTGAAATCATTTCCGCACCCTTTTACATCTTTTGCGCGTCACGGTCAAGGGTGACGGCTTTGCAAAAAGTCCATCTACTGCGTTGCGCTGCATCCCTCGTCGCTGCGGCGTAGGTCTAACTACGCCTCGCTCCTCGGTAATTGCGCCTTGCATCTGGAGCTTTTTTCTTTGCCGTCCAGATTAGGGCTTTTTGGGAGTTTATCAAGGGTGACGGCTCGGGCTGCATTTACAGTATAGCCGGGATCAGGCCTCAAGGACGAATATGACCTCCATCCTGACGCGGTATTCCTGGATCTTTCCGTCTTCAATGGCGACCCTTTGCTCAAGAATCCGCATTCCGGTGATATTGCGAAGTGTTTTGTTGGCGCGCTCAAAACCCACCCTTATGGCTTCATCAAAGCTGATGGGCGAGCCAGCGATTATCTCTGAAACCCTTGCGACCCTGTCCATAAGAACTTCTCCTATTTCAGCATCACCATTTACCATAGCAGCTCCAATTGATCTCGGTCAAAAGCTCCCGGTTTTCGGTCATGTCTTTTAAAAGCATTTCTGAAAGGCGTCTGATCACATCTCCCGGCCTTCCTGTCCCTATCGTCTTTCCGTCATAGGCCACTATCGGCAGAATGTTGATGGATGTCCCTGTTAGAAACATTTCCTTTGCCATGCAGGCTTCATCCGGCATTATACGGGCAAAGGCTACCCCGCGTATGAGACCCGTGCCGGCCAGCTCCTCGGCCAGGGAATAGACCCTCTGGGCGGTCGTGCCCGCTAGTGTCCTCTGGAAATCCGGGAACAAAATCATCCCATCCGCTGTCACAATTCCGATGTTTTCGGTTGCGCCTTCCGCTATGAAGCCCTCCTCATCAAGGGATACCGGATAGCCGCATCCTTTCTTCCCTGCCTCTATTTTCATGAGCACATTGGGGAGATAGTCGCAGGATTTTATGGTGGCGAAAAAGGCCTTTTTTATCGGGATGGATGACGTGCAGGCCGTTACGCCTATCCGGTATAGCTCTTCAGGGTATCCCTCAAAGCGCACTGTGTTTATGTAAAGCTGTGTTTCAGGGCAGTCAAAGGGATTGACGGCAAAACTCCCAGGCCCCCTCGAAAGCACCACCCTTATGAGGCAGTCTTTCGCTCCGCCGAGAACGGTCACTTCCTTTATGATATCCGTCAGCCGAGGATATTCCGCAGGGGGATCAAGGGAGACAGCCTTCGCGGAACGCTCAAGCCGGGCAAGGTGTCCCTCCAGTTGGTAGATACGGCCCCTGATGCATCGCATCACGTCAAAGACGCCGTCTCCCCGGTGAACGAGATGGTCATCGGCCGGTATCATCATCAGGGCGGGATCGGTTGTGACCCCGCGCCACTGGCTTGAATACATGGCAAGATAATTTGCCTGCCAGGGTTTTCCGCCCGCCTGTATGAAGCTGAAGAAGTTATCCTTTGTTACGAGATTAAGTTCCAATCCGGGAAAAACCAGCCTTTCGTCCAAGGGTGATAGAAGCCTGGATGCTTGACTGAATCGAGCATGGACTGTTAGTGTATCCCATCAAAGGAGAAAGCTCAATAACAATCCCCAGAACGCGTATAGTCCAATAAGCGTTGAAAGGCCCGAGGGAGACCCAGCCGCTATGACAGAAAAACAGTACCTTGTTGACGACATAAATGTAAAGGATACCTGGAGACTTTTCCAGATAATGGCCGAGTTTGTGGAAGGCTTTGATGTGATGCCGACGGTCTATCCCGCGGTTTCCATATTCGGCTCCGCCCGTCTTAAGCCCAATACCAGTGCCTACCGAACGACGGTGAAGATTGCGAGGCTGCTGGTTGAAAATGGTTTCAACGTCATCTCAGGCGGAGGTCCCGGTATCATGGAGGCGGCCAACAAGGGGGCCGCTGAGGCGGGAGGAAAATCCGTAGGTCTCCATATACATCTTCCCAACGAGCAAAAAGCCAATGAGTTTGCCAATGTCAAGATTGCCTTCAAGTATTTCTTTATAAGGAAGGTCATGTTCATCAAATACGCGGTCGCCTATATCATCATGCCCGGCGGGTTTGGGACTCTTGATGAACTTTTCGAGGCCATGACCCTTATTCAGACAAAGCGGATAAGGTCTTTTCCCGTGATACTCTTTGACTCCACCTTCTGGGGGGGGCTGGTTGACTGGATGAAGAGCGCGATGCTTGAGCAGAAGACCGTTTCAGCCACTGATTTTGACCTCTTCCGGGTGGTGGATAATCCTGAGGAGGCGGTGGCGATCATAAAGAGGCGGGTGATTGTATAAGAAAATGATGAATGATGAATGAAGAGGGCGAGGAGGGGCGTAATGTTCGAGATGGTCCTCCCATGGGCCGCAGAGATCGGTCTTGAGTTGGATGGAGGGCAACTCCGCCGCCTGGAGGTACACCTGGACACGCTGTGGGAATGGAACAAGAAGATGAATCTCACGGGGCTCTCCAGCAGGGATCAGGTCGTGAGAGACCTCCTTCTGGACTCTATCGCGGCCGCGCCTTTTTTCCCCTCTGAAGGAAGATATCTCGATGTGGGATCAGGCGGCGGGTTCCCGGCCATACCTATTAAGATCTTGAGGCCCGCGCTTGAAACACATCTCATTGAGGCCGTTCAAAAAAAGGCGAGCTTTCTAAAGGAGGTCGTAAGGCTTATCGGACTTAGCGGCTGCTTGATCATCCGGGGGAGGGTGGAGAAGCTTCCCCCCCCTCTTTTACCTGGGGGCTATGACATAGTCACTGCCAGGGCCGTTGCCAAACTGCCTCAGGCCATCACCTGGAGCGCTCCTATGGTGAAGGAGGGAGGGGCGCTCTTATGTTTCCAGGGAGCGGAGGGAGAAAGGGAACTCCTTGACGCCCATAGAGTTATTGATGAAAGCGGCCTCTTTATCGAGACGGTGTTTCAATACAAGATCCCGGAAAAGCCTTTTTCCAGACGCATCCTTGTCCTGAGGAAAGGCATTTCTGAGTGATCCTCAGCTCCGGAGGCCCGGCCGCCGTAATTTTGTCTCGGTTCCCGTTGCCTTAAGGGAACCGCCTCGCTTTCAGTAATTTTCTGATTCGTCTTTCTTAAGCGCGTGCATTACATTTTTTAGCTGGAGGTTAGCGTACTTTTCAAGATCCATCCTTTTCTTGAAATGCCAGTTTTTGAGCACCCACATGTGGGTCATCAGCATGATGTTGTAAGCCATCATGTCAACGTCAACAAGCCTGAAGCTCCCCTGTCCGATACCCTGCCGGATGATCTCTCCGAAGACCTCGCTTACCTCCACTTCAAGCTGCATGATTCGAATCCTGGAAGATTTATCGAGGGCTCCGGATTTCTGATAAAGGAGCAAAAGCTGATCCTTGTGTCTGTCCACCACCCTTGCAAAGACGATAAAGGCGATGGCAAGCCTTTCTTCCGGGTCGGTGATTCCCTCGGTTTCCCTTGTGAGACTCTCCCTGAATGTCTCAAGGACATCCTCCATTATGAGGTGCATTATTTCAGATTTGCTCTTCACATAATTGTATGTCACAGGGAGGGCTACACCGGCGGCCTCCGCGATCTCCTGAATGGAGGTTGACGCGAAACCCTTCCTGGCGTAAAGGGTGCTCGCGGCGTCAGTGATGGCCTTTCTCACCTCGCGGGAGGCCTTTATCTGATCAAGGACCGTCAATTGTCTTTTTTCCTGGTTCATGATGTCTTCCTGTTAAATAATAGCTTGCCGGCAAAGGGTTAACGGAAAGCGGACAGGGGGTCTATCAGCCGCTCTAGTCTCCCTTGTGGTACTTGAAGGAGATGTTCAGTCGTGCCCTATAAGAAATTACCTTTCCATTTTCAACTGTAACGTCGAGTTTTGTGATCTCCGCGACCCGCAGATCCTTAATGCTCTCAGATGCGGTTTCAACCGCGGTCTTTGCGGCTTCTTCCCATGACACATCGCTTGTTCCGACAAGTTCTATGATCTTATAAACGCTTCCGGCCATTTTATTTCTCCTCTCAGGTAGATAGGGTTTAAGTCAGCGCGCCTCTACGGAAAAACGATCTATCACCTCCCTTCCAGAGCCATGGCCGGATATTCATCGGGAACCGGCCGGCAGGATGGAGCCGCAAGGCGGACAGTGCAAGGCCTCAGGCGACTCCGTGTGGCATTTCGGCATAACAGGCTGTTGAAAAACGCCCATCTGCTGCGTTTTGCTCATCCCTCGTCACTGCGGCGTACTTCTAAGTACGCCTCATTCCTCGGAATATCGCAGGCCTTGCATCTGGGCATTTTTCCTCACCCTGTCAATAGCCGGTTTTTCAACGGGCTGATAAGGAAACGATACGTAAATGACATATTAGGATATCTCCGGCCTTCTTGCAACAGGATTTAGATTATCAGTGACCAACTATGCGCCCAAGGGTCCGGGTCGCTCTGGAGGCTTGACAGCTCATCTCTGATGGAATATGTCAAGACAGACTGTGATCGGTTTCCGCCGGGCCGCCAAATGGATATGCCAAGACCCCATCCGGACAATCCTGTCAAGGGATGTCCGGGCGGGGTCTTTCTTTTTGCCGTGAGAATATCCTAACGAATCCAGGGGGCAGGGGGCAGGGGGCAGGGTCAGGGGTCAGGGGTCAGGGGTCAGGGATCAGGGGCCGGGGGGCAGGGGGAGGCCTTATGCTGTCGGCTATGGGTGTTTTTTTGGAAGCAAGGCCGCGGCAGATGAAAAATAATGTTTCGGAGGTGGAAGATATGTGGAGGGATGTTTGTAGGGAGATAAAGCCGTTGTCGGACGATACCCTTAACAAGGCATGGGAGAGACTTGACAACCTCACCAAGCCCAGGAGGAGCCTCGGGCGGCTTGAGGAGATCGCGGCCAGGGTTGCGGCCATAAGGGGTCTTCCCAGGCCTGATACGGGGAGGAAAGAGATCTTTGTGTTCGCGGGCGACCACGACGTTGTTGAGGAAGGGGTAAGCGCATATCCACAGGAGGTGACCGGCCTCATGGTAAAAAACTTCCTCGCAGGCGGGGCGGCCATAAACGTGCTCGGCCGCTGGGCAGACTCCGGCGTAAATGTGGTGGATGTGGGTATGAAGGAAGAAATCAGGGGAGCGCAAGGCCTGATCAGCAGAAATGTGAGAAGGGCCGCGGCAAATATAGCAAAGGGTCCGGCCATGAGCCTTGAGGAGACTGAAAAGGCGATGGATGTCGGAGTTGAAATGGCTGAAAAGGCATTTTCAGCAGGGGCCGGCATGATCGCAACCGGCGAGATGGGCATCGGAAACACAACACCGGCTGCCGCCCTTTTTGCCTCCCTTCTTCCGGCCCGCCCTGAAGATGTAACAGGAAGGGGCACCGGAGTGGAAGGAGAAGCCCTTTCACACAAGATAGAAATAGTGAAAAAAGCCCTCGCGGTCAATGAGGGGCGATTGTCCGATCCCCTTTCGACCCTATCAAGCCTTGGAGGACTGGAAATTGCCGCCATAACCGGCCTGTGCCTCGGCGGCGCCTTCCGACGGATGGTGGTGGTTGTTGACGGCTTCATATCCGGCGCCGGGGCCTTAGTTGCTATGCGCCTTTGTCCTGCTGTGAGGGATTATCTTTTCTTTTCACATCTTTCACAGGAGGCCGGCCACGGGATATTTTGCCGGATGGAGGGGATAAGGCCGATACTTGACCTCGATATGAGGCTCGGAGAGGGGACAGGCGCGGCCCTTTCCATGCGGATCATCGAGGGCGCCGTGCGGATCTTTAACGAGATGGCCACCTTCGCCGATGTCGGCATCACCCCCAAATAGGGGGACGTTGTTTACATTTGCAGATTTTTACCGGACAGAGCATGGAATACGGAATAACGACTGGGGCATCCGACCACGGGACAGGGGTCTCTCGGGGACTTTTGAAATGGGTCTTCGGGAGATCATCTTCAATTTCTGATACGATTGCCGGACAGGAGGTTTAATGCTTTTCATGTTTATGGGTCTCAGGACTGCGTTTAATACTCTGACTATTATTCCCACGGGATTAAGGCCTGTTGAATTGCATAAGGCCCTTTCCTGGTTCCCCCTGACAGGTGCTTTACTGGCATCCATCATGCTGGGGGTCAGCGCGCTATTGAACCTGGCTCCCGGAAGCTCGTGGCATGCCGGGATCGCGGTGCTTATGGTCTTTCTGGGTATTGTCCTCACAAGGGGCCTCCATCTGGACGGGCTTGCCGACTGGGCTGATTCTGTCGGCGGAATCTTTGACAGGGAAAAAAGGCTTGCCATAATGAAGGATGTACATACCGGCGCCTTCGGTGCAGCCGCACTGGTCGTTGATATCCTTGCGAGATGGGCGGCCTTTGATGTATTTATGGATCGCGGGATATTCTTTGTGTTAGTGCCGGTCATGACGGTATCCAGGGCCATGATGACGGAGCTTATTACAACACTTCCCTATGCCGGAAAGACTCAGGGCATGGCTGCTCCTTTTGTTGAAGGCGCTTCAAATAGGCACAGGTTCTTGTCGCTCTTCATGGCTCTTGCGTGCTGCACGCCATTCGGTCCAGCCGGCCTGGGCGTATTGGTGACAGGGTTCATCATGACATGCCTCTTGAAGCGGTATTTCTTAAGACATTATGGCGGAATAACCGGGGACCTGCTGGGCGCCTCCAATGAGATCCTCGAAGTATTATTGATGTTTATTCTTGCGTTCACCGGTGATTATGCCGTCAGTCTAACCAGTTGGAGTATGGGATATCCGGTGTAGTCTGGCTTCGTTCAGCATGTGTCAGTCGCACGGCGGGGTGACATTCTGATAAGGCGGATATGATCGAGGACGATACAGACTCTGATGGCCCCCACTTAGTGCGCGTTTTCCTCATATTAAGGAGTTCAAATGAATCTCAAGGCATTAACCTTTGAGCAAAATCCGGTCCTGTGCGGGGCTGATCCCATGGTCGGCCTGGTCGCGATTGAACTGGCGGAATCTTCCGTTATAAGGCTTTTTTTGCGAGGCGATGCCGGCCTTGAGCAGCGAGACATGCATTTTTCAGGTTTTATACTCCTTGAAGACAGGGCCTTGATCGAAGGATTTAACAGGCGTTTCAAGCTTGAGGCCCTGGGAGGGGATAACCCTTACAGATGGCTGCTGCTGATGGATGACTGGCAGGATCTTCTTAAGGCCAAAACCCATCTGCAAAAGTCCTCAGGGGAGCCGGCTTCCTCTCCGAAGGCCCCGTATCTCCATATAAATGATCCGGTTCAGCAGTTCCTGCTCCTGACCGGCATGACCCTTTTCAAGGGCATGCTCTACAGCGATATCCATCGCCTCGCCCTCGACATCGAGACCGCCTGCGCTCCCGGATATGATTTTTCAAATCCGGATCGCCCGGAGGACAGGATCATATCCATCGCCCTTATGGACAACCGGGGCTACAGCGAGGTCATCTTCGGCGGAGATATGGATGAGAAGGCCATGATTCAGGCCCTTGGAGAGAGGATTGCAAGGGTTGATCCGGACGTTATTGAAGGGCATAACATCTTTAACTTCGATCTCGACTACATAATCAAGAGGGCGCGAGGGCACGGGGTGGGTCTTTTCTGGGGAAGGGACGGGAGCGCTCCTCGGATAAGGCCTTCCCGCTTTACGGTGGCAGAGCGAGTCATTGATTATCCCAGGGTGGATATATTCGGAAGACATGTGGTTGATACCATGTTTCTTCTTCAATATTACGATGTGACCGCGCGCGAGCTTGAAAGCTACGGGCTTAAGGCCGCAAGCCGCCATTTCGGCCTTTCACGGGAGGACAGGGTATATATCGAGGGAGGTGATGTGGACAAGTACTACAGGGATGATCCTGAATCGCTCAAAAAATACAATCTTGACGACGCGCGGGAGACCCTTGCCTTGTCGGAACTTCTTGGCTATTCCTTCTTCCTTCAGGGCAAGATATTTCCCTTTTCTTTTCAAAATATCTTTGTTCGGGGGAACGCTACCAAGATCAACGCCCTTTTTTTGAGGGAATATCTGAGACAAAGGGCGTCTGTTCCCGTAGCTTCCGGAGGCAGGGCCTTTGAGGGTGGATATACAGATATCTTCTTGGAGGGATTGATAAAAAATGTCGCCCACTGCGATGTGGCATCCCTTTATCCTTCCATCATGCTCTCTTATGGTCTCAAACCGAAGGCGGACAGCCTCGGTGTGTTCCTGCCTCTTCTTAAGACCCTCAAGGAGTTTCGGATAGAGGCCAAGGAGAAGGCGGCGAAGGCTCATGAAAGACACGAGAGAGACTATTACCAGTCCCTGCAGCAGACATTCAAGGTGCTAATAAACTCCTTTTACGGCTATCTGGGAACCGAGATCCACAATTTCTCAGACCCTGAGGCCGCCTCCGAGGTGACCAGGCGCGGCAGGGAGATAATACGCCTCATGGTGGAGTGGCTCAAGAAGGAAGGGGCGACTCCGGTTGAGATTGACACGGACGGCATCTATTTTATCCCCCCGGCGGGTGTTTCGGATGAAAAAGAGGTCGCGGCCCTGGTTGAGCGCCTCTCCCTCAGTCTCCCTTCCGGTATAGAGGTACAGGCGGACGGGATCTTTCCAGCGATGTATTCCTACAAAAAGAAAAACTATGCCCTCCTGGATGAAAAGGAGACGCTTATCGTAAAAGGAAGCGCGCTTCGCTCAAAAGGCATGGAGAGATATCTCAGGGAGTTTCTATCAGAAATGCTGAAGATGATCCTCAAAGAGGACGCGCGAGGGCTGGATGGGCTATTCAGGGACTATACCGCCAGGCTTGAAAAACACCTGATACCCATTTTCCGGCTTGCCAAGAGAGAGACCCTCAGAGAATCTCCAAGGGGATATCTGGAAAAGGTCAAGGCAAAAAAACGAAACCCTTCGGCCCTCTATGAGCTGGCCGTTCGTTCGGATAGGGAATACAGGGCGGGAGATCAGATATCCTTTTACGTGACAGGGGAGAAGAAGAACGTAACCGTTTATGAAAACTGTAAAATTGCTTCAAGTTACGATCCTGAAAATCCCGACGAGAATGTCGCCTATTACAAGGATAAACTCAAGGCCCTATACAGGAGATTCCTGCCTGCCGACGGAGCTGTGTTGAGCGGGCAGGACGGGCCAGATGCCGTCCCAGGGGGAGGCCTCTTCGTAGGAAGCAGCCAGGCGTAGCACCAGATCGTCTCTGTAGTGGGGAGCGATTATCTGGATACCGGCCGGAAGCCCCGAGGAGGTAAGCCCTGTCCTGACTGTTGCCGCCGGGTGGCCCGTGAGGTTGAAAGGATAGGTGAAGGCAACCGCCCCCAGAAGAGGAATAGGGGCGCCCTCTATCTCGGCCGGAGGAGGGCCTTTCGCCCCGAATGCCTCCGTGGGCATGGAGGGGGTAAGGAGCAGGTCAAAAGAGGAGAAGAAATCGGCAAGCCTTTTTTGCAGCACACTTCTGCTCCTTTGATGAAGAAGAAGCGTCTCCGCAGACAGGCCTCTCGCGTGATCAATGGATGCTGCAAGAGTCCTCCCCAGTTCAGGCCTGATTGTCTCCAGGCGATCTTTGAGTTGGCCGTAGATTTCAAGGCCCATAAGATCGGACCAGGCGTCTCCCACGTCCGGGAAGATATCCTCGCGTATCTCGACAATATGTCCCATGTCTTCAAATAACTTGAGCGCCTTATGGGCCAGATCCATGACATCGGCCTGCACCCTGGCATAGCCGAGGGTCGGGTTGAAGCCGATTCTCAGGGGGGCGGCTGGTCTTTTTAGGGCCTCCAGGAAGGAAGCCTCAGGCGCAGGGATGGAGTCAGGGTCGGAGGGATGGTAGCCCGAGGTACAGTCAAGATACAACCCGGCGTCGGCGACGGTTCTTGTAATGGGGCCAAGTGTCCATGTGCGGGTCATGAAAAGTATTTCCTGCGGCCCATGGGGGATTCGGCCGAATGAGGGCTTCAGGCCGAAACAACCGCAGTAGCATGCCGGTATCCTTATGGAGCCTCCCGCGTCAGACCCGGTTGCGAGAGGAACCATGCCTGATGCGACTGCGGCGGCGGCTCCTCCGCTTGATCCGCCTGGAGTTCTTTCAGGATTCCATGGGTTTCGTGTCATTCCGTATAGCCTGTTTTTCGTAAAGCCTGTAAATCCGAATTCCGGGACATTGGTCTTTCCCACCACTATGGCCCCGGCCTTCTTAAGCCTTGCAACCTGGATCGAGTCCCGCCCGGCAAGGTTATTCTTAAAGGCGGTGCAACCGAAGCTTGTTATAAGAGCTTCGGCATCCTCAAGGTCCTTTACACCCAGAGGAACTCCCGCAAGGGGGCCGGGGTCTTCCCCTCTCGCGAGTCGTCTTTCCATGGCCTTTGCCTCATCCATCGCCCTGTCAAAGCATGTCTGTGAAAAGGCGTTTAAGAGAGGATTCAGTTCCTCTATCCTATGAATGGTCTCGCGTATAATTTCAACCGGGGAAAGATCGCGTTTTCTAACAGAGGCTGCCATTGCCGAGGCGGATGGATACATGAAGGGGCTCCTTGAAGCGAGAATATGAGGAAAAGGGTGCCTGCGATGCCGCAAATGCATCGCAGGCAGCCTTTCCTTAAACAAACGGGTAGATGAGAAAGGCTACTGAAGTGATGATAAAATAAACAAAAAAGACGAGCAGCAGCCAGCCCATGATCTCGCGGAACTGGAGTTTTGCGACCGCAAGCATGGCAATGGCCCAGAACGGCTGGATCATATCTGTCAGCATGTCTCCCCACGCGTATGTAAGTACGACCTTGTTGGCGGCGATTCCAAGCTGCTTTGCAGCAGGAAGAAGATAGGGCGCCGTCACTGCCCACTCTGATCCGCCTGATGGGATGAGGTAATTGAGGAGCCCTGCGTACCAGTAGGTGATAAGAAGGAAGCTCCCTCCGCTCGAAACGGTGACAAAGGCCTGGGTAAAGACCGTTGCAAGGGCCGTGAACTTAAAAAGACCGAATATGCCCGCGTAAAAGGGAAACTGTATCACGATTCCCCAGACAGCCTTTCCAGCGTCCTCTGTGGCCTTAAGAAAACTCCATGGTCTCCAGTGGAAAAGGATCCCCAGGATGAGAAAAAAGAGATTTATGTTGTCGAGGGTTATAGCCTTGGCAAACCCCACCTTGGCGACCGCTGATCCAAGCCACCAGAATCCGGCTGCCGCGATGAGCACGTTCCACCCCCACCACCAGTTGGCCCAGTCGGAAAAGCTCGCGTAAGTGGAAGGCCTTGGGGGCGCCTCATAGAGTTTGAGCTTGCTCATCAGTTCGGGACTCACCTTATAGGTCTTATCCTCGGAAGGGTGCATGAGGGACATGAGGACGGTCACAACCACGATGATGATGATCAGGAGTATCCAGTTGAAGGGGGAGAAAATGGTCGCGCTGGTGCTGATTGTCTCTGTAAGATAACCGCCTTTTATCAAGAAGTTATCCGGGGTGTTGACAAGGAGAGGCGCCGAGGCCGACAGCCCCGCGTGCCAGGTGCAGCCAAGGCCGAGGTAGGCGGATGCCACCAGCAGTCTGTAGTCAACCTTCGGGTTGTTCTTGGCTATGTACAGGGCGAGCATGGCGCTTCCTATGAGGCTCAGCCCCCAGTTGAGCCAGGCAATAATCATGGAGAAAAGGGCCATGACCATGATCGCCTGCCAGGGTTTCTCCCTGTTGGGCCAGCCTGAAAGTCCGTTTAAGACCCATCTGAGAGGCGGGGAGCAAGCAACGATGTAGCCTGTCATCATGATGAGGCACATCTGCATGGCAAACGAAAGCAGCACCCAAAAGCCCTTTCCCCATGCCTCCACCGCTCCTCCCAAACTGACTTTTCCCCACAGGAGGGCCATAATTAAAGTCACGATGGTGAGGATCCATACTATCACCAGGGCGTCGGGTATCCATTTTTCAGTCCAGGTGGTTAGACCCCCGCCCCAATTCTTCAGAAAATCCATTCCTGACTTCTTCTGTTCGTTGGCCATGACAACCTCCTTTGTTTGTTGGTAACTACTCATGTTCAAGGGTTCAAGGTTCAGAGTTCAAGGTTAGAGAGCTATAAAGAACGAAAGCCAAATAACCGTGAACCTGACAACCTGAGCAGTTACGTTTGTTGTTGATAAAAGCCAAGACGGTTCAGCCGGAAAGGTCTCTCTATCACCCCCCTCCTCATTCTTTCTGCCTCATTCTCAATAAAAATCCCCGGACGCGGCTGAGCGCAGATCCGGGGATAATATTTCCTTTATTCTTCATGGGCAGAGAGCCTGACTAAGGTCTAAAAGACGTTATTAAGAAACTCAAAGTCCGCTTAAGCTCAATTAAATAATTATGCGATATGTGTCAAGCAAAATGTTTGGTCTTTATATGAAAATAGATAGTCATAGCGGCGTAGGCCGCTATCCAGTCCTTGTTCCGGTCTTCGCCGGAATGACGACCTGGATTCCGGATCGAGTCCGGAATGACATGCTGCATTTTCATGCTTCGTTGTGCCCCAACAGGGCATGGCGGTTAGTCGTGATTCCGAAGGAGGACTCTCGCCGGCGCTCCGTCGGCTCCCTTGATAGAAAGAGGCAGACAGAAGACCTCATAAGGCCCGGATGGAATATCAATAAGGTTAAGACCTTCCACCACAAGGACCCCCGCTTTGAGAAGGGTCTTATGAACCGGCGCGCCCTCATTCTTATATTTTTCGATGGATAGATAGTCGGTGCCTGCCATGCATACGCCCCTTTCAACGAGAAGCCTGGCGCCATCCTCTGTCAAATAGACATAGTCCTCACGAAAATTGCCTTGAAAGAGAAGGGGGCCATTGTCGGTCTTAAAAAGGACTCTTATGCAATCCGGAGGCAGGCTTTTCCTGAGGGCCTCCGCGTCAATAACCCTCCTTCCCCTCATGTCGAGGACAAAGGCTCTCCCCACGAGCGTTTCAAGAGGTATCTGATCAACCGTTGCCCCGCCGTCCAGGTAATGGGCGGGCGGGTCAACGTGGGTTCCGATGTGCGTGCCCATGCTCAGGAGGGAAAGGTCAAATGAGTCTCCCCTTTTCCTTTCAAACATGGGGCTCATGGTGAAGGGCGGGTCACCCGGAAAGGTCACCATGCCGGCTCTGAGACTTATCGTCGCGTCGTAGAGCGCCATAAACGAACCCTATTTATAGGTGAACTCTATGGCCCCGAAGTCTCCGTAATCAGCACGGTACTTGCCGGGCTGTGCCGGAACCATCTTGCTGATGGCTCCGCTTATTACGATATAACCCTCCCTGACCTCCCCTCCCATAGCAAGCACGTTATTAACTGTCCACTTGAGGGCCTCCCACTGGTCTCCTAACGCGTTCTTGCCTTCCCCGCTGGTGACCTCCTTGCCGTCGAGAAGGAGTCTCACCTTTACGGCATTGAGGTCTCTTGATCTGAATGGTACTGCCTTGCCGATAATGGTCTTTCGGGCCGCCACGTTGGTTGCTATCAGGTCTGTCGCCTTGAGGGATTTCATGTCCGCGTAGGCCACATCGGGAAGCTCGATGGCGGGAAATACTATGGCAACGGCGGACTTGAGTTCTTCAATATCCTTAATGGGTTTGGTTATGTCTCTTCCAAAGCGGAAACCTATCTCCGTTTCTATGAACATCTTTGCGAAATCCTTCTGCCTCAGGGTCCCCGGCCATCTCAGCGTCGAGGTGAAGAGGGTCCCCCAGACCGGCTCTTTGGCCCCGAACATGGCCTGGGCCGGCGCAGCCGTGAGGCCCGCCTTGTAGCCGATTATGGTATCCCCTTTTTTTTGCCTGATCCCCACAAAGGCCTTCTGTATCTCATAGGCCTGTTCGACCGTCAGATTCTGGATCTCCTGTGTGACCAGCGGGTAGGGCTTCTTGGCAAGATAGGCGGCCTCCACCTTGTCGGCGAAGGCCGTATGGGATGCCGCGCCGCATACTCCGGCAGCAAAGATCATCAAGGCGAATGCGCAGATACTGGTTATTATTGTTTTCATCTTCATGGTTCCTTCCTCCATAAGTTTTTGGTTTAATTCAAACAAGACGGCTTCGCAAAAAGTCCATCTACTGCGTTGCGCCGCGTCCCTCGTCGTTGCTCTCATTTTACTCAAGTATCGCCTTCACGAATTCCTGAGCGTCGAACGGTCTCAGGTCGTCCATCTTCTCTCCGATCCCGATATAGATGACAGGGACCTTGAGCTGCCTGCATATACCTATTACGATACCCCCCTTTGCAGTTCCGTCAAGCTTTGTGATTATGATGCCGGTAAGCCCGATGGCCTTGTTGAAAAGCTCGGCCTGGGACAAGGCGTTCTGGCCGGTAGTGGCATCCAGCACAAGCCATACCTGATGAGGGGCCCCCGGGATCTTCTTTGCCGCTGTGCGGCAGATCTTCTGGAGTTCATCCATGAGATTGACCTTGGTATGGAGCCTCCCGGCGGTATCAATAATCACGACATCCGCATTCCTCGCGACGGCCGCGCTCAGACCGTCGAATACAACCGCCGAGGGGTCGGCCCCTGTTCCCTGCTTTACGACCTCGGCCCCCGTGCGTTCCCCCCATATCGAAAGCTGCTCCACTGCCGCGGCCCTGAACGTATCGGCCGCTATGAGCATAACGGATTTGCCTTCCCCTCTGAGCCTGTGGGCGGTCTTTCCTATGGTTGTCGTCTTTCCGACTCCGTTTATGCCTATCACCATTATGACGAGGGGTTCCCCCGGTTTCGGCCCGGACGCGTTGCTTTGAGGTACATTTAGATATTCTATGATCTCCTGTCTTATGGCGGCCTTAAGGAGTCCAGCGTCCTTGAGTTCCTTCCTCGCTACCTTCTTTCTGACCGTATCAAGAAGATGCTCTGTGGTGGCGACTCCTATGTCGGATGTAAACAGGATCTCCTCCAGTTCGTCAAGGACCTCATCGGTGATCTCCCTCTTACCCAGGATGAGACTGTCAAGTCTTCCGGCCAGGGCCGATCTTGTCTTTGAAAGCCCATCTTTGAGCCTCTTAAAAAGGCCTTTTTTCTCAGTGCCGGGAGAAGAATCCTCAGGCTTTGCCTCAGGTTTCTCATCCGGATCACCGGGCTCAGGCTCCAAAGGCCGTGTGTCTGCATCCGTTTCCTTCAATTGAGTGTCTTGAGGCTCAATCTGTCCGGAGGGCTTTATTTCTTCCTGCGGCAGGTTATGTGCTTGCTGCTCTGAATCCTGATTGTTTGATCTTTTCTTGAACCACTTGAACATATATCGCTTCTATCTCTCTCCTGAATGGGGTCTTAGTTGGCGGCTTCGCAAAAAGTCCATCTACTGCGTTGCACTGCATCCCTCGTCGTTGCGGCGTAGATATTACTACGCCTCACTCCTCAGGACTTGTGCGCCTTGTATCCGGATCTTTTTTCTTTGCCGTCCCAATTCCGACTTCATGCGAGTTCATCAAACAAGGCGGCTTCGCAAAAAGTCCATCTACTGCGTTGCGCCGCATCCATCGTCGTTGCGGCGTAGATATTACTACGCCTCACTCCTCAGGACTTGTGCGCCTTGTATCCGGAGCTTTTTTCTTTGCCGTCCCAATTCCTGCTTCATCCGAGTTCATCAAACAAGACTGCTTCGCAAAAAGTGCAGCTACTGCGTTGCGCCTCATCCCTCGTCGTTGCGGGTTCATTTTAGCCTGGGTTTCAGTTAGCGCTGATTGCGGGAAGTTTTGGGGGAGAAGCAGTCTCCTTCATGTCAACGCTTACCACCTTGGATATCCCAATTCTTTCCATGGTTATGCCGTAAAGGCGATCCGTTATCTCCATGGTCTTTCTCTTGTGGGTCACCATGATTATCTGGGAAGACCTCTTTATCTCCTTAAGCAGATTATTGAATCTGTCAACATTGGCCTCATCCAGTGGCGCGTCAACCTCATCGAGAAGACAGAATGGAGAAGGCCTGATCATGTAAATCGCGAAAAGGAGCGACATGGCGACCAGGGCCTTCTCACCGCCAGACAAAAGACCCATGTGGCTTACCCTCTTGCCCGGAAGCTGCACCTGCACAAGTACCCCACTTTCAAGGGGCGCGGATTCATCCGTGAGCACAAGGCCGGCGGTGCCTCCATTAAATAGTAGAGGGAACACCTCTTTGAGCTTCATGTCAACCTCTTTAAAGGTGGTGGTGAATTTCTCAAGGGAGGTCTGATTGATCTTCCTAATGGCCAACCTCAAGGATTCAATTGACTTGATGAGGTCTTCTTTCTGAGACGCCATGAATTGATGGCGTTCCTCCAGTTCGGCGTGTTCCTTTATTGCCATAAGATTTACTTCCCCGAGCCGGTTTCTCAATTCCTTGCGCTCTGCGATTTCAGCCTCAACTTCGGATTGTGAGAAATCATCCACAAGATATCCGGCGTATATCTCTTCCATCTTGAGATCCCAGTTTTCTTTAACGGATTTTATGATGCCTTCCGTCTTGAACCGGACTTCGGCCTGGGCCATTCGGATCTTGTTTATCTCCTCCCGCAAGGCATCTATTTCGAATCTTATCCTGCCTGCATCGCCCTCCTTTTCCTTGATGGAGTCCAGCGTAAGCTGTCTGTCGTATTCGCGTTTCCTGAGGTCGTCTTCGGCATCACGCAGTTTTTCAAAGGCCCCCTCAAGCTGTTTGCGCAGGTCTTCGCTTTCCCTCCTGCATCTGAGGCATCTGTCCTTGCAATTTTCTATCTCTTCATTGAGGGATTCGGTGCGTTTTATGGATTCGCCGACAAAGCGATCAATCCTCTCCGACTCCCTCAAAAGACCCTTCTGCTCTTCCTTAAAAGCGCTCTGGGAAGATTTTACCCTTGCCAGATCCTCGCGGAGCTGTTCGTATTCTCCTTCTGCCTCCTTAAGCTCCGTCTCCTTTGCCTTCAGGAGGGACTCCTGTTTCAAGCGCAGACCCTGCGCCTCCTGAAGTGCGCCTTTTACCCTCTCCAGGGCCTCTTTGCTCTTTCCTTCTTCTTTATCTTTCCTCGCGAGGTCTTCTCTTATCCTGGAGGCAAGTTTTTCCTGCTGGTCCCACTGCTGGCCTATACGGAAAAGGACCTTGTCCGCCTCGGATATTTCCTCCTGGATCTTCCAGCGCTGCTCCGTTAGTTCTTCAACAGCCTCTTTCCCCCGCTCAAGTCTGTCGTTTATCTCCTCCAGAGAGCCCCTGATTCCGTCCGTTTTCTTTTCAAGCGCTGATATCTCCACATGAAGCGATTCCATCTCGCGTCGTCTTGAAAGGATGCTGAAGGAGGACGAAGAGAGCCTTCCGCCGGTAATGATACCCTGGGAATCCAGGAGGTCTCCATCCGGAGTTACATAGCTGAAGTTTCTGCCTTCTTTATGCCACTCAGTTATCGCCTGATCGAGATCTGCTGCCAGGAAGACCGGACCGATCAGGGCCTCAAGAGGCCCCTTGTGGTCTGTGATCACGATCAGATCCTTCAGGCGGGGGAGGCCTGATGAAGAATCGCCGCAGGAGTCAATATCCTTGATTTCGGCCTCCGGGACAAAGCTCCCCTTACCCTTGCCCTTTTCTTTCAGGTAGGCTATTGCCTGTCTGCCGTCTTCCTGGGACTTGACCATCACCCACTGGAGCTTCTCCCCCAGCGCCGCCTCAACCGCCTGCTCGCAGCGGGCATCCACCCGGAGGAAATCAGCGACAAGACCAAGGATATTTCCCTTCTCGGCCGGCGCGAAGTCCCTGGCCTTCATGATGGTCCTCACCCCTGATCCGAGGCCGTCAAAGTTCTCAGCCATGGTTCTGAGGCTTCCGAATCTTGCCTTTCTCATCTGGAGGTCGGTTTCCGCGGCCTTGAGTTCTCCTTCAATCCTCTTTCTTATTTGCTCGGTTTCAGCCTGTTTTGTCTTTTCCTCTTCGATTATGCCGTCCGTCTCACTTAGTCTCTCGACGGAGGACTCCCTGATAACGGATTTTCTTTCAGATGCGGCTGAGAGTGCCTTGGTCTTCTCCTGGATTTCATCAAGCTCCTTGAGAAGTCTTGAGCGGCTGTCCGAAGCCTGGCTGAGGAGCTTGTTCAAATACCCTGACTCATGTGTGAGGCCGGTCTCCTTGTTTACCTGAGCGGAGAGAATATCTCTTGCCTTTTCATATTCCTGCCTGACGGAGAGAAGCATCTTTCTGCGTGCATCAATCCTCATCTCTCTGAGCGAGATATCGCTTTCCACCTCCGCGGACTTCTCCTTCGACGCCGCGGCGCGCTCAAGGATGCGTTTTTTTTCTGCCTCAAGCTCCGTGATCCGTCCTTTTGCCTCCCCGCGTTCCTTTGTCAGACGATCCTCCATCTGCTGCTGAATCTCAATTTCCTTGAGGAGGGATGCGGCCTGTGCCTCCTGCTTGTTCACCCTGTCTTTGAGGAGCTGAAATGCCTGGCGCGCCTGGGAAACGGCTGTGTCCTTTTCTTCAGCCTCCTGATGCATGGTCTCAATCTCGGAGTGGCAGCGGGCAAGCTGCGCGGCGAGGTAGGCCTCCTTGTCCGCCAGTCCATCGGTGGATTTTGTTTTTTCCCGTGAAAGCTCGATCAACTGAAGGTAGGTGTTGGAAGAAAGGGTAAGATCCAGACGCTTTAGTTCTTCCATTATTGCCTTGTAGCGGCCGGCCTTGGCAGCCTGTCTTTTCATAACGTTCATCTGGCGCTGAACCTCGCCGAGGATGTCTTCGACACGCTGAAGATTCTGCTCCGTCAGGTCTATCTTTTTCCTGGCCTCTTCAACCTTTCTTCTATATTTGGTTATTCCTGCGGCCTCCTCCAGCATGGCCCTTGTCTCTTCAGGCCTTTGCTCAAGGATGGCGCCGATCTTTCCCTGCCCTATCACGGAATAGGCCTTATTGCCGAGGCCGGTATCCATGAAGATCTCCTGGATATCCTTGAGTCGGCAGGGCACAGTGTTTATGAGGTATTCGCTTTCTCCCGAACGGTAAAGCCTTCTTGTTACCGCCAGTTCTTCATGGTCTTCAAAGGAGGAGGGCAAGGAGCCGTCGCCGTTTTCAAATACGATGGTCACCTCGGCCATGCCGAGCTGCTTAAAATCTCCGGCGCCGTTAAAGATGACATCCTGCATCTCCCGACCCCTGAGCTGTCTCGCGCTCTGTTCTCCCAGCACCCACCTGATGGCGTCAACTATATTGCTCTTCCCGCAGCCGTTAGGGCCTACGATTCCGCTGATGCCGCCGGGGAAGCTGAGCTCAAGTCTGTCCATGATGGATTTGAAACCCAGGATGGAGAGTTTTTTTATCTTCATGATCCTCCTGGAAAAGGTGCCTAATGGGTGAAAAGAAAGATCCGCAAGCCTTTGGGACCTGATACCATAGAAATAGATTCTTGTAAAGGCTAAATACTAGATAATGTAGGTTTCGATAGAAAAACATCTACATCTAGCTGTTTATCAAAGGATAGATCTTTTGGGCGAGCAGCCTGTTTAGAACTCGGCCTTTCACTGTCGCATTTCCGTCAAAGCGGGCAAATGCTGATCTCTGAAGGCCCCGGGATAATAACATTGACACCGTGCCCCGGGGCTAATTATCATCTTCGAAAGATATGGGTGTTCCGAAAACTCCTCGCAGGTGGAAGAAAGCGGTCTTTTATGGGTATGTCAGCCCTGATAAATCTTAGGTTGATCGTGGTTATAGGTCTTCTTCTCTGGCCTCTTGCCGTTCTCGGTCAGGAGGAGAAGAGCGTATCCATGTCATTCATAAAAGTTGCCGAGATGGAGGTTGAAAAGGAGACCGCGAGAGGAACGGTAAAGGCGCTGGTTCATGTTGTAAAGAAGGGCGAGCACCTCTGGAAGATACTCAGAAAAAGAGGCTTGCTGCAGAGGCCGGATGCGCCGGCGCTGTATGATTTGATAAAGGATCTTAACCGCGACATCCATGACTTGAATGCCCTGAGGCCTGGAGACAAGATCTTCCTGCCTTCAGGCGATGCGCGGGTCATCCGGAGTCGAACTGAGAAAAAGGAGGCTTCCTTGGAGCAGTCAATTAAGAAAGAGGCCTCCCCGGCGAGGGCTTCAGGGGAGGCATTTGAAAAGGTAAGAGTCAGACCCGGCCAGAGCCTCTTTGGCCTTATAGCCTCAAGAAATAAGATGCCGGCCTCCCGCCTCCACGGCGAATACATCCCCAGGCTCAAGGAAATGAATCCTAAGATAAAGGACATCAACCATATAGTACCAGGGCAAATCCTGAGACTGCCTATCCTGGGAGATTCGCCGGCAGTGGCGGCCCCTGAGGCGCCTCAGGCTGAGGCCCGGACTGAACAGCCCAGGATTGATGTCAGGGAAACAGAACCCGGGGCCGATTTCTCAGGCCGTCTTTCCGATTCCCTTGGAGGCATCTTTTCCGCCATGGGGGAAGAGTGGATCAACGCCGGCAAGCATTTCATTCCCCTGCAGGGGGGTGGGCAGATAGATCTTGACGGTGCGCTCTTTCCGGTTCTTGCCTCATCAACGGGCGTGACAGCGGTAGTTGATCTCAGCAACAGGCTTCCCCCTCGGATCGCAAGGCTCATAGAGGCAAGCTGGGGAAATTACCGGGTGGTGCACCTGGGGGCTGTGAATCTTGTTTCCGCCCTCGACAAGATCCTCTCCGTCTGCGGATACCAAAGGGTCCATCGCGCGGGTGAGCCCCTGAGGGTGAGGGCGGGCCTGGATTTTATCGTAAGGGCTGATTTCATTGTGGTCTATCCTCCAAGAGACGACGGCATTCGGGAAGCGGTTATCAGGCTTTGCTCCCAGGATACGCCTGTGGTTCCGGGAGGATTCGCCGAATATCTCGAGGGCTCGGGCATCAGGGTGGTGGATTTTCCGAAAAAAATTGTAGAGGGTTCCCATCCGGGGCAGGAGGCGGTTGCCTTAAAGGTGATTGCGGGTGATCCTTTTGCCATTGTTGGAGATGCGTTATCCATAGCGGGAAAGAGATTCTCATCCAAGGCGGTTATCCCCATGAGCCGCGGAAGAAAGGGGGAGTTTTCCTTTTCGGTCACTGCCGACTATCTGGTTCATCTCAAAGGCCGGGAGGCCATTATAGATCTATCCGGTCTCGGTTCAGAGACAACGGATTTCCTGAAGGAAAAGGGCTACGCGGTCATTTCTCTCAAAGGCGAGACGGACAGGGCCTTGATACTTAAGAAAGTCCTTGATTTTGTTGGAGTTAGTTTTAAGGAAGGGAAGCACTTTTTTCCCCTGCTTTCAGGAGGGGAAGAACGGAACTTTATTGTTGAAATAGAAGGCATAACCTTCAACGATGCCGGCAAACATGCCGTCATAGCGACTAATACTGACATTCCGTTCCAGATTGCCCTCATGCTTGAAAGAAAAGGTGTGAGGGTGGTTGTGATCTCATCCCTTAACTGAAAATATGTTTACGATATGACGCTATTTGTATGGTTACAAGAAAGGAGATAGAAGCTGTGGAAGAGAAGCCCGAAAGGCCCGAGGATCTGTCGCAGGAGGATATGGCGCGATTCGTCCTTGATATGCTTCATAGGATTGCCGTCCACCACACCCTCTGGTTTATGGAGGTGGAGCACCAGATGGGGATGGAAAAGGCCCTTAAGACCATGGGGGTGGCATCGGATCAGAGCCGCGACATACAGCTCGGAAAGCTTGGGAAGTTCTTCGGTTTTTCCATGATTGACGGGATTCCGGAACCCCTTCTTAAGATGCCGAGGGCGGATCTCTTGAGGCTTGCAGATGATGTAGGAAAAAATTGGCTTGCCAATGACGGCGTATGGTTTCAGGCGGTTGAGTTCGCTCACGGAATGAACGATGCCAAGCGCTGCAATGACTCCACATGGACAAGGTTTTCGCCATTTGAGGCATGGTCAATCAGGAGGCTCCTTGATCTGCCCCTGCGGCCCGGGCTGGAGGGCCTGAAAAAGGCCTTGAAATTCAGGATGTATGCCAGGGTAAATGTGCAGAGCATCATAGATGATGATGACGGAAGCGTGATCTTCAGGATGAATGACTGCCGGGTTCAGTCGGCGAGAAAGAGAAAAGGTCTTCCCGATTATCCCTGCAAGTCAGTCGGCCTGGTTGAATACAGCTACTTTGCCGAGGCAATAGATCCACGCATCATTACGGAATGCATCGGATGCCCTCCTGACGACCATCCCGATGACTGGTACTGCGCCTGGCGTTTCAGGCTCAGAGAGGGCTCATGAGTATGAAATCCCCTCTGATGCCGATGATGAGCCGTCCGTGAGCGCGACAGTAAATCCCGGGATGAAGGCGGGGGTTGTTTTTTCCTCCGGTTTTTTCGGTTTTTTCGCCCATGCGGGTTTTCTGGCAGGTCTGAGGGAGGCAGGCATAGCGCCCTGCGCCTGGGCAGGGTCCAGCTCCGGGGCGATAGTCGCGGCCTTAGCCGCTTCCGGGATGGATGACGCCGCCATACATGACTATCTTTTCAAGGTAAAGCTGGAGGACTTCTGGGATCCTGACCCATGGTGGAGGATCGCGTGCCGGGCGTTAAAGGGTTTTAGGGGCTGCAGGGGATATCTCAAGGGAGAGGGATTCGCGCGGCTTATGGAGATCCTTCCCCTAAAGACCTTTGAGGAGTGCCGCTGGCCGCTCGCCATCGCGGCAACGAATCTAACCCACCGGAGAGAAACCATCTTCACCAAAGGAAGCCTTGCCGGGGCTGTTTGCGCTTCGGGGGCGGTGCCTATGCTTTTCAGGCCCGTCGAGCTTGAGGGATGCCTTTATGTTGATGGAGGTGTAACCAGCAAGGCCCCGATTATGGGCCTTTTATCCGTGGCCAGGCCGGATGTGATCATCATCCATTACATTGCCTCAAGGAACATTGAAGGGAGGGGAAACGACTTCTTGAAGAAGGTCTTCACTCCATGGTTTATCCAGGATACGGCGTTTGACATAGCGAGATTTGAATCCTATAGATACCAGAAGGCCCTGGCGGAAAAGATGGGGGTGCAACTGATCGAGATCCCGACAAATGCTCCTCATATAGGGCCCAAAAGCCTGGAGAGAGGGCCGGCAGCCTATGAACAGGCCCGCATGGAGACATTAAAGGCCCTTGGAATGAAGTGATGATCGTGATCCTGCCTTACCGCGACCGAAGGGAGACCTTTGGGAGCTTTTTTGGTTCCCAGGCCGCCGCATGAGCCGTAAACCCACAGGGGCCATAAGCCGCCAGTATTTTCTCTATTTTGCGGTACTGGGTGTCTTTCTACCTTATTTCAACCTCTATTGCTACCACATCGGCATGAACGGCCTTCAGATCGGAACCATTTCGGCGACTCGGTCCATCGTCATGGTGGCCTTTACCCTGCTATGGGCATCCATTGCGGACAGGCTGATGATAAGAAGGGGTGTCTTCATTTTATGTAATATATTCAGTTCCATAGTCTGGATCTTCATGCTGCCTGCGGAAAGCTTCAGTTCCATCCTCGCGATCTCTATCCTTCACGCTATTTTCCTTGGCCCTTTGATCGCCTTTCTGGAGGCCTTTACCATGGAGAGCCTGGGAGAGGATCGCGGCAGGTACGGAAGGGTAAGGGTCTGGGGTTCTCTCGGTTTCATAGTAATGGTCGTGGTGATGGGAAGGGTTGCGGAGCTTTATTCCCTATGGCTTATCATACCGGTTATACTGGCAGGTTTCATAGCGCAGGCAGTCAATTCCTTCAAGATCATCGGCGCCTCTTCACAGGGAGGCAGGTTTCCGTCAGGTGCGCTCAGGAATATAATCGGAATGAGATCCGTGGTATTTCTTGCTGTGGGATTCCTCATGCTTGTAAGCCATGGGGCCTATTATGGTTTTTTTTCAATCCATCTTGAGAAGGCGGGTTTCGGCAACCTCTTTATGGGGGTCAGTTGGGCTGTAGCAATCGCGGCTGAAATCACCGTTATGATCTTTGCCCAGGTCTTCCTGAAGAGGTTTGCCATGGAAAAGATCCTGATATTTTCTCTTTTTGCCGCCATAGTCAGATGGGCCGCGCTGGGATGGTCGTCCTCTGCCGTCGTGATCCTATTTTCTCAGTGTCTGCATGCCTTTACTTACGCTACCTTCCATGTGACAAGCATC
>JBGSUA010000197.1:0-48059 GCA_041753575.1 Desulfatiglandaceae bacterium
AAGCACCTCCCCTATTTCCTTCATGGTCAGTTCATCCCAGTAATAAAGGGATACAACCAACCTTTCCTTCTCAGGCAACTCATCTATGACAGCGCCCAATGCCTCTTGCAGTTCCTTTAGCGAGATCATCTTAAGGGTGTCAGGGGAAGGATCTTCCACCTGCATTCCCTCGCTCAGCTCCCACTCCCCACCGTCACGGCATGAGATCTCATCCAGGCTTATGACACAAAGACCGGCTTCTCTTCTGATTCGGTTGTATTCAACAAGAGGGATACCCATTTCAGAGGCGATTTCCTCATCGGTTGCCTCCCTTCCCAGCCTCTGCTCAAGATTCACACAGGCCCTCTCCATTTCCCTTCTTTGCCTGCGTGTACCTCTCGATAGGAAGTCCCTTGAGCGAAGTTCACTTAAAATGGACCCCTTTATTCTGAATACGGCATATGAAAGAAACGGCGTTCCCCTATCGGGGTCATAGCTCTTGACAGCGGAAAGAAGTCCCAGAATCCCGGCGTTCAATAGGTCATCGCCATCCACATGGCTTGGCACATGGGCAGCAATCCGTTGAACGATCCTTTTTACATAGGGCAGGTATTCCCGCAGCAAGCGCTCGTCTTCACCGGCGCAACCCGCGATCTCATCGGGAAAATCCGAATGGATGGATGCCCTCATGGGATACAAATCTCAGTCACCTCTCTAGTCGTCAAAATGCCGGTCATCTCTCCTCACCGAGGCCTTCGCTGCCAATTCCGCCCAGGAAAAAATGGGTCCCCTCGGCGCGGAGAACCTGACGGGGGAAATCACATATCCTGCGGGAAAGGGCCACAAAACACTGGCTCGCAAGGGAGGCTGGGAAATGCTGACTTATAACCTTCTGCTTCCTTACGCATTTAGTGACATTGTCATCACGCAGGATGTGCCCCAGATAGGTCATATCTATATCCAGAAACTTGTCTGCTACCACCCTCAACTGTCTGTAGATCTCCATGCCCTCCTGCTCGTCAACGGCCATGTTCACAAGGAGATTGAACCTTTTCTTGCCGTATTTAAGAGACATTATCTTCATGAGGGCGTAGGCGTCGGTCAGGGAAGTAGGCTCAGGAGAAACCACCACTATCACCTCCTGGGCCGCAGAGTTGAAATACATCACATTCGTTGATATACCCGCTGCCGTATCAATAAGAAGAATGTCCTTTTCAAGCAGCAGTCTGTCAAGCTCGTCAAGGATCTGCTTTTTTTGAGCCGATGTAAGCTTGGTCATCTCCTCTATCCCTGAAGAGGCAGGGAGGATGGCCATACCTCCCGGACCTTCCATGATTATCTCCGGGACCTTTTTTTGTCCGGCAATGACGTGGGACAGATTGTATTTTGGGGCGAGTCCAAGCAGAACATCCAGATTTCCTAATCCGAAATCGGCATCAAGTATAAGAACCTTTCTTCCGGCCCTGCTTAGAGAATAGCCCAGGTTGGCCACTATATTGGTCTTTCCCACCCCACCCTTCCCGCTGGTTATGGCTATCACCAGGGGGTGGGCCGGCTGCTCGGATTTTCCCCGGCCCTCAGATTCAGTCGGCAATCCCAGCTTGCTCCTTATATCAATTACCTTGCTGCCTGAAGCGGTCTCTGTCATTCCAGTTCTCTCTGTATTACACCTATACGGCGTAAGCTACTTTCCCCTCACTCTTAGATAGATCCAGGTCTTTTGAAAAAGACATTGTCCCTAATACATCCATAAGCCTTGCAGGCATTGAGCCGTCTATGGCCGTATCCAGTCTGCCCCAGCTCGCGGCAAGCGCCTCGGGCGGCAGCGTCCCTATCTGTTCCTCTGTTTCTTCATTGATAATCAGTTCAGTGAGCTTTTTGAGATTACCCACCTGTATGCCGCCAGGGGCGTTCTGGCTGCTGGTTGTATAGGCAAGCGGGATTGATGAATCAACCAGTTCCGTTATGACGTTCCCGTAAGACATTGCTTCATCCAGCTTGGTGAATACAAACCCAGCCAATGGAATCCCATCGAGTATCCGTCTGTAGCCCCTCAGGTCCGATAACTGGGTAGTAGCGCTTACAACCAGGAGACTTTGTAGAGGGGCCATAACGTGAAGAAGTTCCATGCTTTCCTGGAACAGGGCCATATTCCCCTTGGTGATCCCGGGCGTATCAACGAGTATGAGCTCTTTATCCTGCAATCTGTCCAAAGCAGATGCCAGACTTTCCTGGCACCAGGCCCTTTCGAGGGAAACCCCGATGATCTTTGTATAGATCTTCAGTTGCTCTACCGATCCTATGCGGTCGTTATCAAGAGTCAGCAAACCAATCCAGTCTTTTTTTCTGTGGAGAAGACAGGCAGCCGCAAACTTGGCAGCGGTAGTGGTCTTACCAGAGCCTGTCGGCCCCACAAAGGCTATGAACTGCCTCCTTCCAGGCTCAATACGAAGTCGCCTGCTGGAGACCCCCAGAATCTTCATGGCCTGGTTCAGTGCCGTCCTTGCTCCGGAATCAGTAGCAAGCTCCTCGGTGCCTGCCACCCTGTGTATCTTTGAGATAAGTTCAAGCGCCACAGAATCCTCAACACCGTGGAGAAGCAGTTGCTGGTAAATGGAAAAGAGACGCTTTCCTGTCCTGGGCGGACCTGTCCTGCTCTCGGATATGCGATCAGAGGAGCTCTGCATAATTGAATCCACAGTTTTCCTGGCTATGCGTTTAAAAGTGTTCGGTTGTTTCATATCACGACCATTATTTCCCGGCCTCCCCGCGTCTGCCCCGGCGCCCCTGTCAGTCGCTGCGGTCAGTTCCACACGGGGTCTTCTGATAAAACCTGACAGGCCGTTCTGGGGGCCAAGCGTCCTCGCGGACAGTATGACCGCTTCAGGGCCGAACTCTCTCTTAACCAGTTCCAATGCCTCTTTCATGCTGTTTGCTTCAAATCTTTTAATTTGCATCGGCAAGCCCAACCGTTCCTATGGAGTGGATCTTAACGTGTCCCATTATCTCGTTATAAGACAAGACCGCCACATTTGGAATGAAGCGATCCAGAAGCCTTTTGAAATGCGACCTTATTCTGCTTGAGCAGACTACCACCGGCTGCTGTTTTATAGCCGCGTACCTTTCGAGGTTCTTGGCAACAGAGCCTATTATCTTTTCCGCCAGTGTAGGATCAATATTCAGAAACCCGCCTTGATCGCTTTGCTGTAGGGCGCCGGTCAAGGCCCTTTCCACATTCTGATGAAGGGTGAGCACCGGTATATTGCCCTCTCTGGTCTGATACATCTTGGTAATGGTTCGTGAGAGGGACTGGCGCACATATTCTGTCAGAAGTTCCGTATCCTTTATGGCGGAGGCCCAATCGGCAAGCGTCTCGAGGATAGTTGTCAGATCTCTTATGGGAATCTGTTCTCTGAGGAGATTCTGGAGCACCTTACCCACGGCTCCAAGCGACATGAGCCCAGGGATCAACTCCTCAACCACCTTGGGATGCGACTCCTTCAGGCTATCGAGAAGACCCTGTACCTCCTGCCTTCCCAGAAGTTCTTGGGAATAGGTCTTTATTACCTGAGAAAGGTGAGTGACCAGAACCGTCGCAGGATCAACTACCGTATAGCCGCCGGCCATTGCCTTCTCTTTCTGCTTTTCCTTTATCCAGACGGCCGGCAATCCGTATGTGGGTTCTCTCGTGGCGGTGCCCTCTATCTTTCCCTTTGCGCCTCCGGGGTCCATTGCCATAAAAGATCCCAGGATCAGTTCCCCTCGGGCCACTTCGTTTCCCCTTAGCAATATAGCGTATTCACTGGGCTTTAGCTGTGTATTGTCCACTATATGCACAGGAGGTATCACGATTCCTATATCCTGGGCGATCTGACGTCTTATGGCCCTGATACGATCAAGGAGTTCTCCGTTTTTCTCTCGATCAACAAGAGGAACCAGCCCAAAGCCTATCTCCAGGGAAAGGGAGTCAACCGGCTTGAGTTGCTGGGTGGGCTCGGAACTCCCTTTTTCTTCCTTTGCTTTCAACTCCTCCTCATTAGGCGATGCCTGGGCTTTCTTTGCCTGAAATACCGCATAGGCAACACCTCCTGACACCGCCGCGAGAAACAGAAAAGGCAGGGTTGGAAGGCCAGGGACGAGAGCCATGACGAAAAGCACCGCTGCGGCAACGGCGATAGCCCTTGGCTGCATAAGGATTTGAGAGCTTATTTCATCCCCCAGGTTTGCCTCGGATGCCGCCGCGCGGCTTACTATTAAACCCGCCGCCGTGGAAACTATGAGAGCAGGAATCTGCGTCACCAAACCGTCACCAACCGTCAAAAGGGTGTAGTTGACGGCGGCGTCAGAGAGGCTCAGCCCATTCTGAAGCACTCCTATGGCGAATCCGCCTATGATGTTGATAAGGGTGATTATTATGCCGGCTATCGCGTCGCCTCTAACGAACTTGCTTGCGCCGTCCATGGCCCCGTAATATTCAGCCTCTTTAGATATCTTCTTTCTTCTCGCATTTGCCTCTCTTTCATCAATCATCCCGGCATTAAGATCGGCATCAATGCTCATCTGCTTCCCCGGCATGGCATCCAGGGTAAATCTTGCCGCCACCTCCGCTATTCTTCCCGCGCCCTTGGTTATGACGGCAAAATTTATCACCACAAGAATCGCGAAAATTATGAACCCCACGGCATAATTCCCGCCCACAACAAATTGGCCGAAGGCGGAGATGACCTTGCCGGCAGCCCCTGTCCCCTCGCTTCCGTTCATGAGGATCAGACGCGTGGATGCAACATTGAGGGCAAGTCTGAATAGTGTGCTAAGAAGAAGTATGGAAGGAAACGATGACAGTTCCAAGGGTTGGAGGATGTAGCTTGCCGTAAGTAAAATGATTATGGAAAAGGTGATATTAAAAGACAGCAATAAATCAAGCATAAAAGGAGGCAGGGGAATAATCATGACCATGAGTATGGTCACTATCCCTACCGCTACCAGCAGGTCGCTGTTCTTCTTGACAAAAGGAATCCCTGCTGCGTCTTGAGTTCTAATAGCCTTTTCCATCTAAGCTTGAACCTCTGAAAAATTGATAAGCCCACAAATCCGTGGTCTAGAGCTTTTCAGCTTAGATAATGCAAGTTCCATTCCCAGTTTAGTATCCGATCAAGAATGGCGGTGCATCTCAAAGCCTTTGAGATAAACTTACAGAAGGCTGCCCAGGTGTTCAGGCCCATCTGCGGGAGAAGCCGGAGGTTGATCAAGTCTTGAACACCAAGGTGGCAGGTATTCGCCACACGTAAGCCGCCCAAAAAACCAGGGAGGAAAACCCTTTTTTTAACGCTTTCACTTCAGCAGTTCATCTCCTAGCGTATATGCCTTTGAGCCTATAGACATAGGCCAGTACCTCTGCTACTGCCTTGTAGAGAGCAACGGGAACGGTCTCACCTATTTTAACGGAAATGTACAAAGCCTGGGCAAGAGCCTTGTTTTCCACTATCGGCACTCCGCTCGCGGAGGCAATCTCCCTTATCCTCGCAGCGATAAAATTCGCGCCCTTGGCTACAACTACAGGCGCTGCCATCCGGTCCGCGGCATATCTAAGCGCGACTGCCAGCCTTGTGGGGTTCGTGACCACCACATCAGCCTTTGGCACCGCGTCCATCATACGTCTCCGTGCCATCTCCATCTGTATCCTTCTTATTCTTGCCTTGACCAGAGGATCTCCTTCCCTCTGTTTTGTCTCATCCTTAATCTCCTGCTTGGTCATCCTGAGTTCTTTTTCATGCTGCCACTGCTGAAAGAGATAGTCCATGAATGTCAGAAACAGGAGGGAGAGGGCAGTAAAGATGATAATCCTTGATGCCACCCTCGCGATGAAGTAGAAGATGTCCAGAACATCCATGTTCATGAGTCCTGGGACCGTATCCATCTCTCCCCTGACCGTCAAAAAAGCAACACCCCCGATAAAACTGAGCTTGAGTATCCCTTTGAGCAGTTCTCCAAATGACTTCATGGAGACCATTCTCTTTGCCCCCGCTATGGGGTTGAGCCTTGAAAGCTTCATCGAGAGGAGTTCCATATTGAACATAAAACCCTTTTGAAGCACATTAGCGGCAATGCCGGCAATCATTATCACAAACAGGAAGGGTGAGAGGACTAAATAGGCTTCCTTTGCCACCTCAAACAGAAAACCTCCAAGGGAAACCATCTCAATAGGCCGGCTGCCTATTCCCTGGAAGATGCCCTGCATTAGGCCGTGAAGCCTCAAGAAGACCCATGATCCGGCCCCAAAGAAAACAGCGAGTGCGCTCAGCAGGATCAGCAGTGAGGAAAGCTCCCTTGTCTGGGCAACCTGACCCTTTTGCTTTGCCTTTTCGCGCCGTTGGGGCGTTGCCCTTTCGGTTCTTTCCTGGTCTCCCCCGCCGGGCATATAATGCTCCCTTCTGCTCTAAGAAAGCGATGACGCTGCTTTAAAAAGGATCAGCATATCGCCTGCCAGTGATTTAAAGGCAGATCCAAGAAATACAACCAGATAAGGCACGGCAAAAGCCAAAAATATAAGCCCTATAAGGATGTTCAGGGGGAAGGCTACGATGAATACATTCATCTGAGGAACTGTTCTGGCGGCGATTCCAAGGGCAATGGAGGTAAGAAGAAGTGCTGCCATCACAGGGGCTCCGACCTTCAAGGCCGTCACAAACATGACCGATGAAAGTCTCAGGATCTGGTTCACCACCGAGGATCCTATAAAGAAATCAAGCGGTGGCGCAAGTTTGAAGCTTTCAATGACAGCCCTTATCAGCAGGTGATGGGCATCCATGGCAAGAAACACCATAAGTGCAGTCAGTGTCTTAAGCTGTCCCAGAATGGGACCCTGTTCATTTGAAAGGGGGTCAATGACATTAGCGATACCAAGCCCCATCTGGTATCCGACAACCTGGCCGGCAAGCTGGAGAGCGCCAAAAAAAAATTTAACCAGCATTCCTACGGCTGCGCCAAGCAGAATTTCACCTCCCGCGGCCGCCAAGAACAAATGAATCTCGTTTAGATAGCCGGCAGATCTAATATGCGTCAGGGGCATAACAAGGACGGTAACACCGAGGGCAAGGCCCACCTTGAATATTACAGGAATATTTTTGCTGTCAAATACGGGCAGGAAAATGACGATAGAGGATATTCTCAGAAGTATAAGAATAAAGATTTGAATCTGTTCTATATCTATGTGTATAGCAGGCATAGTTTGGCATGTTTTCTTAATTGATTACAGCCGGCATACTCTGAATCAGCCCCTGTGTGTACTCAATCAATTTTGTCATCATCCAGGGAAAAAATAAGAGCATTGCTACTCCGACGGCGGTCATTTTAGGAATAAAAACCAATGTCATTTCATTTATCTGGGTAGCAGATTGAAAAATGCTTACTATCAGCCCTACGATCAGGCCTATTAGCAAGATCGGAGCGGAGATAAGTATAGCGGTCTTGATACCCTCAAATACTATCCCTGATACAAATTCAGGTGTCATCTAACTTCTCCTCTTATGCTAAAAGAAACTTTTTACAACCGATCCTATTATGATATTCCATCCATCAGCCAGCACGAACAATATAAGCTTGAAAGGCAGCGATATCATTATTGGAGGAAGCATCATCATCCCCATGGAGAGAAGCACACTTGCAACCACCATATCTATAATCAGAAACGGGATATAAAGCATAAATCCCATCTGAAAAGCTGTTTTCAACTCACTTATTATGAAAGATGGTATCAGCACCGAGGTTGGTATATCTGCAATGTTTTTCGGCCGCTCCATCTTTGCAATATCCACCAGCAGCGCGAGATCCTTCTCTCTGGTCTGCTTGACCATAAATGACCTCAGAGGCTTTGCCGCCCTTTCAAGGGCCTCTTCGGATGTTATCGTCTTCCCCAGATAAGGCTGTAAAGCCTTATCGTTAATGTCCTTCCAAACCGGCGCCATGATGAAGAAGGTAAGAAAAAGGGCAAGTCCTATAACTATTTGATTTGACGGAATCTGATGAGTTCCTATTGCCTGCCTCAGGACTGATAGGACTATAACTATTCTGGTAAAGGAAGTGAGCATGATAAGAAGGGCCGGCGCCAGAGAAAGAACAGTAATGAGAAGAAATATCTGCAGCGCCACCCCTATCTGGGTAGAGCCCCCGGCTCGATCGAGCACAATGCCGAGGAGAGGCTCGGATTGACCCTGCTGGGCAAGGCACGGCATTGAACTCAGAAAGAATACAAGAACAGCTGTGAGACCAAAGATCATCGCGCTGCCTGATAAACCCTGGAAAGATGACGACGCCTTCCTGCTCTTTCCCTCTCGCAAGGAGACAGGTAAGTCAGAAAGAGAGTCTTGGAACCGAAAAAGATTCCGAGAGGCCCACGCCTGATCGTTTACATCACTTTCAATTTTTCCACTGTAACCGCGCATAAATCCAATCTTCTTATTGTTTTCTCGATGAATCCTCTTTTATACCTGAACCAAGTCCTGCAAGATAATCGCCAAAGCCGGAATGCCTGAGGCCTTGCTTTTCCTCCTTCAGCTCTCCGGGCTCTATCCTTGACCTGATCCTTGAAAGAAGAGTAAGGCTTTCACCCGATATGCCGAGCAGGAATAAATCACCCATAACATCAAGCACGGCCAGTTGCTTCTTAACACCCAGAGACCGAGTCTCCAGAACTCGTATCAGGGACTCTCCCCCCTGACTGGATCGTTTCATGGAAAACCGCTTCAGGAAGAAATAAAGCCCCCAAACGAAGAGAAGAACCAGCGCAAGCGCGCCCAGCATCTTCAAGGCAGCAAATGTAACGCCTGGTTCTGAACTCACTTCATCTTCTCCAGACGCTCGGCGGTTGTGACGATCTCGGTGAGGCGTATTCCGTATTTCTCATCCACCACGACCACCTCGCCGCGAGCTATAAGTCGGTCGTTGGCGAGGACATCCAGTGTCTCTCCCGCAGTTTTTGTCAACTCGATAACCGAGCCCTGACCGAGTTTCAGCAAATCGCTTATAAGCATCCTTCTTCTACCCAGTTCAACCGAGATCTGAAGAGGTATATCCAGGATGAAATCTATATTCGCCTTATCGGCGGCAGGTGAATCTCCGCTAAGACCGGAAAATTGATATGGCTGCTCTTTATCATCAGTTTTGCCTTTGTTGTCAGGCATAGCTCAGTTACCCCCGTTGTTGATATTTCTCCCGGTTATCTGTACCGCCCTGCTCCCCTTGATTACACCGGGAGTTCCGAGATACTTGGACACCCCATGAACACTTATGCTGATAGGAGCATGAGGGCCTTCATTGAGTCTTATCACATCATTTATTTCCAGTTCCAGAAGCCTCCTGACACTGAGCACAGCCCCGCCAAGCGAAGCAATCAGTTCAACGCTAGCTCCCTGGAGGAGCTTCTGAAGCTGCAAGTTCCATCCGTGCTCCCTTTCCTTTTCCCAGAGATACTTGAAGGAGAGCTTCTCCTTTAAGGGCTCCAGCATGAGATATGGTATCCCCAGCATTACCTTTCCTTCGAAGGTATCCCCCTTCAACAAAAACCAGATAACGATTACGAAGTCGTTTGGATCTATAATATGAAGGAACTCAGGTCTTGTTTCAGTTTTCTTAACGGATATCCTGATACTTGAAATCATCTCCCATGCCTTTTCCAGCCCCGAAAGAATATCTGATGAAAAGACCTGCATCATTCTTTTTTCTATAAAAGTGAAATCCCTTTTCTGTTCGGCAACACCTCCCGGGCCGCCGAACATACAGTCTATCAGAGAGAATACCAGCCTTGGCTCTATTGCAAGCAGTCCTGATCCAAAAAGAGGCTCCATGGAAAAAACATTAAAAAAGGTCGGCATGGCAAAAGATTTATTCATCTCGCCGAACTTTACCATCTCGGTTCCGTCAAATGTAACGTCTATGCTTCTTTGGAGCGATCCCGAGATTTTTTCTTTAATGGAATCAGCTAGTTTTTTGCATACCTCATCTAAGACGCTGAACTGGTCCTTTAGGGTTACGCTCTGGGATGTAAGATCAAAGGGCTTGCATTCCTTGTCCTTGCCCTTCTCTTCTCCCGCTTTGAGATCCACCTCTCCATTGTCCATTGCGGACAAGAGAGCATCTATCTCCTCCTGGCTGAGAATCTGATCCGCCATTGTCATGGTCCTCTACTGGACAACAAACTCCACAAAATAGATATTGATAACCTTGCCTGTTACTAAAAGCTTATTAACGGATGCCATTATCTCATCCCGCAGGGCTTTCTTACCCTCTACACCCTGTATATCCTTGAACTTCTTTACCGGCATTATATTAAACATGATGTCTCTAACCTGTGGGAGACGTTTTTGAAGCTCATCTGTGACCTTTACATCACTCAGCTCAAGATGCATGGTAATCCTTAGATAATGGTTGAAGTTCTCATCGGATAGATTGACGATGAATGTATCGAGAGGAAATACTGCCCCTATCACGGGTTTTTCCTTCTCAACTTCCTTTTTTGGCTGAACCGCAGCCTGCTGGGCTGCACCGGGTGGTTGCATCTGAATATTAGTTATCTGGCTCCACAGCATATAGAAACCGCCCCCTATTATGGCCAGAAACAGGAAAGCCCCCCCGCCTATAAAGATCAGCATCTTCTTGCTCATATTATCACCCCCCGTTTATAATGCATCGGCGCTATTTGACCAGAAGGATCTCTACCCTCCGGTTTCTCACCCTGTCTGCGCTTGAGTCATTAGGCGCAACCGGCCTCGACTCACCGTATCCAGCCGCGGAAAGTCTGGCAGGATCAACTCCCCCATTTTCTATAAAATATCGCACAACCGCCAGGGCCCTGTGTGTTGAAAGCTCCCAATTTGAAGGAAATCTATCGGTATTTATCGGGACATTGTCCGTATGCCCCTCGACCCTGACATTATTTGGTATGTCTTTTATTATTGCGCCTACTTTTTCAAGGGCAGTAAGTGCGCCCTCCCTGATCTCCGCCTTGCCCGAATCAAAAAATATTTCGTTTTCAAGCCTTATTAAAAGTCCCCGCCTTGTCTCTTTGGTTGAAATTCCTTTCAACTCCTCAAGACCCTGCACTCTGGAAGCCAGGCTTTCAGCCCCTTCGGAAAGAAAAGAACTATCTATTTGAGGCTGTGCGCTGAGTTCCCCTCCGCCATGGAGATCACCTTCGGCCTTTGACTCACCTCCGCCGCCGTAACCTCCTTCGTCAACTACGATCACCTCAACCTGTTCTCCTTCAAGCAGAACTCCAAGGCCGCTTTGAAGTGCTCTGGTAAAGTCCTTATTCTTGGCCGTACTTATGTGCCCCATGCTGAACAGCAGCAGAAAAAAGACCATCAGGTTGGTCATAAGATCATTAAAGGTGGTAAGCCACCTGGCTCCTCCTTCTCCACCACCCTTCTTTTTACCCCTTACCTTCATTAGAGCACTCAAAACCTCTTTCAGTAATATGCCGGCGGGATACAACGACTGTCCCGCTAAAACTTCTTATTGTGCCTTTCAGATTCTGGCTTCTTGCTAGTTCAGTTTCATTTATTCTTCAACACTGAATACAATCTCCACCCTGCGGTTTCTTGCGCGGTTTTCCTCCGTATCATTTGGATAAACAGGATGAAATTCCCCAAACCCAACAGCGGATATGAGATCTTCCTTTATGGCGGCTACCTCTGTAAAGAAGCGCAGCACATTTACCGCCCTGGCCGCTGAAAGCTCCCAGTTGGACTGAAATCTCCCGCCCCTCACAGGAAGATCACACGTATGGCCCTCAATCCGGATGTTTACCCCGCTGCTTGAGGCTATTGATGCCACCCCTGCAAGCAAAGGCTTCGCAGGTTCTGATATCACTGCAACCCCTCTTTCAAAGAGTATTCTCTCTGAAAGCCTCATAACCACGCCTTCGCCGGTCTTCTTAATCGTCATTTCGCCTCGTCCAAATCCGGCGGCCTCCGCCGCCTCCTCCAGTTTCCTCATGAGTTTTGCAATCTCACTTTTCTTGCCAACTATATCGTCGGACACGTTTAAGACCTCGCTGCCTGACACGAACTTGAGTCCTCCCGTCAGGATATTGACAGCGCGCGAAAAAGACTTGACGAACTGCAACACCTTCGCTTCCTCCATCGTGGTAAAGGAACAGAGCATGATAAAAAAGCAGAGCATTATCAGGACAAAACCTGTAAAGGTAACCTCCCAGCCGGCGCCTCCGCCCTCGGAGCCTCCCGAGGATCCCTTTTTCCGACCACCGGCCATTTACTCCGCCTCTTTGCCCTTTTCTCTGGGCTCTGCAAGAATTCTCAATTTCGGTGCTATATAGGCCTTGAGTTTCTGATCCACAACCCGGTAGCTGTCTCCCGCCTGAATAGAGATGATGCCTTCCAGCACCATCTGCTTCAACAGCACCTCATTCTTGCTCCTTGTCTTGAGTTTGCCGGATACGGGAAGGAATACCAGATTAGCCAAAAGGGTTCCATAAAAGGTGGTAAGAAGGGCCACGGCCATTGGTGCTCCTATGGAGCTTGGATCCTTCATCTGCATGAGCATCTGGACAAGCCCTATAATGGTCCCCAGCATCCCCATAGCGGGTGCATAAGCGCCCATGGTCGCAAAGATCTCCGCCCCCAGGGTATGCCTCTCCTCTACAAACTGTATCTCCGTGCTCATTATCTCTTCTATGGAGTTGGAGTCCATGCCGTCTATGGCGAGTTGGAGTCCCTTGACAAGAAAGGGATTCCTTAGGTCTTTCAACTGGCTTTCAAAGGAGAGTATGCCCTCCCTCCTCGCCTTTTTTGCAAAATCCACCATAAGAGTAATCAGTTCAACCGGAGATTGCGATTGATGAAGTATCGCGTTTCTGGCTACATTGAAAACGCTCAGAACCTCCTTCAAAGGATAGGTGATCAGGGTTGCCCCAATGGTTCCGCCAACCACGATCATTACCGAAGGATAGTTGACAAACCATGAACCTGATCCCCCCATAAGAATTGATACGATGACAAGACCGCTTGCGCCTACCAACCCGAGAAGCGTTGCTATATCCAAGGCAAACCTCCTGAAAAAGCCCTAAGTCTCTTCTCCCCTGACAGCGCCAAAGAAGCGCCTGCAATTCCGGGGAGCACTGCCCGTCTTCAATTTGAGCAAGGATTGTGCCACGACTAAGAACTGATGAAGCATGGATAAGCCCTCGGAGCCTTTTGAGGTTCCAAGGTTTGCCGCTTGATTCATAACCCTAAGATAGTGCAAGCAATTTCATCTGTGGAGATGAGAGGGAGATGGGCCATAAAATTTCACCGAGTCATAACAGGCGGATACCTGTCCACATAATTATTGAATATCTCGGCTGGCCGCGTCTTCCCAGGCAGATAGCCCCTAATAACACCTCAGTTTTTCTTCGTTTCGCGCCAAAAGGTCCAGGGGAGCATCTACCCTTCGATTGGATAAGATCTCATTGAGATGTTTGCCGAAAAAAAGGAGGGTGCGTCAACTCGAGCTGTGTCCGTCAAGCTATTGACGCACCCCCGGAAGGGAGGCTGGATTCAATTCAGATTTGCTGGAAGATCAGGCCCGGTGGGGCCTGCATTGACCATCCTGTGATACGCGATGATCCTCTTTGATATCTCCTCGACAGGCTCCCTCACCATAATCTTCTCCTTGGTGGTAAAGGTTATCACGGTCTCGGGAGCACTCTGCATGGAATGGATCAGGTCCGCATTAACCCATAACTTAGAATTGTTTAATTTGGTCACCTCAATCATCTCTCTAGCTCCTTTCTATTCAGAAACCAAAACCGTATTAAAGCGTTACTAACGCTTGATCGCCATCAGTTCCTGAAGTATCTCATCGCTTGTGGTTATAACCCTGGAGTTGGCCTGGAAAGCCCTCTGTGTAGTTATCATCCTTACAAACTCCTCCCCCAGATCCACATTGGACATCTCAAGGGCACTGGGGTTGATACGGCCCAGAACGCCGCTGTCCGGAGTTCCCACTGTGGCCTCTCCTGAGTTTATGGATTCCGAGTAGAGGTTCTTTCCTATCCTGTCCAGGCCCGCGTAACTGGGGAAATCGGCCAGGGCTACCTGGTAGAGAGGCACAAGGCGTCCATTTGAATAAACGCCGGATACCACGCCGATCTCGTCCACCGACACGCTGGTGATCATCCCAGCGGCGTAACCGTCCTGATTCTGAAAGGTAAGGGCTGAGGCGATGCCGTAACCGGTGATGGTTCCGTTGGTGTTTCCAGTTGAGTCCAACATCTCCCATTCCATATTGAGAGGCGACGAGGCACCGTTTATCAGGTTAAGGGTGATGACCGGATTTCCGCCTCCAGATTTGGCCACATCAAGATTGCCCTCGCTGTCGAACTGGATCGTCCCGTTGGAGGTAGTGGTTCCAAGTTCGCTGGGTATCGAGGCCTCCCACGTCCACTTTGCAGGCTCCTTACAGGTAAACTTCACCGATACCTCAATCGGATTGCCCAGCGAATCATACACAGTAATGGTATTGGTGTAGGTGTCCGGGTAACTGTCGAGCCCCCCTGAAAGGGATACCGGCGGACGTAGCGCAGGCACTTCTGTTGTGTTATCAGTGGTCCCGCCGTCGTATATATCCGTTGAAACCGCTGAGGCTGTCACCAATTGGCTGGCCTCTGCATCGCCGTTTATCTCATCAATAACCTCCTTGGCAGTGAGGTACCCGGTTGTGGTTTTCACATAGACCGTTATGGCCTTATCCGAAACTACAACGGGATCACCGGACGTAGGAGGCTCCTCATCACGATATTCGACCGTAATCGCATTGGCACCCGCGCCGGCCTCCTTTGCAGTATAAACCACTCCGGTTGTTTCATCCTCGCCGTCCAGAATAACCAGCCTTGCGGCAATCGGCTGGCCGCCGCCGCTCAGTGAATAGTTCTGGGAACTTAACGCCCCGCCAGTCGCGGTATCGTAAACTATCCCTGATCCGTCGCCCTCAACGCTTGCATCTACGAGCTGAGAAGCATAGGAGTTGCCGTTTATGGCATCGGCGATCTCCTTTGCGGTAACCGCGCCGGCCTGGAACTTCACCGTAATGGTGTTTCCGGTCACTGTAACAGCCGGGGTTGTTGATGTGCCATCGTCCTCCAGCTTCACCGTAGCTCCGTTACCTGCCTCTCCGGTTGCCACCCAGGTAAATGTTATGTCGTTACTGTTGTCTGTCGCGGCAGTCCATCCTCCGTCCACCATCACGCTCGCCTGGGTGCCTCCGCTTGAATCCGCATTGAGGTTCAAGTGGGTCATCATGCTAGCTGTGACCTTGGGAGGAGATGCGCCGGAGGGGATGTAGATATCGGTGAGGCTCCGGAGAAGGGTTCCAGTAGCTTCGTCAACCTTATAGCCCTGAAGCACAAGCCCGTCGGTATTGGTAAGATTTCCGTTCTTATCGAAGCTGAAACTGCCCGCCCTGGTGTAATAGGTCCCGCCGGCCCCATGTTCTTTTTTCTCCTGGGCGATAAAGAAACCTCTTCCACTTATGGCGAGATCCGTGGAGCGACCTGTGGTCTCAAGAGACCCCTGGCTCCAAAGCGGGTTGGTTCCGAGGAGTTGCACCCCTCGACCCATACCGAGTTTCCGGAAAGCGCCGCCCTCGATGGAGAGGCTCAGAATATCGCCGAAGAGTGATCTGTTGCTCTTGTATGCCATCGTGTTAACATTTGCGATATTATCCCCTACCACCTGCATCGCCTGCGCGTTGACACTTAACCCTGAAATACCTGTAAAAAGAGACCCTAACATATTTTTATCCTCCTATTCATAAAAAGGGTTTATAAACCATAGCCCTGTTCATCAGTTTCGGTGATGGCCTTTACCGAAAGCACATCACCTATTGGTATCTGGAGTGAGCCTATCTCCAGATAACTCACGCCGCCTTTGAATGTAACGCCGGTTACCTTGCCGGCTGCATAGGCGGTAACTTCAACTTCCTCCCCTGCCGAATCCTTGCCGGTAATCCTGTAAGTATAAGCGCCGGCAGTCACTGCATTCCCCGACTGGTCTTTCGCATCCCAGATTAGGGACTGATCACCTGAAGACATTGAGCCTACATCAAGCACCCTTATGAGTTTTCCGGTGCTGTCGTATATGCTCAGACCCACGGTATTCGCTTCCCCTGCGAGCGAGAAGCTTATCGGGGCGGGCGTACCCTGCGAAACCACGCTTACCGTATTACCCTTTCCCACCACGCTGTTGCCTATAAAGTCCACCGCCTGAGAATTGTTGATTGAAGCCTGGTACATGAGAAGTGAATCAAGGCTCTCATTCATGTTCGACATCTGCTCAAGGGAGGTAAACTGCGCGAGCTGCGCGGTAAACTCCGTGCTGTCCATGGGGTTAAGGGGATCTTGATTCTGAAGCTGGGTGACAAGCAGTTTAAGAAAGTCGTCTTTGCCTACAACACTTCCTGATTTCTCCTGCTGCGCCAGGTTCGACACGCCAGTCACTTCCGAAATTGTACTCATCGTTCTTCACTCCCTTCCATCTATCTGTCCTCATATCTGATCTCGAATCTGATTTGCGGCATCAGGCAAAAAGGCTCAGGCCCTCTCCATAGTGATGCCCGCCATAGTTCCGGCTTTTCTCGCCTTTATCAGGGCGATCCTTCTCCATCTCATTTTCATCATAGTCCCTGCCGTGAGACGCGTGTGCGGTGAATCGCCTTCCACCCGCAGTATCCCTTGAGGCATCATCCGAGAGCAGCACCTCACATTTTTCCATTTCAATCCCGTTTGATCTGAGATCGCTTCTGAGTTCGCCCAAATTTCTCTCTATCAGTTCTCTGGACACCGGGTTTTCAGCAAGAATCCTCACTGAAACAGAGTGGTCTTCAACGGCGGATATCTTTATCTGCAGGTGTCCCAAGCTCGCGGGTCTTAGCTGAAGTCTTATCTCGCCGGGGTTTTTCCTTATCTGGCGTATGGCCGATGAAATCTTTTGGATTATGGCGGCGCTTGTCTCAGCCCTGCTTTCCCCCTCAGCCTGTTGGAAATTACTGCTGCCTGGCCGTTCGATTCTTCCGCTCAGATCAAAAGACGATTCTCTTTTTGCTTCCATTCCGGAGACATAAAGGCCTGCCCTTTCATTAGCGTGGAGATCTCCTTCAGGGATTTGATCAAGACCCGAAATATCCGCCACTCGCTCCGTGATGGTTGACTGGTCTGGGTAGTCCACTCTTGAGATCCTCTGGATGCCTGCTGAATCCACCGCATTTTGACCCTTAATGCCCTCGTCGGAGATCGCTGGATTTCCAGCCTTTCTGTTTTGGGGGTCACGGTTACTTCCCATCCTTTCCCCATCGCCCTTTTCCATCCGGGGTTTCACGTCAGCAGAGACGGTCCTATCATCATGTGCTTCGAGTTTATGGCCGGCAGTAGATTGTTCCTCCTTTTTCCCCGTGCCTTCGAATCGGATATTCCTCCTGGAAGGCGGGGGAAAATTCTTGACTGTTTCCATCTCCTGTTCAGGGGAACTTTTTAGAGTAAGACCCGGCCGTGTTTGAGGAGAAACCTTCAGAGGCTCATTAACTTTGTCCTGCTCCTCCTCATGAGCAGCCGAATATGAGGAAGCGGAGTCTTTGGACGGGATCTCAGAAGTCATTTCGGAGCCTTTTTGGGTTCCTAGGCCATCGGCCTGGACTTTTGGGCGGTTTGCCGGTTGAGGATACCCCTCTGTTCTGCCTTCCGGAGCAGTTTGTCCTGATCCTGCCAATGAGGCTTTTTCTACAGACACTCCTGAAACCAAGTCGGTCTTAAGCCGGTACTCCTCAGAAGGCCCCGAGGCATCCATTCCCCCGTTACCAGGGGAATCAAGAGAAAAGGATCCATGCCCGGCCTTGCTGTCCCAATTTAGATCGCTGTCTGAAGATCCGACGCCTGAAGCAGCCCTTATGGCGGCATTCTCTTGCCCCGACTCAGGAATTATTGACGTCATGCCTGGACTCTTTGCGTTTTCAGTATTGGATGCTTCCTTAGGTGCGCCTGACTCTGTTTCCCGTGGGTCACCAAGCTTGATGTCAGCGGCAACTGCCTGCAGTTTTCCTGAAAAGCTCCCCGCTTCCTGGGGATCATTTGCGGCCGAGTGCTCTTTTGAAACGCTATCGCCTTCTAATGAAAAGGCAGAGTCTTCGATTTTGAGCCCACACCTGTTTATAAACCGCCAAAAGTGCGCCTCACCCGTTGAAGCCCGACGCGATATGGGTGTTTCTTCATTCAGTGTTTCAACACCGATGATATTTGGAGGGGATACAACATTCCTGTAAAAGTTTTCTTTATCAGCCTGTTCACCAATACTGATTTTTTGATCTGTGATCGAGGCGGGAGCCATCCCCCATAGCCATGTATGTGGTGCGGTCTTTTCATCCGTTTTTTGGATGGCGCCCTTGGGGAGACTATTTTTTTTATTTTCTTCAGGCTCCTGCCCTATTTCTTCTCCAGCCGCAATCCCGCCCGATGGATCTTTATCTGCCTCCAGTTCGGAAAAGGATTCTAAAAGCTGATCTTGAACCGGGCAATCCAAGGCTTCTACTGATCCAATAATTGCGCATGGAAGATTTTCCTCTGAGGGCGAATCATGCAGTTTATCACTTGTTGCGGCGGCCTTCCCCCCCCCGGAAGGCTGGTCATGGCAGACGGCTGTGGATGATTCACCCTGCCCAGAGTGATGCTTCAAAAGCTCATCCTTCAAGCCTGCGAATGAGCCTTTGACTCCCAAAAGCCAGGAGACAGGAATGAGCTTGACTCCTTCATCCGGGTTGAGGAGATTTTGGAACATCCCTTCCATGGGTTCACCAGCTGAAACCCTCCCCTTTGTGTTTGGAAAACCTCCTTCCGCACTAGGGAAGGCCCCACCAAAGAATGTCTGTATCTGATCCATCAAGACCTCTGCTTCTCTCTTCCTCTCTAAGAAGCCCTTACAAAGCGGCCAATGGCCAACTCGTTCAGGAATATCTGCTCTTCCTTCAGTTCGCCTTTGTCATAGGCGATGTGACCTTTTTCATCCAGGGATTCAAGCATTTCTCTTCGCTTGATAATATCCAGGAGGCGATCTCTTACGACCTTACAATCAGATTCCATTTTTAATATTTTCTTCTTCTGAGTGTTGATCTCGCCGGCCAGATGATCCACAAAAGACAGGTAAACCCTTGCTGTTGCAACCTCAAGGCCACCCTTTTCCTTGTCCATCAGAAGCCTTTCGTATTTTTCTCTCTGGCGGCTGATCCTCTCAGCCTCTATGCGAGCGGCCAAAATGGCCTCTTCCAACCTGGAAAGCTCCTGTTTAAAAGAGTCCTCTTTGAATTTCTGATGGTTAAGAACAGGTTCAAGTGGAAACCTATACATATGACCTCCGTGAAGATGGTTTGAAATCCTGGTGTTCATCCGGAACTTTCATTATCAAGTCCTTTCGGACTTAATCCGGCATCCGGACCATTTTAAAAAAAACCTGGATTCCGGCTTTCACCGGAATGACGGGATCGTGTCATACCTTCATTTCTTGACGGGCACTAACTGGCCAATGCCTTGAGTCCCTGCATACTTTCCTTCAGTGACACCTTCTCACCGATATCCTGCCGTAAGAAAGCATTGATCTTATCAATCGTTTTGATCGCCTGATCAATCTTCTGATTGCTGCCTCCAACATAAGCGCCTATGTTTATAAGATCTTCAGCCTTTTTATAGACGGCCATTATTCCCTTGGTGTTTTCGGCCTGCTTTCTGTGCTCAGTATCAACTATGTCGTACATGACCCTGCTGATGCTGCTCAGCACATCAATTGCCGGATAGTGACCCTGGGCGGCCAGGTCCCTGGAGAGGACTATATGGCCGTCAAGGATTGACCTTGTTGCATCCGCAATCGGCTCATTCATGTCGTCGCCCTCAACCAGAACCGTATATAGGCCTGTTATGGCGCCGACTCCTGATCCGGCACCAGCTCGTTCAAGCAGTTTCGGAAGCAGTGCAAATACTGACGGTGTGTAGCCCTTAGTGGTAGGGGGCTCCCCTGCGGCCAATCCTACTTCCCTCTGGGCCATCGCAAATCTCGTTATGGAATCCATCATCAGGAGTACCTGTTTGCCCTTGTCCCTGAAGTATTCGGCTATGGCAGCCGCCACAAAGGCCCCGCGCACCCTTATAAGAGGAAGACTATCCGAGGTGGCTACAACAACCACTGAGCGTTTGAGCCCCTCCGGGCCAAGGTTTTTTTCAATAAAGTCCTTAACCTCTCTGCCCCTTTCACCTATAAGCGCTATTACGTTGACATCCGCGCTGGTATTTCTCGCAAGCATCCCGAGGAGAACGCTTTTGCCTACTCCTGAGCCGGCAAAGATTCCAACTCTCTGTCCAAGGCCTATGGTCAGCAGACCGTTTATTGTCCGAATCCCCGTATCCATAGGTTTGTCTATCCTCCTCCTGAGAAGGGGATTGATCGGCTCTACATAGATGGGATACTCCCTCTCCCAAGAAACGGTCCCCAGTTGGTCTATGGGATTTCCGAGCCCGTCTATGACCCTCCCCAGCAGACCCTCGCCTACGCGTACTGAAGCCCTCTCATGCCTTGATGTGACAACGCTTCCAGGCCCAATGCCCCTCACATCACCCAGGGGCATAAGCAGGACCCTGTCATCCCTGAATCCCAAGACTTCGGCCCTGACCTTTGCTTTCCCACCCTTTGTATATATTTCACACACGCACCCTATGCTTGAGACAGGGCCCTGGGCCTCTGTGACCAATCCCACGATCTTGGTGACTCTGCCGTTCATCCTTATTGGATCAGAAAGGGTAAGTGATCTGTGATATTTTATGAAGTCCAGGGCCTGCTCCATCAAACTCACCTCATCCCACAGCCGGCATGGTGGAAAGCTCGGAACGGAATGCCTCCTCGACAGCCATCAACTGCTTCTCTATCCTGGCATCCACCTCGCCGAGATTGGTTTCAATAACGCAACCCCCGTTGGTCAGGCTAGAATCGCCCTTAAAGACCACATCGCCAATTTCCTGGAATAGTTCGGGGGTATCCGCCCTGAATCTTTCGATTACCTTCAAGTCAACAGGGTTAATCTTTATGACTATCTCTTCTTTTGATTCGACCTTCTTTAGTGCCTCTTTCACTACATTGAGAACTATTTGATTATTGGCCGATATTTCCTGGCACACTATCTTTTTCGCAACAGCAAGAGCCAACTCGACAGCCTCCTTTTCAGCGCATGCCCTGATTTCGTTTTTCACCCTTGCCAATTCCCTTAGGGCCTCTTCGAGTGTGATGATGACCGGCGCAAGGCTCTTTTTGCTGGATTCCCTCGCGGCCATCTCTCCCTCACGGAAGCCTTTTTTGTATGCCTCTTCTTCCATCTCTCGGTATCCTGAAGCTGGGCCTGAGTGATTGCCCTCAGCCGCTGACCTGACCTGACATCCATCAGGGATGAGATTGAGAGGTTGAAAACAGGAGGAATGCCCTTTAGGCGATCCGTTCGTTCCCTTTCTGTTCGCAGCAATCTCAGGGAACGAGTAAAGGGTGAGACCGGGCTTAAATCCCCTGGCCATAGCCTCTGCGTTATCCGACGAATTTTTCTCCCTTGCGTCCACTGATGACAACTTCTCCTTTCTCCTCAAGTTCCTGAATGATCTTTGTGATGGTCTGCTGAGCCTGCTCCACGTCCTTCATTCTCACCGCACCCAGGGCTTCCATCTCCTCTTTGACCAGTTCACCGGCGCGCTGGGACATGTTCTTGAATATCTTCGCCTTGACATCTTCCGATGCCGCCTTTAGAGCCATTGCGAGCTCTTTGGATTCAACCCTCCTCAAGACCTTCTGCATGCCCTTGTCATCAATCAGCACAAGATCGTCAAAGATGAACATGCGCTGTCGGATCTGGGCGGCAAGCTCCGGGGATGTCTTCTCTATCTCACTGATCAGAAGCGTTCCAGTCTCGCCCTTCATAAGGTTCAGTATCTCCGCAAGCCTTTCAATACCTGCAACCTCCTTGATAGCGCCTCCTTCCTTTTCTTTCACTATCTCGCCAAGCACCCTGTCCACCTCTTCCACCATGGTGGCAATGAACCTCTCCGTGCCGGCTATCCTCAGAGCCACGTCAATTCTCACCTCATCAGGCAGATTGACCAGAATCTCACTTGCCATCTCAGCGTTGACATGGGAAAGAATCACGGCAAGAGTTTGAGGATGTTCGCTTTTTAACATCTCCGATACCTGTTCAGGTTTGAGTGACTCTATTGCCTTTAAGTTTTCAAGGCCTTGCTGTCCTTGCTCACCCTGTTTTTCCGGGCCGCCCGCCCTGGAAGCATCCTCAAGGGAGGTGCGCATCGGAAGGGATGGCCTTCTTGTGTGGAGCTGTTCGTTGAACTCCTCTACTACGCTCTCGATAAGCTCCCGCGGGACCCCTTCAATGGTGCTGAGGCTCCTTTCAACGACCGACCTTTCTTTGGCTGTAAACGTGGCAAGTATCTCGTCGGCGGTAGGAGAGCCAAGAGATTTGATAAGTATCGCAGCCTTTAACGGCCCTGGGAGTCTTCGTGGATCCATATTTTCCTAAAAAACGCTACTGCCTTTCTTCGCTACATCCTACTGTCCGTTTTCACTCAGCCACGCCCGCATGAGTTTGATGGAGTTTTCCTTGTCCCCCGCTATAACATCCCTTGCCCGACTCCTGGCAGGGCCATGGGAAGAACCCAGAGGCGGATAGCCCTCTTCTATCTCCTTTACGGTCATGGGAAGCCGCCTCGCGACCTCGATGTCCACTACCGTGTTTGAAAGGAGCCATCTCAGAGTGGGTTTTACTATAAGCATGTACAACAGAAAGATTCCCAGGAGCGGAAACGCATATCTCCCATACTGGCTGAACTCCCTTAACCTGCCCAGCCAACCTTCATCTTCTGCCTCAGATCCGTCCTGAGCAACGCGCGCTTCAAAAGGAAGATTGACCACATCAACCTTGTCTCCACGGCCCTCATCAAAATTAGCAACCCTCTTCACAAGACTGACAACGTGGGCAAGTTCTTCCGGGCTTCTTGGAACATATTCCAGTTTGGCATCTTTTCCTTCACCGGTCTTCCTGTACTGCCCGTCCACTACGACGGCTACGGAAACACGCTTTACCGTGCCGACAGGTTCAACCACACGGCTTGTCACCTTGCTCACCTCATAGTTGACGATCCGCTGACCGGTTCTTTTCCCTTCGTCTGTCTTCACAGCGCCTGCCACGCCGCCGGCAGTCCCTTCATTCCCGGAGACAGGAAGTCCCTTCACCCCCGCGGGGGTTCCAGAGGCGATAAGCCCCATCCCTTCTGAATCACTCTGATTTATCTGCTCGCTTCTTTTCGCGATAGCTTCAGGGAGATAACTCTCGGCAGTCTTTTCCTCACGCCTGAAATCCAGCAGGCACGCTACTCGCACTATCGCTTTATCAGACCCTAGAACCCCTGTAAGCATGGTCTTTATTCGGTTTTCCATGCTCCTTTCCATCTTTTCCTGATATTCCATTTGTTCTGATCTGATGGTTTCCATCTCGTCTTTTTTCGTCTGACCGGCCAGCATCTTTCCGAAGTTGTCAACAATGGTAACATTCTCAGGCTTTAGCCTCGGTATGCTGGATGAGACCAGGTGTACGATACCCTGGACCTGGCTGTCGCCTAATTGCCTTCCATGACGAAGCTTAATAACTACAGAGGCCCTTGCGTCCTCCTCCTGCTCAATGAAAAGAGACCTGGGAGGTATTACGATATGAGTTCTGCAGCTTTCCACCTCAACCATGCCGCTTATGGTGCGTGAAAGTTCTCCCTGCAGGGCGCGCTGGTAGTTGACGTTCTGCACAAATTCGGTCATGCCCAGCTTGGTGTTGTCGAAGAGTTCAAACCCCGCGCCTCCACCCTGAGGCAGTCCCTGGGTTGCGAGCTGCATTCTCATCTCGTAAAGCTTTTCTTTAGGAACAAGTATGGATTTGCCGTCAACTCCGGCCTGATATGGGATCTTTTGCTCCTTGAGCTTAAGTAGGATAGCTCCAGCGTCCTCAGGGGCCAGATTGGTATAAAGTACCTGGTAGTCCGGTTGGCCTATCCAATAGAGCATTGTGGAAAACCCTGCGGTCACAGCGGCTACAAGACAAATAAGAGTAATTTTCTTGGCCGCGCTCAAGACTTTAAAGCTCAGGGCAATTGAACTCAGGACATTAGGCATCTTTCCCGGCATTTTTTCCTATCCTCATACCTGCATGCGCATTATCTCTTCGTAGGCTCCAACTATCTTGTTTCGCACCTGAATCATCAGCTTCATCGTGATATCAGCCTTTTCCATCGCTATCATTGTCTCATGTATATCGGTGCCCTCCCCTGAAGCGAGATTCTCGATGGAGATGTCCGCATCCTTCTGAAGCCTGTCTATATCCCTTATGGATTTGGAAAGCATTTCGCTGAAGCCGGCTCCTTCGGTTTCTCTCCCCTCAGGCGTATTCAGGGATGCGCCAGCCTTGATCTCTAATGAGGAAGCTACTCTGTCTATCATTTGCCTATCTCCATCGCCCTCATAGCCATGTCTTTGGTCGCCTGCACCGCCGTAACATTTGCCTCATAGCTTCTGGAGGCGAGCATCATGTTCACCATCTCCTGTATGACGTTCACATTGGGAAGCGCCACATAGCCTTTCGCGTCGGCATCAGGATGCCCTGGATCATATTTAATCTGGGGGGGCCTGCTGTCCTGAACCACTCCCAGAACCTTGGCCTCGGAGATGACCGATTCATTCTGGCCCGCGAGTACCTCTTTAAAAGGAACAGAGCCCAGAATGATTTCCTTTCTCCTGTAAGGCCCGCCCTCGGGGGTACGGGTTGCCTCAGCGTTGGCAAGGTTTGTGGCGATAACATTCATCCTGGCGCTCTGACTGCTCATGCCCGATCCGCTTATCTGAAGTGAGTCAAGGAAGTTCATTTATATTACCTCCCGTCCTGAATAGCCTGTTTGAGACCCTCAAACTTCTTAGCGATTATCTGCGCAGAGGCAGTGTACATGACATGGTTGCGGGCCAGATCAACCATCGCCTTATCCCTGTCAATAGTCTTGTCGCTGCCATCCGCAAAAACCTGCTCGCTTTGCGGATTTGCAAGAGCCGGCGCAGAAGCTGATTTCTGAAGACCAAGATGGCCCTTGTGCGTCGTCTCCAGTGATAGTCCTCCACTGCGGTTCAGGGATTTCTTCATCTCTTCCTCAACAAGTATGTCAAAGCCCTTGTATTTCGGATTATCCATATTGGCCAGATTTGACAGGATCGCTCCGTGCTTGGCCGCCCTGAGATCAAGCGCCCTCTCCAGGCTCCCTATCACTCCGCCGAAAATATCTATTCCCATTTCAGACTCCTTTCCCCATCGAAGCAAAAAGCAAATGAGATACCATTAATTAGATCAGCTCGTTTTTTTTATGTAAGCACCTGCAATTAAATGCCATTATAGCCGCAGACACCATCACTAGGCTTGTGCTGTTGAAGGGCATATCTTTCCGCTACCGGGCAAAATCTGCCCCGCATCCGCCAGGCAGATTCAATCCTTGCTTTCCTCTTCCGATGGGAGAGTGCTTCGATACTCCCTGAGTTTATTGCGCAAAGTTCTTATGCTTATGCCCAGCATCCTGGCGGCGTGTGTCCTGTTGCCGTTTACCTCTCTTAAGGTCTCGGAGATAAGCATACGCTCCATATCCCTCATGGACATCCCGGCCTTCATGGAGGCAGTCTCCGCGGAGGGGATGTCCATCTGCTCAAACATCAGATGCTCGGGTCTTAAAGTTTCTCCTTCACAGAGAAGAATTCCCCTTTCTATGACGTTTTCCAGCTCCCTTACATTGCCATGCCACGTCATCTCCTGAAGCATCCTTAGGGTCTCAGGAGAAATCTCTTTTCTCCTGTTGTTGTTGATCAGGGCGTATCTATCCATAAAGTGGTGCACCAGGATAGGGATATCACCCTTTCTCTCCCTGAGCGGCGGGACAAGAAGGGGCACAACATGAATCCGGTAAAAAAGGTCTTCCCTGAATCTGCCGTCCTTGACCGCAGCCTTCATATCCTTATTGCTGATAGCGATAATCCTTACATCCACAGGGATGGGTCTAATGCCTCCGACTCTTTCAATGACCCTTTCCTGGAGTACCCTCAGAAGTTTCGCCTGGATTGAAAGGGGCATCTCACTTATCTCGTCCAGAACAAGGGTCCCCTGATGGGCCATCTCGAAGCGTCCAGGCTTTCGGCTTATGGCGCCCGTAAAGGCGCCCCTTTCATGACCGAAAAGCTCGCTTTCGGCAAGTGTTTCGGGCAGGGCCGCACAATTTAGCGCCACATAGGGGCCGTTCTTTCTGCCGCTGTTTTTGTGGATATAGCTCGCGAGCAGTTCTTTCCCGGTGCCGCTCTCTCCCTGAATGAGCACCGTGGCATTGCTGTTGGAGACACCCAGGGCCACTCTGAGGACCTTCTGAAACGCAGGGTCATTAGTGATGACCGTCTTTTCGAAGGATTCCGTTCTGTTTGAAATGCCTTGACAGGTGGAGGTCTTTCCCGAGCCGTTTCCGTTTCTCCAGCACCTTTTGACCGCCAGTCCAAGCAGCTCGCGGGACACCGGCTTCAAGAGATAGTCAGAGGCACCAGCCCTGACGGCGCCGAGGGCGTTGACCACGTCTCCGTCGGAGGCCATAAGAATGACCGGAAGCTCGAAGTCCTTTGCCTTAAAATGGCTGATAATGTCAGCGCACGAACCCTGTATTATAAAGGTATCGGCGATCACCATTTTCACGGAGCCCGATGCCATTGACAGGGAAGCTTCCGCAGTGTCGCAGGCAGCCTTAACGGCATACCCGGCATCCTGCAGAATCCTTGAAACGCTTTCTCGGGAAGCGGCGTGCCCGTCAACGACCAAAATGGAACTCTCAGACATATTGACCTTCCTGTCACGTTTGTCCTTTGCCGCTCCCTCTCATGCCTGACACAGCGTTTTTTTGGAGTGCAAAGGATGTTTATAACAGGATTTGGCAACTTCCATGCCACAAGAATCCGGCCGTAAAAGGAAGGGCGAACGTGGGGGGACTAAGGCCCTAATGATGCAATAATATCAGGAGGTAAGGCTTAATATCATGATCGTTTGGGTTGAGGGGAGAAAAGGGAAACGACTGCGTCAGATCATTGACGCTTGAGAGCTAATGATTGACGCATTGCACAAGACCGTGCCTTTTTATCTTCTCAACCAGGGTGGTACGGTTGAGATGCAACAATTTGGCAGCCCTGTTCTTGACCCACTGTGTCTTTTTGAGTGACTCCAGTATGAGGGCCTTTTCGAACTGCTCAACGGCCGTATTGAGGCAGATGCCTCCTTCAGATATGTCTATTTGTGAGGTACTGATCTTTGGGGTATCAGCAGTATGGAACCTGGGAGGAAGATCTTCAGCATCTATCACTCCTTCTCCCTTGAGCACCACAAGACGTTCCATAATATTCTTGAGTTCCCTGACATTGCCGGGCCAGGGGTATTGCTCCATGCATTCGGCGGCATCAGGAGATACCGCGCTGATGTTCATTTTCTTGGTCAAGTTGAAATGACTCACAAAGTGCTTGATCAGATACGCTATATCCTTCTTCCTTTCCCGCAGGGGCGGAAGCCTTACGGGAATGACATGCAGCCGGTAATAGAGATCTTCGCGGAACCTGCCTTCCTGGATGGCCTTTTCGAGATCTCGATGAGTCGCAGCCACCACCCTCACATTGACTTTGATGCTCTTTGAGCCGCCTACGGGTTCGAAGGTGCTGGTTTCAAGCACCCTAAGGAGCTTAACCTGCAGTTCCAGGCTCATGTCGCCTATCTCATCAAGGAAGATGGTTCCTCCGTCGGCAAGCTCGAATTTCCCCGGTTTGTTGTTCACTGCCCCTGTAAAGGCACCCTTGACATGACCGAAGAGTTCGCTCTCAAGAAGATTTTCCGGGATGGCTCCGCAGTTGATGGCTATAAATGGATGGGACCTGCGGTAGGAACACTCGTGAAGTGCCCTCGCTACGATCTCCTTGCCGGTCCCGGTTTCACCGTAAAGAATAACGGTACTGTCAGTATCCGCAACACGGCGAATAATGGAGCACACCCTCTGCATTCCCTCGGAATATCCGACTATCTTTGCAAAGGGATCTTGTGAGCCGTCTTCAGGACCCACTAAAGTGGTTTCACTCTTATCAGAAAAACCCGCTGAATCCCTTGCTGGGAAAGCGTCCTGAAGCCAGGGCAATGCCTTACCTCCGATAAGAATTCTGTTCTCTCCTCGATTCTGAAGAGGCTGTTCCAAGTGGAAGATAGGATAGCAAGAGCCATACCATAACCCCCGAAGAGACTCCCTACATTGCCTTTATGAAGCGACATCAATAGGATAAATAGATAACCAACAGTGAATTTCATGAAACACGCGGCGGCCAGAATGGCATTTTGCAAAAGCAATTATTTATGCTTTCACAGTGGGAACGGTTCAAAACAACTCTTGGAACTATTAAGAAATTATGATTCTAAGTATATTAAAGGAGATAGGCAGGAAAGAAATACGGCAGGGAGTCTATTGAGTAGTTTGCATATTGCCAAAGACATTCCCATTTTGCTAATTTTTTAGATTGAGACCGTACCGATCCAATTTCCTATACAGGGTACTCAGGTCAATTCCAAGAAGCTCTGCGGCCATCTTTTTCTTGCCGCCTGCCCTTGCGATGGCTTTTTGGATAAGTCCCATCTCATGGTCCCTGAGGTTCAGGCCCGATGCGTAAGCGGATGATCCGCGCTCGGAACTCTCGAAATTATTCGGCAGATCCTCTCTTGTGATTACACCGTCATCATCAAGGATAAATGCCCTTTCAACAACATGCTCCAGCTCGCGGACGTTTCCGGGCCAACCATAGCGGGCAAGTAAGTCCATCACCTCGGGCGAGACAACCACCTTCTTGCTGTACTCATTTTCAAATCGTTCAACAAAATGGTCAACCAGCGGCTTTATGTCGTCTCTACGCTCCCTGAGCGGCGGAATCCTTATCGAGACGACATCGAGTCTGTAGAACAAATCCTGCCTCAGTTTTCCCTGCTTCACAGCCTCCAGGGCGTCCAGGTTGGTAGCTGCAATGACCCTTACGTCCACATCTCTTTCCCTGGTTTCTCCGACGCGCCTGATCCTTTTCTCCTGCAAGACCCTCAGCAGCTTCACCTGTATCTGGGGGGAGATTTCCGTCACCTCATCAAGAAAGATAGTGCCCCCGTGGGCAGCCTGAAAAAGACCTTCCTTGTCCCGAACTGCGTCTGTAAAAGCCCCCTGCACATGACCGAAAAACTCACTTTCAGCGAGGTTCTCTACAACCGACCCACAGTTTATTGGAATAAAGGCTTTCCCGCTCCTTTTGCTGTTTTTCCAGATGACCCTTGCGAGGAGTTCCTTTCCTGTGCCGCTTTCTCCCTGGATCAAGATCGTCGCATTTTTGTTTCTTATCTGCTCCAGGACCCCGTAGATCTCACGCATCTGGCTGCTGACGCCTATTATTCCGTCATAGCCGAACCTTGCGTGAAGCCGGCGACGGAGGCTTCTGTTTTCCTCCCTCAGCCTCAGCTTTTCCGAGATCCTTTCCACCAGGATCTTGAGGCGATCAAGCTTGATGGGCTTTTGAAGATAATCATAGCAGCCTCTTCTCGTTGCCTCTATGGCGGATTCAATGCTGCCATATCCGGTCACCATTACAACTTCCGTATCTGGAGAGTGCTCCTTAACCGCTGCGAGAAGCTCGAGACCATCCATCCCCGGCATGAAAAGGTCGGTGAAGACCAGATCAAAATTGCGGATCTTGATAAGTTCAAAGGCATCACGGCCGTTATCAAGAATCATGACGCTGTACCCCATGGAGGACAGCAAATCATGCGCGATGCGCCTTATCCTTTCTTCGTCATCAACAAAGAGTATCTCAACACCCTTCATGGCAGCTCGCAAGAGGCCTAGAAGGCCTTTTTGGCCTCATCAAGGGTTGAGTAGATCGGAACTTCAGCCATCTCTGCAAATCCCTTGAGGCCATCAGCCAGGGCCTTGGCCCCCATCAATCTTACACTGATCTTTGCCCCCTCGCACTTCTCCAGTATCAGCAGCAATACCTTCACCAGTGAGATGTTGATATCCGTTGTCTTTGTCAAATCCACTATTATCCTGCCGACCCCGGCCTTTACGATTTCGGGCAATTTGGCCCCAAAGATTCCTTCCATCTCGACGATCGTGAGTTTGGAGGTCTTTTCAGGCAGGCTCAATATGCTGAATTCACCGTCTTTCTTGAAAACGCCGGCAAGGGGATCTGCCGCCTTTGTTTCACCTTGTTTAGGCTCCAGCTTGATGATCTTTTCCGCCCTCTGGAGGAGCTGTTCACCCTTGAAAGGCTTAACCATATAGTCCTTCACGCCCATCTTGACTATCTGAAGAACATTTTCCTTTCCGGATTCAGCGGTAAGCATTATGACCGGAATAGACTTAAGCTGCGGATCAGCCTTCATCTTTCCCAGCATCTCTATTCCGTTCATAACCGGCATGGTGATATCCAGGACAATCAGATCAGGCTTTTCCTTGATCGCGGCCGAGAGCCCCTCCACCCCGTTTTCCGCCTCAGACATCACGCAGTCGTAAGGGGCAAAAGCCTTTTTAACTATTATCCTGATGGTCTTGCTGTCATCTACAGTAAGGATTTTGACTGACATAGTCTTCTCTTACCTCACTTATAATTTATTGATTTCAAGAAAACTTCGGCCATAACCGAATTTGCGCTGTTCCTGAATGAAAAGCTCTCGTGTATGTCCCAATTGGTCGCATCCAGCCTGAAGTCGGTGCCGATTGTAACCGATGGAATAGAAAGCTCACACGGAAGACCCGAGTCGCAGAAACGGGACTTAAGATAACCGCCTATCATGTTGCCTATCTCTCCGATAACATCGCACACCTCATCTTCGCCTTCAATCTCCTGCAGGTCCATCCCAAGCATACCGGCCGCGATTTCCCTTGCGAACCCCGATGGAACATGGACATTAACGCAACCCATGGCCTTTCCCGCAAAGCTTACCGAGCCTACAACCCTTGTCCGCCTCTTCTCCAGATCCGCCCCCGGCGCTTCCGCGTCCATAAGCTCCATGGTGAGCATGGTCGAAAAAACCTCTTTCATGCCGGAGCACACCATATTCTTTATATCTAATGCCGACATATCAATTTCGCTCCTTTAATCCTCATCATTCATGCCCTGTCACCGTACTTGTCCGCCAAGGGCAGCGCCAGGGTGACACAGGCGCCTCTTTCTCCAGGGCCGCTTCCAATCTGGATAGTTCCTCCACATCTCTGCACAACACAGTAGGCCATGTAAAGACCCAGCCCCATCGCCTTGTCCCCTTTTGTAGTGACAAACGGCTCCAGCACCCTTTCACGGATATCCTCCGGTATCCCGCATCCGGTGTCCGTGATCTTTACTTTTACAAAACCTTTTCCCTCCTGTCCAGCCTCGTTAACGCGATAAGCTTCAATTCCTATCTCAAGGTCGCCACCTTCAGGCATTGCCTCCAGTGAGTTATTGATAATACTGATAATTACCTGCATAAGATCTTCCGAATCGCCCACAACCGGCGGAATCTCCGGCATCGGCGCAAAACTCACGGCCACCTTGTTGAACTTTGCCGCGTATTCGGTCAGGGAAAGCGCCTTTTCAACCACCGCGTTTATATCCGCGCTGGAAGTCTTCACGGCATCACTCCCCTTAAACTGCATGAGACCGCTGACCACCTTGGCTATCCTTCCAGACTCCTTGATTATCTCAGCCAGATATCGCGAGGGCTTTGAATCTCTCTCTGCCCCAAGCTTAAGGAGATGGGCATAGCCGGAAATAATATTCAAAGGGTTAAGGATTTCATGGGAAGCAGCTCTGGTCAAACGGCCGATGGATGCAAGTTTTTCCGTCTGAATTATCTGCGATTGAGCCTTTTGCAGGGATTCGTGTTCCTTCCTCAGGTGGTCATACAGAAATGCGTTTTCCATGACAAGGGAGCACTGCCTGGCAAGGATGCCAAGGAGTTTGAGCGTCTCCATTGTAATGGCGCTCTCTTCAAGCTGTGTTATGGAAAGGACTGCCCCCAGCGTCCTGTTTACGGTACATAGCGGAAGCATCACCGCGGTTCGTTTCTTAAATACCGTGGATGGAAGCACCGACGGAAGTCTGCGATCAATTACCCATGAAAACACCCCGCATTCTATCTGAAGATCCAGCTCCTTCAGACACTCATCTCTCATAGCCTCAGGTGCGACACCGTAAAGCTCAAACTCGTGGGTTTCCTCATTTACGAGAAAAAGGGCGCACAGATCGAAATTCAGTATTCTTTCCATGTCCTTGAGGAACACCCCCCAGATATGTTCAACCCCTGAGGTGATGCCGGCCTTTTCCTGAAAATGGGAAAAATCCTCTATTTTATCAATAAATTCCGGAACAGTTTCATAGCCTAACTCTACAGGCATAAACCACCTTGACAGCTTTCATGAAATGCCTGGCATAACCGCGGCCATCTAACGACCCGGATTAATTACATGCCTCATGTCTCGATAACCCCTTGTAATCTCGCTCATTACGGATGAAAGGCCGCTTTGGTCAAGCCCGACGGCATTCCATGCAAAATCATTTAGAGGCGGAACCCACGGATCGCCTCCTGACCCAATGTCGAGCGCCCGGCAAAGGATATCTGAGAAGTGAACCAGAGACGCCTCACGGCTGAAGTCAGCGGCCTCCTGGGGGAGGTGATGCATTTCTATTATCCTTACGAGCTTCTGCGGCAGCTTCCATTCCGTGGCTAGCTGAGTCCCCACCTCTGCATGGGAAAAGCCCAGTACCTCCTGCTCTGCGTCCAGAATCAGCAGCTCTTTTTCCTTTATGAGCGCCTGGATCTTTGAAAATGCCTCCGGAAGATAGACCATCTCCACGATCTTGCCGATGTCATGGAGAAGGCCTCCCACAAAAAGCTCTTCGATGTTATCATATCTGAGCCTGCTTCCCAGAACCTTGGTACCCACCGCGCAGCCCAGGGCATGATCCCACAGGGCCGCAAGCCCCTTGTGGTTCTTTCTTCGCCTTCCAGGAAATATCTCAAACACCGAACTGCTCAAGAGAAGGCTTCTTATGGCATCAAAACCAAGGAGCACAATGGCGCCGGTCACGGTTGACACCTTCTGGGGAAATCCATAGAAAGAGGAATTTACAAGCCTCAAAAGCCTTGCCGTCAAAACCTGATCATCGCCGATGACAGCGGAAAGATCCTTTGCCGAGGCCCTGGGATTGTTGACGATCTGGGTGATCCTCAGAAAGGTCTGCGGAAGGGTAGGCAGATCGTCAACCCTGCCGATAAGCTGGCTGAGATCCAATGCGGTCACGCTTTATTCTCTTTGAAGGACTTGAGTTTAAGCTCAATCGCGATACTCATGACCTCGGCCATGACCGGATGATCACCACACTTGGCGAACCTTTTCTTTACTTCTTCTTCTATTGTCTGATCATCGGGTATCGTTGTATCTTCTTCGCCGGCTTCCTCTTCCTCTTCCTCCCGGACCACCAGGACGTTCGACACACCCCAGGATTTGAGCATTCGGATGTTTCTTTCACTGAGGCTCTGACCGGCCCTGATGAGGAGGGCGCCTCGCGGGTTTACAGCGTCAGCGGCAAGCACCATGCCCGGCTTGACCTCAGCGATTTTGATGGAGACGGAAGGGACCTCGCTATTTTTCAATGCCGCCCCCATCCTTCAAAAGATCCAGAAGACCGGGAAGATCAACCGGCTTTTGAATGAACCCGTCAGCCCCCAGTTGTTTTGCCATATCCTCTGTCTCGTCATCTCCGAAGGCTGAGATCATAATCACCCGGATCGAACTGTCCCGGGCCTTGATCTCCTTAAGCACATCAAGTCCGCTCGAGCCGGGCATCCTGATGTCCAGAAACACGACATCAGGCTTTACTTGAGGCAATCGCTCCAGTGCGTCGGCGCCGTTGTATGCCGACGTGACGATGTGACCGAAAAGAGAAAGAAATTCCTCAAGGATTTCGCAGATGGCCTTCTCATCATCCACGACAAGGATCCTTTTTGACTCGCCCTTGTCCATCATTCCTCCTCAGGAACAGCTTCCAATCGGCCCCTTTAAACGGCAACCTGCCGGGAAAGCCGCTTGCCGCAGGATAACACGTCCTCTGTGCTTTACTCCATACGAGGCTGGTTTGTCAAGGAATACAAAGGGTAGTGAAGGGTTGCGTCATATTCCGGAAACAGCCCAAAAAAATCCCCTAAAGTTTTTTCGGTTTCATGACGATACATGAAGCAAAAGAAAGATATCCGGATACAAAGGCAAGTGCAGCCCTTTCCGGAGCCGATTGAAAAATGACAACATGGGTTATTGGAAAAGGAGGTGAGAGACCGTCAGGGAAACACTAGAACCGATTAGTTTGTCGTAAATCATCACAATAGAACTTAATTAAGGAGGAAAAAATCATGGGACTTACTATAAACCAAAACATTATGGCCTTGATGGCAGGCAACAACCTGATGAGGAGCTACAGCGCCCTCTCAAAATCAGTAAACAAACTTTCATCCGGACTCCGCATAAACAGTTCGGCAGACGATGCCGCAGGGCTGGCGATCCGCGAGCTTATGAGATCAGACGTGGCAGTTCTTAACCAGGGCATCAGAAACGCCAACGACGCCGTAAGCATGCTCCAGACAATGGACGGCGCGGCATCGGTCATTGATGAAAAACTCATCCGCATGAAGGAACTGGCGGAGCAGGCAGCAACCGGCACCTACAGCACAAGCCAGAGATCCATTATGAATGACGAGTTTGCGGCCATGAGGGATGAAATTGAACGAATCGCCCAGGCCACTGATTTTAACGGTGTTAAGATGCTGAACGGCTCGGCCACGGCTGCCGCGGTGGCGCAGACCGTTTACGTGACAGGCGAGGGAGCAGCCACAGCCTCAGCCACAGAGGTTTGGACCCTTGCTGCCGCCGAAGCATCCGCGGCAGAAGGTTCAGCCTTTGTCACCGCCTTCACGCAGTACACTTCCGGTTCAGCCTTCACCATCAGTTACACTACAGCCAGTGGCAGTGCGGGCAGTGCAAGCCTTACAATCACCTCTACCGTGACGATTACTGCCGTGCTTACATCTATTAATGCCCTGTCACCTACTACAGGCTTCACGGCTGCTTACAGTTCAGCCACAGGTATAGTAACATTCACCGCTACTGTAGCAGGGGATAGTGATATGACCGTTGCCTTTGCGGGCGATGGCTCCTACGCCGGCACTGTTGCCACGGAGGGAGTAGACGCCGCAGCAGCAGCTCCGGTGGAGGCAACTTCGGCATTTGTCACAGGCTTCACGCAATTCGCCTCAGGTGACACATTGACTCTTTCCTATACAACTCATGACGGTACCCCGGGCAGTGCATCCATGTCGTCGGCATTGACTGCTTCCACAACCGTGTCAGCGGTGGTGGCATGGATCAATGGGCAAACGGCAACCACCGGGCTAACAGCCGTTTACAGCGCAAGCGACGGTCGAATCACCTTCACGGATACGACAACCGGTCTTAGCTCGGCCGACGCTGACCTCACAGGAGGCGCAACTTATAGCGGAACGGCCGACGTTACCGGAGCAGACGCCGTGGAGAATACTATCAAGATTCACTTCGGCACCGGCAATGATTCTGCTGAGGACTACTACTATGTCAATAAGCAGGACATGACGGCAAACGGCCTTGGTCTGAGCGGGCTGTCCATTGCCACACAGGCAGGCGCCCAGGGAGCCCTTGTAACCATAGATTCGGCAATCACTCAAAAGGACACGGCAAGGGCACATTTCGGCGCCATGATGAACCGCCTTCAGAACACGGTCTCGAACCTGACCATCCAGGCGGAAAACGTCCAGGCGGCGGAGTCCCAGATCTCGGATGTTGATGTAGCCTTTGAGATGACAAACTTCATCAACCTCCAAATCAAGTCACAGGCGGCCGTAGCCATGCTTGCTCAGGCCAATATGCTGCCTCAGCTTGCAATGAGCCTGATCGGAGGATAGCAACAGCAGGCGGAGGCCCCTAGTAGGGCCTCCCGCCCGCATCGCTTTTGTCTAAAAGGAAGCATGACCGGCGTCCAATAGGCGCTGTCCGAGATCAGGGAGGCCGAAGATGATTCAGAACTATTCACATTATCAGGAAGTGGCTGTACAGAGCTCAAGCCCTATGAGGCTGATCCTCATGCTCTACGAAGGGGCCATAAACTTCCTCAATAAGGCCATTCAGTGCGGCAACGAGGGGGATGTAAAAAACAAAAATATTTTCGCCAACAAGGCCCGTGACATCATCGTGGAGTTGAATCAAGCCCTTAATATGGGGGAAGGAGGAGAGCTTGCAACCGGCCTTCGAAGGATTTACCGCTTCATGAACTGGCACCTCACCCAGGCCAACTGGAGAAACGAGACCAAGGGCCTCGTGGAAGTAAAACAGATGCTCACCTATCTTATGGAGGGATGGGAAGAAGCTTACGGGCAAGCAAAAGAGGTATCTTTCCCGGGTGAGAGCCGGCTCAGAGGAATGACAGTTTAACATTTTAACACTCGCGGCCGCGAAAGGGCTTGTCCCTGAAACAGACAGCCAAGGGTGAAGACAGGCAGGAACATTTATTGCATAAGAAGCCCGGTGGGTTCGACCCCTCGGGCTTCTTTTTTTTCAGAGAACCCACGGCCGCCCAACGATGACGGCCAGGTGGCATTTGGCCACCCCCGGGAATGAAAAAAACGTGCTCCGTCATTCCGGGCCTGACCCGGAATCCATGTTTACAGCTCAGAGATGGATTCCGGATATGCCTTCGGCATTCCGGGATGACGGAGGGGGTATTTCACGGTAAATCAATTGAAAGGGATATGAGAGATGGCAGGAACTATATCTTTTCCAGGCATGAGCAGCAGCCAGGATTTTAATTCCATCATAGATGCCCTGGTGGCCGCGCGCAGAAAGGCCAGGATAGAACCCCTTGAAAACTGGCAGACCACGTGGGAAGAAAAAAGAGGGGTCATAAGCGAAATAGACTCCACCCTTTCATCCTTTTATACCACCGTGAGATCCATGGACCGGCTGAGCGAATTTCTGGTTCGTCAGGCTTCTTCCTCCGCGACATCGGTTCTTTCAGCCTCAGCATCAAGCGAATCATTAACCGGCACCCACAGTATAGTAGTCAATCAGCTCGCCCAGGCAGAAAACGAGGTCCATGCAGGAATTCAGAACTCCATTCAATACCACGGCGGAGTGGCTAGCGCGGCTGCCTCAATAAACGACAGCGGCACGGATAAGACATTCAAGTTCAGTTATGATGGAAGCACATATTCTGTCAACATCTCGACCGGGCAAAATCTTTCTAACCTTGTCAGTAGTATCAACGGCCTGGGCGCAGGCGTCACGGCCAAAGTAGTAACTGCCGACGGCCAGGATCATCTGGTGCTGGTGGAAACGACTCCGGACACAAGCAAAGCAATAGTAATTGACCCGGATTCGGATATGACTCTGGACGGAACGGACAGCACGGTTGATCTGACCGCTTCAACATTCACGCAGACTATCAACGCGAACGGCGACACAAAAGTATTTCAGATCAAATACGGGACAGACGCAGCCTTTGACATATCAGTCCCAACCGGCACGACCGTAACAGGGCTGAGGAACCTCATAAACGCAGTAGGGATAGGGGTGACCGCCTCAGTCCTTGATGACGGAGGCACAGGAAGTGGAGCCATGCATCTCGTGCTGAGAGGTGAGAACACGGGAGCAGAATACGCAATAGTCCTCAATTCGGGTTCAGGAACCACACTGGATGGGACAAGCGATACTGAAAATTTCACCGCCGGAGTTTTCACCCAGACAGCCTCGGCTCAGGATTCACAGATAAGGATAGACGGATTTCCTTCCGGATCATGGATCAGCAGGAGTACAAACGTTATATCAGACGCCATTGACGGCATCACATTGACACTTGCAGGGACAGGATCCGCCACGATAACCGTCACAACAGACACGGAGAGTATCATCGGGAAGGTAGAGGAATTCAAGGATGCCTTTAACGCGGTCAGATCCGCCATATTAAAAGCCACCAAATATGATTCAGAGACCGGCGAGACAGGCTCCCTTCTTGGAAACTACGCCCTCCAGATCATCAAGGTCAGACTGGATGCCCTGGCATCCGGAGCAGCCCCTGGATTTTTGGATCCGGATGATACATACGTGAACCTTCAGCAGTTAGGCTTTTCAACAGACGCCCAGGACGGATCAGAAACAGAAGGGCTGCTGATCCTTGACAGTTCAATATTATCAAGCGCCCTTGCCTCCAATCCCGACGCGGTTGCAGACCTCTTTGCTTCCTACCTTGACGGCCTGACCGACAGTACTGAGATATCCTTTTCAAGCTCCCTCTATACTGCTACAGCAGGGGCCTATGACGTTGAGATAGACACCGATGCAGGCCAGGGCCGGTTCAGGCTGGAGGGAGGGGACTGGGGTGAGTGGTTGGCCCTCTCCGGCTCTAGCGGAAACTACTCACTCACCGGCTTGTCAGGGCCTGAAAGAGGTATCGCCCTTTCCGTTAAGCTTGCTGCAGGCACCGGCACGCACACGGCCCAATTGCGGCTAAAAAATGGTGTGATAGCAGAAATGGGCAGGGAGCTTGAAAATATGCTCAGCTCGGATGGGCCACTGAACACTTTAGATACGAATTATGCCGAGATAGAGTCCAATATAGAAAAAAGAGTCTCAGAGGAAGAGCGAAGGCTTGATCTCTACGAGGAGATGCTCCAGCAGAGATTCGCGCGCCTTGATTCTTATATAACCACCATGACGCAGATCGGCAACTTCTTGACATCGTATTCCCAAAGCCGCTCTTCCAGCAGCTCTTAGGCGCTGACCGCCATCCGCCTCCTGCCTGAAGGCCCGCTCCGTCTCATTTTTAAGGTCTGCAATGCCTTTTTTGCCCTTCTAACCTCTGAGATGCCCGTACCGGTAAGCGCTCTCTTTATTTCGAGACCTCCGATTATCTCCCTGTCAAAGGCAAAGACCTCCTCTATTTCGCTTTTGGACATCGCGGGCGTTAAGTTGTTTAGCTCTTCTCTTTTCACAAAGAGGCCGTCAAGAACCTGGAATTCATCTTTCTCCAAAGCCCCGGATATTTCGGAGCAGACTTTCATGATTCTTGAAAACACTGTCTCTTCAAACCGCTTGTCAGCCATCTTATCTTCCTCATCTGCAAGATCTTGATTTTTGCCGCTCACAGTCCACTTGACGCCGCGGTCCTGACCCCTAATCCAATCATCAGCAAGACATGTGCCGCATATAGCTTTCCCCGAAACGGTTACACCCTGAGCGGCACGATTGTTGCTCAAGACTATCTCCAGATGCAACACGGCATCGTTACTCTTTAAAAAGGAACGCCATGGAGTGAATGCCGTCCAGACTTTCAAACTCGCGTGAAGGAATGATAACGGGCCGGCAATGGTTCCATAGACAAGCCTGATTATGCTCAGGTGCCGATGGAGAATGTTCAGGATAGATCAGAAAAATCTGTTTCTGCTTCAAGACATTCCGGGAGAGGGGACTTATTTGCCTAGATCGGGCAGATCTTTCCCACGAATCCCTTTTTGGAAGGGATATAAGTTTTTCTATAACACATATTGATTTGGGAGTGATGATATCGTGGAAACGCCTAAGGTTACACTATTAATGAGCACTTATAATCGCCCCGATTACCTGAAGGAGGCCATTGCCAGCGTATTAGGCCAGACCATGGATAACTGGGAATTGATCCTCATGAATGACGGCGGCCTCGACGTGGGGCCGATCGTAGAAGAGTTGCGCGACCAAAGGATAAAGTATTTAAACGACTCCGTCAACCGCGGGAAGGCCTTCCGAATGAACCAGGGACTGGAGCTCGCAAGAGGCGAATACGTCGCCTATCTTGACGACGACGACAGATTCTATCCCAATCACTTTGAAGCCCTCTCCAACGCCCTTGACACCAACCCGGAAATCGGGGCCGCTTATTCAGACCTCTATTGCGTCCAGTTTGTAAAGGATAACGCCACCGGCAAGAGATATCCACTCCATAAATTCATTCAGGTCTCAAGAGATTACAACCGGGACATGATGTTCCATTTCAACCATACCCTGCATGTTAGCCTCATGCACAGAAAAGACCTTGCCATCCAGGCCGGGGGGTATGACCCCAATGTCAGGGTATTGATTGATTGGAATATCACCAGAAAGCTATCCTTTTATACTGACTTCCAATACGTCCCCCAGGTTACAGGCGAATATTATATACCTATCGCCAATTCAGACCGGATCTCTAATCTACAGAGAAAGGATCCTGAACGATTCAAACATAACCTGAGGAAAATCAAGGGAAATCTTCCCCCGGAACCCTGGCCGAAGGTCAAGCGGATAGGCATAGTGATTCCGGTCATGGCATGGGACGAGGCCCTCAAGGTGCGATTGTCAGATTTTCTTGACCACATTGACTATCCTGTGAAATGGATACTTGTCAACAACACCTCGCCCTCAACCCCTCTCGAGATCTGCCAAGAGGCTTTAGGGAATCTCTCAGAACTAACCAATATTCGAATCATTAGCCCGCCTAAGCCCCTTCCCCTCATGGCGGCTTACCGTTTTGGCGTGCAGGCCTTCGATGTAGAATATGTATATCTTCCAAGCGATAAGGCAAACACCAAAATGCCTTTTAGATTAATATCTGCTTTGCCATTTTTTTATCAAATGGGAAAACGTTGTCTTAAATGGGACACACACGAGGAACGCAGCACCCAACTGGATCTCATCATAAAAAGAAATCGCTTCCTTAAACTGACACAGAGATCCGGAAGCAATGCATCGGTGAAACCCATATTCCTTAATGGCGGCATGCCCGAAACCCTCAAAGCAGACCTGATATACTTTAAGCTTAACGAAAAGATAAAGAATGAAGATTACACATCTGCTTTTGACATCCTTAAGGAATTGGAGAAGCTTCAGCAAGGTGCACCTTCCCCAAGAGTATTCGTGGACAATTATGTCCGTGTCTGTTCAGCGCTGAAATACTATGGCCTGGCAGAAGAAAAGTGCAGGCAGTTGATCAAGGAGGGCTGTGGAGGAAACAATTGGATACTCCTTGGAAAGATTCTCCAGAGCCGAAAGGAATTCAGCCAAGCCACCGACGCCTATAGAAAGGCCATTGAAGAACTCGGGCTTGACCTGGAAGATTTGCTTAATCCGGCCTTTCGCCATATCCTGCCTGAGCATTTCGGCATAGTCGCAGCAAGCATAGGCCTCGGGGAGTGTCTGGTTGAGACAGGAGATCTTGTGGAAGCATCCAAGGTCTTCAGACGAGCTGCAAGGGCCAAACCGGACAGTCCAAGACCATTCCTAGGTTTTGCCCGCCTGTTCATCAAATCCGGAGACCTTAAAACGGCGAGACAAGCATTATCAGATCTTTTTAAAGGAAAACGGGAAAATGCCGATGCCTATCTAGTTCTTGGGATGCTAGAAGAGAAGGAAGACTCCATTGAAGAGGCTTTTGAGGCTTATAAAAAAGCATTGTCGCTTGATCCAAAAGACCCAGAAATCCAAACGGCCCTTTTCAATGCAGGGAAGGCACTGAAACGCTGGGCAGACACTCTTGAGCTCCTGGAGAACTCGTCGTCACACTGTCGTGACTCTGTTCACTGTATTCATCTTCTGGCCTCGGCGGCTTGCGAAGCAGGCTATATTGACAAGGCTTTTAGGTTCCTGCAGATGGGTTTGGAGATCACTTCAAAGTCAGTAGAGATGACATCGCTATCAGAGCAATTCAAAATGCCAGTGTCGGGCATCAGTAGCAAGGCCAACTTACCGCCCTCATATGAAACCTTATCTGATTTACCCTGTGACCGCCGGGTCATTAGGGCAGCGGGTGGCTAGGATTTTGGCTCCCTGCTCTGACAATATATTACTCCTCGCTTATCATGTATCATATAATCAACTACATCACTCCTGGGGAGGCGAGGTAGTAAACCCGCGCTACACGATGAAATGAGTATTTCACATTTTCCTCGACCATATAAGCTGCCAAAAAACTTGGCAACACCATCTTATTGTGCATTCGTTTAATGCAGGCTCATCGGTAGAGCACGGGCAAACGACCTAACAGCCAATTGACCGATTTTGTGCTTGAGCATTTCCTTCTTTGAGTAATGAATTGTTTATGTACTTGACGGTTCCACATCCTATCATGCTAGATTTAGAAGCAAACAGAGTGAATCCATTAAGCATCATTTCAATAGTGCGCCGGTCATCTTCAGAATGATATTCGAGTAGTATATAATCGATTTGTTGGAGACGGGGACCTAGAGCTTCCAGTATTTCAGTTTCACAACCTTCCGTATCTATCTTCAGCACATCTACTGAGGTTAATCCTAATTTATCAAATACCTTTCCTGCATGCCTCAATTCCACTGGCACCGTTCCAGTATGATTGCTACTGTTTAGCTTGATTGAATTCTGACCCGTGTTGAATTTGTGTATGTTCATCCCAACCCGGCTGTCGCTGTTAAAAAGACCGTAATGGTGAATATGCACTCCAGGGATCTTATTTACGTTATCGGCCAACAAAGCCTGAACCGCAGGGAATGGTTCAAAGCAATGTATAATAGATCCAGTTTGGGAGATCTTCATAAAAATTGCGAACAATCCCACATTAGCTCCTACATCTAGGACAATGAAGGGGCCCCGGTTGCGCCTCAAACCAATTATAGCATACTCTCGCTCCTGAAAAATAGCTTTTACCCTGAAAAACTCATTTTTAGGGACTACAACCTGGTAGCTGCAACTTTTAGCTTCTATATTGAATTTAACGATTTCAGATGGGAAAGATTTGAGATGACTCTGAATTGGCAAAGTTTTCGGCGCTTGCAACTTTTCCTTCTTGCCGCTGGATTGACCACCTCCAAAGTCGATGATTTTCTTTTGGGCATTCGCTGGAGGTGATGAAGGCTGTGAACTGTTATATTTCACAGCCCATTCTCGAATAGCAGATTCCAAGTCACCTTCGGCCCCTATGACCGCCCAGAATTTGCTAAAGTCAGCGACTGCATTTTCCATTCGAAAGACCATCTTCAACCGCTTGCCTCTGAGAAATGCAGCAATGTTTGCATTGACGGTTTCGTAAAAATCGCGGCATATTTCAACATTACAATGATCGCTCATAAGGATACCTTTCCCATACGCTCGAATAATGCTCTTTTCATTCTCCCATCGTTTGTTGTGACTCACTGCAGTGCCTTCCTTTTCCCGCATCAGGTGAACATAAAAGGCATCATCTCCGTACTTTTCCTCCCGCCGTCCCAAGAACCAGACTAGCCTGTTGTCAATCTCTATATGATTAGAGGGGTAAGCTAACCGTTCTTTACCGATTAATAAAGCCCTCGAATCGTTCGCCGCACTAAAATTTGTGATATGACTGCACGCCTTGGCCAATGTTAGAGAACCGCATCTACCAGTACATAAGACAAAAATGTTCATTGCATCCTCCCAATACGAAGATAAAATTATTAGATAATAGGCAATCCGAACCTATATTACTCAAAAGTGTTCACTCCATTATCAAGAAATCTATGATCAGTTAACAATCTTTTGAAAAACAACAATCTGCTGCACTCTGCTCATCTCTCTTCACTGCTGCGCACTCCTATCTACCAGTCATTCATCGAGATTTCGCAGCCCTCGCATTTGAGTCTCTCCCATCGTCAAGACGAAAAATTGGGTTGTGTGTAGTCAAAATCTAATTTATATCTATAATTGAATGACAAACAGGCGTTTTATATTTATATTTCAGCATTTTCTGATGCAGTAAAAGATTGGCATACAAATCTTTAATAGATTATTCTAGCCTTTCTCAATCAAGATAATTGTATGAAAATAAACAAATATCTTGTCTTGTAATCAGGAATATGAATCTAGATCGCTATTGAGAATCAAAGCAACTAACATGCCAAGAAAAAGGCTATAGGCCATCGCCAACCCTGGACAAATTCCAAGAAATTCCTCGAAGGAGAAGCCCTGCATGGAACTGTCCTGCAACTGGGTGTGAACCGCATCGGCCATGGCAGTCATGCGCATTTCAATTAACTTATTGATAGTTGATGTATTTATCATGATAAGTTGTTATTAAAATTCCTTTGCTTATTGTCGAAAGTATATTCCTGGAGGAGCTCTGCTACATTCCAGTCTGTCCGCAATTTCTCTTAATAGAGAAATGCCGGGCGGAATCAGCATGTATATTGCATTTCCCAATATTGAAATTGCCGATAGTTGGACGTGGCAGTTCAAAGGTGCCATCTATAGGGGAGCAATGTATTCAGCGTTATGCTTTTATTGCCATGGCCGAAAACAGCACTGGTAAAGTTTAAGGAGAAACTTTTATTATAGCAACTAATCCTATCAAGGTTATCTTTTCAAAGCAGGCTGATCATGACCTGGATCTGGTCCCGTTCTGGTACTATTGGTACTCAAGGGTTTTCAGAGCAGATATGATCTTCATAACGCCTGTCAAACTTCCTTCATCCAACATAGAGGGAGTCCTCAACTTCTATCACGACAAGAAAGTCATGGTCGAACCGCTCAGCCTGAGGAGTTGGGATGCAATTTCTGTATGGGCCTTCCAGAGGGAACGCCTGAAGACCCTTCTCCCTGACGGACGGGGCTTTCTTGCTATCTCTGCAGATACGGATCAGTTTTTTGAACCGGTTGATGCCTGGCGAGAGAAGGATGAACTTATCGTTTTTGAGAGGCTAAATTTTCTCGCCAGCCAGACACCCACTGTCGAAAACCTGGCCGGGATTGGATTAATTCCTCTGGACAAATCTCAGTCATCTAGCCTTCATGCTATCACAGATTATGTGGGAGGCTTCGTCAACCGGTTGGAGCACCCTGACATTTTTATGACGGGTCACTACAAAGGCCCTCCTGGTGCCCTGAAAAGCCAACCTCGGCATTATGTCGAATATCATCTCAGGCTTAGAGGCATCCAGCAATTCATTCAGAAAATCAAATCGTTGAGCTTTGATAGTCTTGAAGGGCCGGTCTCAAGGCATTTCAAGAATTGGGTGAATATCTTACGATGTCAAGGAGAGAAGGGCCTGATAAGAGAGTATGAGCACCTTAGCTCCGGATCTGGCCGGAGCAACTCCCCTGAACTTGAGCGATTCAGATCCATGGCCCTTAATGCAAATTCTCATTCGATCAGAAACGGGACTACAATTACTCAGCGCAAAAATGAACCAATTTCGAAGGGTCAGGCAAAAGGCCAAGAACAAAATATAAATTTGCAAAGGCACTTACCAAGGTTACTGGTTTTCAACTGCCATGAGGCTTGGGTTTACCAGTTGGGGGGGCTTCCGTTTGACTTGGAAATTATAGTAGGACTAAAGGGTCGGGTGAAGGCGTCCTGGGATGAGCAGATGCGCCCGGTACCCAGTAACGCTAGATTAGTGAAGGTTGCTGATGTCCTGCGGCCGCCACGTCAATATCACTGCATCATAGCGCATAACATTACCGACCTCCTGGACGTTAAGTCCGTTCCTGGCCCGCGCATTCTGGTTCTTCATTCAACTATCGAAGGCAGGTGGACTGAGGAGGGTTCGGACATATCGCCGGAAAATTTTGCTGCAATGGTCCGCGATTATGTGAGGTTCAGCCGGACCCATGTGGTCGCTTGCTCTGAGCTGAAGGCAAGATCATGGGGAATAACTGATGACATTCTGGTCTCTTCAGTTGAAGTTTCAGCTTATCCGCCTCACTCCGGCAAGACTCCAGAGGGACTGAGGATCTGTAACCACATCAACAGCCGCCGCAAGATCCTTTGCTGGGATTTTCACAATAAGGCCTTCGGCGGACTGCCTGTAACCCTGGTCGGCCACCATCCTGATATTCCCGGAGTATCTGCAGCTCGAAACTGGGGCGAATTGAAGGAGATTCTTCAAAGACACAGGTTTTACATTCACACTGCCGATCCCATTTATGAGGACGGATTCAACATGGCGACTATGGAGGCTATGGCGGCGGGGCTCCCCGTCCTGGGTAATCGGCATCCGACTTCCCCTGTAACGGACGGTATTGACGGGTACCTTTCAGATGATCCGGACGAGCTTCGAGCTCGCGCAGAGGAATTGATTGCAGACCCCAAGCTGGCTCATCGAATGGGACAGGCGGCCAGGGAGAAGGCCATAAAACTCTTTTCGAGGCATAGATTCCAAGACGGCCTCATACGCTCAATTGATATCGCCCGGGCAAAATGGTCCGGAGTTACCGGAAACTCAAGTGCTTAGATTACTGGCGCGCCATCCTGCCCTTTAGAGCTCAAGCCTGCCAACAGCCTGTCTCTGCAATCGGGCAGTTCCTATGGCAGATGGCTTTATCCTTGGCATCACCTCCAATTTACCGTAAATTCTTGGAGTTAAATTTAAAAGAGAGATAAATCCTGTCAAGACAAAAAGTTTCTTTCTGTTTGGGCCTCGCCAGACAGGAAAGAGCACCCTGGTACGGTCTCTGCTTAAACCGTCTGATCTGTACATAGATTTGCTGCCCCACAGAGACTTCTTGATTTATGCGAAAAATCAAGGGATCGTTCGCAAGGAAATCCTGGCCCAAGTAGAAAAGCATCCCGAAGAGCTCTGGGCTATAGACGGGGCTCGGGTTTGCTTTCCTTCGCAAGCTTTGAGGCGGTTGCAACGATTTCGTCTGAGAGCCAATACCCCTTATTGCGCAGATTTTCCAATAGTGGGGTAATACTTCCGATCACGCCTTTTTCCTTCGATAGGAGAAGCAAGCCAACCAGCCCTGTAAGAGAGATATGGAGTTTCCTGGCTACCGCTCTTCCAGCGGCATCGTCCATCAGCAGTAAGGCATTCTTGCCAAAACTCATGGCAAGCAGGATTGCCTGTCTTTCGCCTTCGCCCAACTCTGCAAGGGAGGCATCAGGCGTCCCGGACAGGGAAAATTCTGGCTCCTTGACAGTTATGAATTCACGGAGAGACTTCTCAATACAATCCGACTCAAAGCCGATCTTGCCGAACAGTTCCTTGTAAACATAGGGAGGAATCAGCGTCTTCTTAGCAAGCGACTCCAGTATCTCAATTTTGCCTATCTTGCATAGCCCAATAATGGGGCCAGTGTCGGAAACAATATAAGTCAACGGGCCAGACTTTGGCATTGGGCGACATCCTTGCGTAGTTCTTCTTTCGCATCCTCGGCTGAGTAGTTAAAAACACTCACGTGGTACACCCCGCATGTTTCCAGAAACTCGGTGTGTGACATCCCCGCAAGTTCCGCTGCTTTGCCGGATGATATTTTGCCCAATTCAAACATCTTAAGTGCAGCCATAAGACGGATATGCCTAGCCAGTTCTTCCCTGGTCATCTGTACCGCTTTTTCGAAGCCCGGTGGAAAGGCATAATACGCGGTTCCTGTTGGCATCGTAAAACCTCCTTTACTCATTTGCAGACCAATATAGCACACTTGTTGCTCTGGCAAAAGGTCAGCCGATGAGAGTTCCATGCGGTCATGCCGCCAGAACTCGCTGAAGATTTGCCAAAAAGCCGGCATTGTCCGGTTCAAGCTCAGTTGCCTTCCTGAAATGCAACAACGCCTTGGCGCGGTTACCTTTCTTGTAGTAAAGAACTCCAAGATCATTGTGGGCAAGAGCATGGTCGGGCTCCTCAGTGACCAGTTTTTCAAGCAGACGCACTGACGCATCTATATCTCCGGCCTTCATCGCCTCAATTGCCTTCTCGTGGAGGCTCTGGAAATTTTTTGGCGATAGATTCTGGATTTCCTGATGCCTGTGATGATTGAGTCGGGTCTCTATGATGCTCGGTCCGCTCCTCGCAAGGTCCTCCTTCATTCCAAGGAATTGCCCTAGTCTATGAAGCACACTCTCCTG
>JBGSUA010000198.1:0-37538 GCA_041753575.1 Desulfatiglandaceae bacterium
TGAGAATTCGCCAACGTCGATCATTGGCCGAATCTGCCTATTTGGCTCCCCGGGACGGGCTCGAACCGCCGACCTAGTGGTTAACAGCCACCCGCTCTGCCTATTGAGCTACCGGGGAATGAAACGAGGAGAAATAGTAGCAAAGGGAGTTCGAGAGGTCAATAAAAATCTGAAATCAACGGCGGTTAATGAGCTTGACACAGGGGCCGGCAACATCTATGAACTTACCAGTAATAGAAGAACTTCTATCGAGGAAGAAAAATAGATGAAGCAGATCATCCTGGGGACCGCGGGCCACATTGACCACGGGAAGACATCCCTCATAAAGGCCCTTACCGGCATTGACACGGACAGGCTGAAGGAAGAAAAGGAGCGCGGCATAACCATAGAGCTTGGTTTCGCGCATCTGAAGCTCCCCGGCGGAAGGCTTCTTGGCATAGTGGATGTGCCTGGGCATGAGAAGTTCGTGAAGAACATGGTGGCCGGGGCCACCGGTATTGATCTTGTGGCCCTTGTTGTGGCCGCCGACGAAGGGGTGATGCCCCAGACCAGAGAGCACATGGAGATATGCTCCCTTCTGAAAATTAAGCATGGGGTGGTTGTCCTCACCAAGGTGGATATGGTTGACGCTGACTGGCTTGGACTTGTGAGAGAGGATGTTCGCGAATATCTCAAGGAGTCATTTCTGGCAGATGCTCCCATAGTGGAGGTTTCGGCTGTAACCGGTCAGGGAATGGACAGGCTCGTAGAGGTTCTTGACGAGGTGGTGCGGGGCATTCCTGAGAAGGATACAGGGCATATATTCCGCCTTCCTATAGATCGTGTCTTTACAATGAAGGGATTTGGTACCGTTATAACCGGAACGACAATCTCAGGGGTGATTCACACAGGGGACGAGGTCACGGTGTATCCCGAGGGTGTAAGCTCCAGGGTGCGAGGCATTCAGGTGCACAATGAGGACGTGACCGAGGTCAGGTCTGGGCTCAGAACCGCTGTGAACCTTCAGGGCGTTGAAAGGGCGAGCATAGAAAGGGGTAATGTGCTTGCCGCCAAGGGTTCGCTCAGGGCCACAAGACTTGTTGACGTAACGCTCGAGCATCTTCCGAGCGCGCCCCGCAAACTTAAAAACAGGGCAAAGGCCCGCTTCCACGCAGGCACCTGCGAGATCATAGCAACGGTGATTTTACTGGATCATGAACAACTTGAGCCGGGGGAGAGCTGTCTTGCCCAGATCCAGCTTGATGAACCCACCGCTGTCCTCAAGGGAGACCGTTATGTGCTCAGAAGCTACTCTCCCGTCAGGGCCATAGGCGGAGGCGAGATCCTCCATCCCCTTCCCATAAGAAAGAAGAGATTTGCCGAGAAATCCATCTCAGAGTTGAAGCTCCTGCACAAGGGAGACGCAAAGGACGTGCTGGAGACCTTTGTTTCCATGTCCAGGGCCAAGGGCGTGGAGGAATCGGAACTGTCATTTCTTGCCAACATGGGGGCAAAGAAATTGGCTGCCACCCTCCAGGCCCTTAAGACTGAAAGAAAGATCATTGCCTACGACCGTGAAAGAGGCGCCCTTATTCACGCTGACGTGCTTTCAAAGGCTGTTTCCGAGCTTATTGGAACCCTGTCTGAATTTCACAAGGAGTTCCCCCTGAAACCAGGGCTGTCCAAGGAAGAGCTGCGCACCAGAACGGTTGGGGCCATAAACCCAAAGCTTTTTGCCTACATGATGAGCAGGCTCTCCCAGGAAGGTGAAATCGCTGTGGAGATGGACACCGTGAGGCTTAAAAGCCACAAGGTAGTTCTGGCTGAGGATCAGGAAAAGACGAAAAGACAGATCCAGGAGATTTATGAAAGGGGCGGCCTTCAGCCCCCGTACTTCAAGGAACTCAAGGAGAAACTGCCTGAAAAGACGGCAACCGAAGTCCTGGATGTCATGTGCAAGGAAGGGGTGCTGGTCAAGGTAAAGGGGGATCTCTTTTTTCATGCCCATGCGATAGAGGAACTCGAAAAACGCCTTGTGGCCTTCCTCAAGGAAAAAGGCGAGATTACCACCCCTGAGTTCAAGGATCTGACAGGGGCATCCCGCAAATATACCATTCCTCTTATTGAATATTTCGACAAGAAACAGGTTACGGTGCGGGTAGGCGATAACAGGGTGCTCAGGAAAAAGTGACAATCCATGGCTGCTGTCCCGAGGGAGAAAACAGGAATCCTTTACGATTCCCTGGGTGTGGGGAAAAAGTCCCTTGTAGCGATCGTGGGGGCTGGAGGAAAAACCTCCCTTATGAGGCGCTTGACGGAAGAGCTGGCCGGGATCGGAATGAGGGTTGCCGCGACCACCACAACAAAGGTTCGTAAAAGTGAGGCAGGACTTTATCCCGCGGTTATCTTGACGGATGAGGAGATGGACCCGGACAGGGCGATCGGGGAGTGTCTTGAGCGTTATGGGTCTGTATTTGTGGGAAAAAACCTCCTTACTAACGGAAAGATCTCCGGTATAGATCCCGAAGAGGCCGACAGGCTCTTTTTAAGAAGCGATATTGATCATGTGCTGGTCGAGGCGGACGGAGCTGCCGGAAGGCCTCTCAAGGCCCCTGCCGGGCACGAGCCCGTGATACCTTCACTGACAACCATGACTGTGGCGGTCGCGGGCTGCGAGGTGCTGGGGAAACCTGTTTCGCCCGATCTGGTCTTCAGGCAGGAGAGATTTCAGGAGATAACGGGAGCCGCTCCAGGCGGGATCATTTCTCCGGAAAAGGTGAGTGCCTTGTTTCTCCGCGCCGGTGGTCTTTTCAAGGGGACCCCAAAGGAGGCCAGGCTGATCGCCTTTCTAAACAAGATGGAGCTTGTAGAAGATAGGAATTTGATAGAGTGTCTCGCGGAGTTATTGCTCGCCTCCGCCTCGGGTGTGGATTTAGTCATCGCGGGCTCTCTTTATGAGAAAAAATACGCATTGTTCAGGAGGAATTGATGAGAAAGTTATATGCCGCCCTCAGGAAGGCGGTTATGGAAGAAGGGGCGGCTGTCATTGCCACCATAATAAAACAGGCCGGGTCTTCTCCAAGAGGGCTCGGCACATCCTGTGTCATCAGGGCCGACGGCTCCATTACAGGCACCATAGGCGGAGGGCTTCTGGAGGCCTTGACGGCAAAGGCAGGGTTGGATGTCATGAGATCGGGACTTCCAAAGAGGATCTTTTTCTCCCTTAAGGGTACCGAGATTGCCGAAACCGATATGCTTTGCGGAGGCGAAGTTGAGGTATTTCTTGAACCTGTCTCAAGAGAGAGCACCGCTGCTCTTTCGATTATTGAAAGGATTCTTGATGCCTTTTCCGCGAACACCTCAGGCGTCATGGCTACAGTGATACAGGAAGAGGCATGGAGGGGAGGGGCCGCGCCAAAGCTTTTTCTAGGAAGTGACGGCTCTCTCACCGGTTCGATTGACGGCTTGCCCGGCATAGAGGAAATTATCAGAAAAAGCATAACCGACGTTCTGGGAAAGAGGAAACCCTTTCTCATCAGGGAAAATGATTCCAGGGGCAGACTGACAGAGCTTTTTCTTGAGCCGGTCGTCGGAGAGCATAGACTATTTGTTTTCGGCGCCGGGCATGTCTCGGCTCAGATAGCCCCCATCGCCGCGAGGGTCGGTTTCCAGGTGGTGGTGATTGACGACAGAGAGGAGTTCGCTGATCCTGCCAGATTCCCCGATGCCTCTGAGGTGCATGACTGGCAGTTCGAGGGGCTTGTGGATCGGCTTGATGTGGATGAAGACTCCTTTCTGGTAATTGTCACAAGGGGCCACACGCACGATCGGGATGTCCTGGCGCAGGCCCTGCGCACCAGAGCCAAATATGTCGGGATGATAGGGAGCAGGAGGAAAAAGGCGGCCGTTTACGCTAGCCTGCTTGAAGACGGATTCATCCAGAATGACCTGGACAGGGTTCACTGCCCGATAGGGCTTGAGATAGGGGCCGAGACCCCTGAAGAGATTGCGGTGAGCATTGTCGCCGAACTAATAAAAGTAAGGGCTGGAAAGGAGAGATAAAGGACATGGCTGGAAATTTCGAGGAGTGGCTCTGGGAGAAGATTGGATTAAAGTGCGTTGAAAACCTGAAAAAACACGGCTTTGATCCACATTTTACCGGTTCCGTGAGCCAGGCTAAGACCCTTATCATGGGCATGATAGGAGGCTTTCAGAGTTTCGGATTCGGGGGCTCCGATACCACAAGGGTCATCGGGATCATGGAAGAGCTCAGGGCACAGGGAAAGATTATTTATGATCACTGGCAGAAGGGGCTTGAACGGGGACAGGATCTCGATATCCGGCTTCAGCAGGGTCGCTGCGACTGCTTTCTTTGCAGCGCCAACGCCGTTTCAATGACAGGGGAGATCGTCAATGTTGACGGCATAGGAAACCGCACCAACGCCATGAGCTTCGGCCCAAAGAAGATAGTTATAGTGGCGGGCATGAACAAGGTGACGCATGACCTTGATTCGGCCCTGCGTAGGGTCAGGGAAGTGGCAGGCCCCATGAGGGCTAAGAGCCTCGGGATGGCGACCCCCTGTGCGGAAACGGGGCTTTGCAGCGACTGCAATTCCCCTCAGAGGATATGCCGCATCACGACGATACTTCACAGAAGGCCGATGCTGAGCGATATCTCTGTAGTGCTGGTCTCAGCGTCTCTGGGTTTCTGATGGCAGGGCACACGCATCGTTTTGTTGATGAATATGACGGCTTTGTCGGTTTCGGCCTGAACAGGGAGACCGACGAAAAGACCATTACCTACTACCTTCAGAAATTTTCGGATGATGAGTTCATGGAGCTTATAAGGGGCCGGATGACGGCCTCAGACATGGAAGCCCTCTTCGATATGGTCACGAGCCTCATGAAAAAATACATTACGGACGACGAATATCACCGTTACTTTCTGAAGGAGTGAAGTTTCCTGGACCAGCCCCCGCGGCCTCCTGTTCTGAGGAGGTCCGGCCGGGGTGATTCAGGGGGGCGGTCGAACAGCGCGGGCAAAAACCTGCTATGGCAATCGCGAGAGGGCCTTTTTATAAACCTCCGTCGCGCGGTCTCCGAAGCAGACAAAGACGACCTTTTCTATTGTCTTGTCGGAGGCCAGGAAACGCATCGTCTCGGTAAAAGCTATATCGGTTGCCTCCTCCATGGGAAAGCCGTAGGCGCCCGTGCTGATGGACGGGAAGGCTATTGATTTGGCGCCGATATCCACCGCGGCCTTGAGGCTGTTCTTGTAGCATAAGGCGAGCAGTTCCCTTTCCATTGAATGCCCGCCCCTCCAAACGGGCCCCACCGTGTGTATCACCCACCTGGCCGGAAGGCGATAGCCTTTGCTCACCCTCGCCTCGCCTGTGGGGCAGCCCCCTATCTTTCGGGTCTCTTCGAGGAGTTCAGGCCCCGCTGCCCTGTGAATCGCTCCGTCCACCCCTCCCCCGCCCAGAAGCGAAGTATTGGCGGCATTGACGATGGCATCCACCTTCTGTTTGGTGATGTCGCTCCGGATGATCTCTATCTTTTCTTTCATGGATGACCTTTCCCAAGGATACTGTTTGATTGTCCAAAGTTTATTTATCTCTCGGCCGCGGCCTTTTCCATAACATGCCTTGGGATCAAGATTAAATGCTTGCGGAATTCATGTCAATAAAACGCCCAGTCCCGAAGACAGATGAGGAGGGAAGCGCTGGTTTTCTTTGAATGGGTTCTTAAGGCTTGAACCGCCGTAGGCCCCGGCCTATTATTCAGTGGGTTGAAGCATGGTCTTTATCTGCCCCGACGATTTTGGAGCGGGCATTTCGTGCGCTTTGCCGAATATATTCTTTAATCTGGTGGGATATGAAGGAAACGGAATCACAAGAGGTTTCTGACAACGAAAAGGAGTTCGGGGAGATTTCCTCCTCCTTCAGGTGGGTTACCCCTGCTCAGGCAGAGGAGGCCTCACGCGAAAGGCGAGAGATCCTCTCAGGCCTGAATGACAAGGTAACTATCGGTTTTTGCGGTACAAAGCTTGACTGCAAGAACCTCTCACCTGGATGCATATTGTGCGGAGCCGGCGGTTGGTCATGTCTCTTCGTTAACGGCCTGTGCAACGGAAGGTGCTTCTATTGCCCGGCTGAACAGAAATCCAGGTCCATACCCATGACAGCCGGTCTTGAATTCGAAAACCCTCAAGACTACGTGGATTATATCGAGAAGCTGGGGATAAGGGGAGTGGGATTAACCGGAGGGGAGCCTTTCCTGACCTTTGAACGGACGCTTTCTTTCGCGGCACGGATCAAAAGAAGGTTTGGTGATGGGATCTATCTGTGGATATACACAAACGGAAGCGCTGTAACGGAAGAAGGTCTAAGGAAGCTCAAGGCCGCCGGGCTTGACGAAATACGCTTTGATCTCAGCGCCTTTGACTACGATACATCCAAGCTTCCACTCGCTGCGGGCATAATAGGGACGGTGACGGTTGAGATACCCGCTATACCGGATCATCTCGAGCGGCTTAAGGGATTGGTGAAAAGGCTTCCCGGCCTCGGCGTAAAGCACCTTAATCTGCACCAGTTGAGGGTCACACCCCACAACTGCAGAAACCTCCTGGAGCGGGGATATACGTTTCTCCACGGAGAAAAGGTTACAGTGCTTGAATCCGAGCTTACTGCCCTTAGAATTCTCCGGTTTTCAAAAGAGGAGGACCTCGGCATCCCGATAAACTATTGCTCCTTTGCCTACAGGAGCAGGTTCCAGGGGAGGGGACAAAGGATGCGCCTTGCAAAGCTCGTCACAAAGCCGTTTGAGGATGTGACGGCAAGCGGCGCCATTAGAGGACTGATAGTGAAGGGGAAAAAAGAAGATATTGACAGGGTCGAGGGGCTTCTTAAAGAGGCAGGGGCGGATCAAAAGGAATGGTTGAGAGATTCAGGCGGGATACACATGAAGGCATCCCCTTGGAGAGACCTTCCGGCCGGTGTCAGGCCCAAACACGTGACATATCATATTCCTCTGGTTCTTCCTTCCGTCTCCTACATGCATCCGTTTGAAAAGATAACCCTTAACAGGAAAAGAGCCGTGTTCATCGAGAGGCATACGGCTCAGGCTGAAAGGGAGATAAGCGATATGCATGCAAGGGAGCTTCTTGAGATAGCCGGATCGGAAAAGGAATGCGCCGACACCCCACAGGAGACCGAATCATTCCCGTTTGAGCGCATCCCTTTCGGGCTCCAGGAATATCGTTGATTTCCGGTTGAACTTCCAGGCAACTTCCACGGGGCTGCCGTATGACACAGCGCCGACAGAGGCTGGACCATGCGCTAATCCGTAAGCATTTCAGCTACCTCGACATAGCTGTTTCGAATTGCCTGCTCGAAGACCTCGCGGTTCATGCCTGTGGTCTTTTCCCCCGAGTCCCACCAGCCTATCTGATTGAGGTGGTCAGCATCCCAGACCTTGATGAGATAGTCTTCCTTCCAGGTGGCAGATCGCAGAGAAACCAGCCCGTCATTTTCCCCCTCAAGCTGATGCATGACCCGCCAGGGAAGCCAAAGAGGCTTGAATATCCTCTCAAGCGGCTGGGTCCCTGCAATTGTTCTGTAACGAACCCCGTTGCTGGCCTCAAAATCGGCAGTCAGTCTGTTTCTTGCCTCGCACGCGTCAGGGGTAAGGTCTCTGGCCCCTCTCAGGTCAACCCCAATGTTGAAGGCAAGATCAAGGAGCCTGTTAAGGCGCTCAAGACTCCATTGTGCGTAAGGACTTCCCAGGTGAGGGGTCCCGATGGTGGTAAGGGAGGCAACCCTTTTTTCCATTTGAAACCGGTATATCATCCAGCGCGCATCAAGTCCCCCCATGCTGTGGGCGATGATATGGACCCTGGGCCATTTTCGGAATCCTTCGGTCAAGCGGAGGAGTTCGCCCTTAAGATCTGCCGCCCGGCGCTCAAGCGGGCCTCCCCAGCTCACTCTGCTGTGAAACACGGTGAAGCCCTCATCAATCAGCGTGGACCTGATCTTTCGAAAATAATGGAGTCTATCGTCAGGATCGTTATCCTTGGACAAAAGAGGCGTAAAGAACCTGTCAAAGGGGAATATCCCGTGGGCAAGCACTATCGGATAAGAGGTCTTCATGATTTGCGCCCTCCGTTATTTATGGGCCATTTATCGCGGCGTTGATGATAAGAAGGAGATACGCGCCAGATGCCGCGACGATCGTCCAGTACAGGCTCTTTTCGGCAATTCCGGATGTCGTCTTGAAGCGCGATTCCCTGCCGGAGATTGTGGTGACTGCCGGTATGATGAGGACAAGCGCGACGAATACGCAAGGGAGAAGAATCCCGGCGTAAAGGGGATGCCAGGTCTTAAGAAGGGTTTGTATCCCTAAGAAAAACCAGGGGCCCCTGACAAGCGGCGCCTGGGCCTCAGGGGGTATATCCATGAAAGGGTCAACCAGGAGCGCGTACGCCCCTGCAAAGCCGAAGGCGGCGGCCGCAAATCCCTTCCCGGGAAGCCAGGCCCTGATGTGTCCTCTGATAAGATAGGCCGTGAGGGCTGGCAGAAAGAGACAGTGATGAAGATAAGGAAGGAAGAAGAACTCGTCACCGCTTCCAACAAAAACCCGAGAGAGCCATTTCCCCGCCAGCGGAATGGTATCGAGCATATTCAAGAGTATTGTTCCGGCGAAAAGGCCTTCCTTATCCCCCTTCAGTATAAAGCCTGTAAAAAGCGTGAAAAAACACGCGACAAGAGCCGCCACAAGGCTTGTCCATTCAACTGCCGAATACACCCTGTAGCGCCTCCGGAGGAAGTGATCTGCCGTGTGAAAGAGCATCAAAAACACAAAGGCCTGCCCGGTTATATAGTGTATCTGCCTGAAAAACCATCCGTAAGGAACAAGGCTTGTTATCTCTTCGACATTCTGGAATACGTTTCCAAAGGGCCTGTAATAAAAGCTCAAAATGATTCCCGACAAGAGGCAAATGAAAAGCGAGGCAAGCCCGAGTTTCGGCAACGCAGTAGAGAATGACACGGCCATGCCGGCACCTTTGGCTATCCTGTTTACAACTGAACTGCGCTCATTCATGTTCAATCCCCGGGGCAGACTAGACATACCTCGTGAAGGCTTCAATCCTGCGCTCATTTTGCCGACCACTATATCTCCACCTTCACGCTTATGCTTCCATCCGAACTCCTCGTAAAGGGAAGCTCTTCCAGGTCCCTGGTCGTAGGGCCTTTAAGCTTTTTGCCTGTGATATCATATACACTTCCGTGACACGGGCACTCAAACCTGCGTGTCAGGGGGTTGTAGTTCACAAGGCAGCCCAGGTGGGTGCATTTCGCGGACAGAGCCTTAAGTGAATCTCCGACTCCGATCAGATACACGCCCTCCTTATGGTTTATATCCGCGCCCTGATCGTTTTGGCCGAACACGACATCCCTGGTCTTGACCTTTCTGAAGGTCATGAACAAGAAGGCCGGATAGGCAAGAGCCGCAGCAGCCAAGCAGTTTAGAGTCCCTATCAATGCTCTCTTGAAGAATTTCCGTCTTTCCATGATACCAATTTCACGCACCCTCTGTTTCCAATGATAAAGGAAAATGCCTCCGGCATCCAGAAACTGTTTTGCCCTTGAAGACGCGCCCAGGCATTCTCATCCGCGGGGGGTTAGCTGAGCTTGGCCATAAAGTCTTGGCTGAAAGACCGTGGACTTTGTCATTCTTATCGAATGCTGGAAATCAAGACGGATGTGATGGAAAAAGCAACACAAACAAAATGGCAGGCTAATATCAGTTAAGTCAATAAGTTAAAGACTTCAGCCGCCAGGCTTCACAGTTCGACTGTCGGATTATTCAACATGCACGTGGATTGGGAGTTTTGGCCTTGCGCATACTAACTTGCTCACAACAGATAAAAAGCTTAATTATTACCTTATGATACGTTTCTACTTGAGACCATGGCATTGATGTTGCTCATATGAGAACACAAAGCTCTTAGATAAAGTTCGCGGAAGGAGATAAGAAATGGAAGGACAGATCAGAGAAAAGAAGGAAGAGAGAAGAAGCAGATTAGGATACGGAGCGTCATACCGCAAAGGGGCGGAACAAGACCTCGGTGCGAAGGGTGAAATTGGCGCCGTACTTGGCGGCCAGGTCTGGTTGGTTAAGCCTGATAAAAAGGCAGAGACAGCCAACCCTTGCCTGTGGATGCAGTCAGGAGCAGTGGATTATAAGCTCTGCAACAATTTCTATGATTGTACCACATGCAAATATGACCTGGGGATGAAGAAGAAGGTTGAACAGGGCAAACAGGTTAGCTGGCAAAATGCCATGCGGGCTAGGGGGGGCCTTGATCGGGTATGCCGTCACAGCCTTACGGGAAGAATTGCAAAGAGGCAGTGCGCCTATGACTTTGAATGCTCAAAATGTGATTTTGATCAATTCTTTGAGGACGTATGGAGCGTCAAGACGAGGACAACACCCTACGATGTTCATGATATCAAAGGATTTAAGCTGCCCGTGGGCTACTATTTCCACGGCGGACACACCTGGGCCAGGATAGAGAGCGGCGGATACATAAGAGTGGGGATGGATGATTTCTCGCTTAAGTTATTCGGAACACCGCAGGCCTTGGATCTGCCGCTCATGGGAAAAGAACTGGATCAGGGAAACGCAGGGTGGGGCTTTAAGAGAAATGACAACAAAGCCGAAGTCCTGTCTCCTGTGAGCGGGGTTATAGTTGAGGTGAATCCCGATTTAAGAGAAAGACCCGAGCAGGCAGGCATGGAACCCTACAGTGGAGGTTGGCTGTTTCTACTGCGCAATCCCGAACTCAAGGATACAGTCAAAAAGCTGATGAGCGACTCAGAAGGCATTGCATGGTTGGGCAATGAAGTAACTCATCTGGAGCAGATGATTGAGCAGGTTGCAGGACCGATGGCCGCAGACGGGGGGTTCCTCAGTAATGACATCTACGGCAATATGCCCACACTTGGGTGGAATAACCTGACCAGGGCCTTCTTGAAGACAGCTTAGATCCTGGCTGAACTTAAGTAGTTATGGTGGAGATCGCCATGTCTGAAAGAAAAACACAAAAAAAAACTTTCCCTGAGAAGAATTTATGTATATGGGGCAAGGCAGGGGTGATTAAGCAGAGGAAGTGCCTTAACGATTATGCATGCTCCTCTTGCAGATTTGACCTTGCCATGAAACGCGCCGCTGAGGAAAATACTCGCCTCAGGCGGGAGGGGAAAGCTCCTTCCGGGAAGAAGGAAAAAATCGTTTCCTGGAAGGCCAGGCTTAACGAGATTCCTGTGTGGCGGAGGCCATGCATTCACCATCTGAAAGGTAAAATAGAGTTCAGAGCCTGCTCTAATGAGTATAGATGCTCCAACTGTGAGTTCGATCAGTTTTTCATGGATGACTATAGTGTCCATGCGGTAGTGAAGCCTATTGAATTACTTGAGGTTAAAGGAATCAGTATTCCCCAGGGTTACTACCTCCATAAGGGCCATAGCTGGGTAAGGATTGAGGAGGACCATACCGTAAAAATCGGCATTGATGATTTCGCCGGTCGTCTTTTCGGTCCTTTTGACCGAGTTGAATCTCCGCTAATCGGCAAGGAGATCAAGCAAGGGAACGCTGCCATAAAGCTGCGAAACGGCATGCAAGAGGCAAGCATGATGGCGCCTGTGAGCGGAGTTGTAATTTCAACGAACAACAGTCTCATTGATGACGGCTCTCCCGTATCAAAGTCCCCTTACGAAGCCGGCTGGTTTCTCACCATCCACGCCACGGATCTAAGGGATGATCTGAAAAGGCTCATGATCCACAGAGAGGCTATGCGCTTCATAGGACAGGAAGTTGATAGCCTGTATCGGGCGATTGAGGAAAGCAGTGGGCCTTTAAACACAGACGGCGGTTTCCTCGGGTCTGAGATCCTTGCCAAGATGCCCGAACTTGGCTGGAATAAGATGACAAAAAGATTTCTGCGAGCTTAAATATACTTATCTCTTCTGACTTTTACCCGGATAAACTGGCTTAAAATATACAGCCTTTTATCCGGGTTTTATTCCCATCCTGGATAACTCATCGCTCAGCAAGACCTTGCAGTACCTGCACAGTTGTCTGGACTTTGTATCCACATCTATTACATCCCTTCCATAATGCATGATACAGGTGCGATCGCGGCAGTGTTTCAGGGTAAAGGTGTGTCCAAGTTCGTGGATGCACTCCTTAACAACCCTGCAAAGGAATAGGTTTCTGCTGTCAAGCCCCACAATTCCTTCTATCAGCCTGTGAGAGGACACAATCGCGCATCTCCCCCCCAGTTGAGCCTCTCCGTAAACATAAGTCAATATAGGTATAAAAAGATCGCTTGACGTGAGCGCAACAACCTTCACCGCGCTAGGAGGGGCATGGGATTCCAGTTCTTTCAGGATCATGGTGGAATTGAATTGATCTCTTCGGCTGTCATGGGCAAATAAGATGTCCGAAAGTATGGATGTTGTCTTACAAGGAAGGCCATAGACTCGCTCAATTTCTACCGCGGCCTCACGGTGGACATCCGCGTCATGCTCATCAATGGGGGCCACAAGAATAAAACCGCCCTTTATTGGCGCCTCTTTCACTCTGCTCTCTTGAGGTTATAGCGACTAATCTTGGCGTAAAGAGTAGAGCGATCAATCTCAAGCATCTTAGCGCTTTTTGCGATATTCCAATCGTTTATCTCCAGTATCTTGGCGATGTGGCCTATTTCCAGATCCCTCAAAGAGGTCAGCTCCGTGGCGGCAATGCCCTCAGGATGATATATGGGAAGGTCACGGACAATTACTTCGCGTCCTTTACAGACGACAACCGCCCTTTCTATCGCATTTTCCAATTCCCTCACATTGCCCGGCCAGTCATAGAGCATCAATTCGTCCATGGCATCTCTGCCGATCTTATCAACTGCCTTGTTGGTTTCCTGGGCGAATCTAAACAGAAAATGTTCCGCCAGAAGAGGAATATCTTCCTTTCTTTCGCGCAACGCAGGCATCTTGAACGATATGACATTAAGCCTGTAGAAAAGGTCTCTTCTGAATCTGCCCTCCTTCATGGCATCCTCCAGATTTCTGTTTGTGGCTGCCATCACACGGAAATCAGCCTGTATGGGCTGGGTGCCGCCAACTCGATAAAAAACCTTGTCCTCAAGAACCCTCAAGAGGTCTATCTGCATCCTGACACTTATCTCTCCGATCTCGTCAAGGAATAGCGTTCCGCCCTCAGCCATTTCAAGACGACCCTTCTTGGTGACCTTGGCATCGGTGAATGCGCCTTTCTGATAGCCGAAAAGTTCACTTTCGAGCAAGTGCTCAGGAAATGCCCCGCAGTTGATGGCCACAAAAGGGCCGGCGCACCTGGGACTGCGGGTGTGTATGGCTTTGGCGGCAAGACCCTTTCCTGTACCTGTCTCTCCGGTTATGAGCACTGTCGAATCGGTGGGCGCAACATCATTTATGAGATCAAAGACCTCGTGCATCTTACGGGACTGGCCTATCATGCTCTCAAACCGGCTGCTCTCTTTGTATTGCTCCCTCAAAAAAAGGGTTTCCTTTGCCTGGGCACGTCGCTCCAGAATTTTTTGGATCAAGAGTTCCAATTGTGTCGGATCAAATGGTTTGAGCAGATAATCGTAGGCTCCATCTTTCATTGCCTTTACTGCTGATGATATGGAACCGTAGGCGGTGATCATGACCACTGCTATTCCAGGCTCGTTTTGCCTTATCTGCGTCAGCACCTCCAGGCCGCTCATGCCTTCCATCTTGATGTCCAGGAAAACAATGTCGTAACGCGTATCCTTGATCTTAGAGAGGGCCTCTTCACCGCTTTCCGCGGTTTGTACCTCGTGGCCATCTCGCTCCAGCCAGGCGGAAAGGGATTCCCTGATTATCAGTTCGTCGTCAACAACCAAGATCCTTGTGCCGGCCATTATGACCTCCTTGCGCCAGAGTGAACGCTTTTGCGCTCAAGGGGGAGTTCGATCGTAAAAACAGTGCCCTTGTCTTTGTGGGATTCAACCTGGATTGAACCTCCGTGGTCCTGGATTATGCCATAGACCACTGAAAGCCCAAGACCTACGCCTTTTCCTTTCTTCTTGGTGGTAAAAAAAGGTTCAAAGACCCGAGATATGTCTTCGGTCTCTATGCCGACGCCTGTATCGCTAAAAGCGATTAGAACCTTTCCTTCTTTTTCCTTTAGACGGGTTACGATGGATATAGTCCCGCCTCCTTTCGGTTCCATTGCCTCAACAGCGTTTGATATCATATTCATAAATATCTGCTGCAACTGATCTTCTGAAGCAACAATCTTTGGCAGATCCGGTTGGAGTTCTTTTTGAACCTTTATGGAATGGATTTTCATCAAGTTGGAATTGAGAAAAATGGTTTTATCAATAATAACATTAAGTTCTATCTCAGAAAGCTCCGTTTTTGCCTGCCTTGAAAAGGCAAGCAGGTTAGACACAATCCTGCTTATGCGCTTTGTCTCTGATTCCATTAAGTCTATATAACGCTTAAATTGTGTTAATTCATCGGCATTAACATTATCTTCTTCAGATATCCTTTTAATTAACATAAGTAAGTTCAAAATTCCGGTAATTGGGTTGTTTATTTCGTGAACTACCGAGGCGCTAAGTTTTCCAAGAGAAGCCATTTTGTCCTGATGCAGGAGCTTTTCATGGATTTCCCTGATTTGCTTTGTTCTCTCTTCAACCATCTGCTCAAGGCGTTTGGTTATCTGTTCCTCCTGCTGCCTCCTTTCGGTGACATCTCTACTGATTTCAATAAACCTTAAGATCTTGCCTCCTTTTTCCCAGATCGGAAAGATAGAAACCTCTGTATAACGTTTTTCGCCTTTGCTGTTGACCCTGGTCAACTCTCTTCTGCAGGAATGTTTGTTTCGAATGACTTCGCTAAGAGGACAAACCATTTCAGAGCTGTTGCAGGGATGTTCGGTCATTTGAAAGATCTCGTGGCATTTCTTTCCGATCACCTGTTCTCTCCTGTAGCCCATCTGTGTAAGGAATGCCTGATTTGCCTCAACTATCTCCCGATCCGGCGTTATCACCAGGATGAAATCCTGGATTCCGTTCAGGATGGTTTCAATTTCTTCGTTTCTTTGTCTAAGTCTCATCTCTTCCATGCCGATGGCTCTCCAGAAAAGCTCAAAGACATGGAAGGAAAGTGCCCTTATGTGTGGAGGTTTGGTCCTCAATATCTCATTGAAAATGAATTCATCGGGATCAAGTACGATGATAAGATGGATACCATATTTCGGATTGTATAATTCATTGTAATCGTAAAGGATAGGTATATTGAGCCCCTTCGCGATTGGAATGCATGGGGCCGTGCTGTCGGCATCATAGATCGCAACAACTCTTGCGTTGACCCCGTTACTCAGATATTCCTGCGATGTCTTGCTGACGAGTTCTCCGCAGCGTGTTCCTCCGCCCACAATACCGATATTGAGGAGGCCTTGATTCAGATCAGGCATGGAAATCCATCTCCTTACGAATTTTGCATGGAAATGAGGCTAGCATGTAGCCTTCACCAATTCAAGCGTTTCGGGCGATTGCCGGCCCCATGACTATATCAGGACGTATCACGGTCCGGATAAGCGGCGATAGCTGTAACAGGATGACCTATCGAAACTCTGACAGCTCCAAGTCTCATTGGGTGGTGCTTTAGGATACCTCCCGACCCTCGCTCTCAAAAGGCCCAGGGAGTCCCGAAATCAATCCTTACAGGATACTCAGTAGCCGATCATAAATCTCAAAATTAGGGTTGACAACGCCTCGGGTTAGAAGTTAGCTTACCAAACTGTCGTACCCTGGTCTTCATCCGTTAACACAAATCAAGGAGTAACTCATGCCCGATCGAGCTATTGGATCAGTGATGGTCGTTGGAGGGGGCATAGCCGGCATGCAGGCGGCCCTGGATCTCGCAGATTCCGGTTATTTTGTGCATCTCGTAGAAAAATCTTCCGCCATAGGCGGGGTGATGAGTGAGCTGGATAAGACATTTCCAACAAACGACTGTGCGATGTGAATAATCTCGCCCAAACTGGTCGAGGTCGGCCGGCATCTCAACATAAATCTGATCACCTGTGCTCAAGTAGAAGATATAGCGGGCGGTGAAGGAAATTTCACAGTAAAGATAAGTAAGACTCCCCGCTATATTGACGCGTCGCGCTGCACCGCTTGCGGTGACTGCGCCTCGGTGTGCCCTGTTGTTCTCCCAAGCGAATATGATCAAGGCCTAATCACACGCAAGGCCACTTACAAGAAATACGCCCAGGCTATTCCCGGCTCATTCTCCATCCAGAAAGCTGACAAGGCTCCGTGCAGATTGGCCTGTCCCGCCGGCCTGAATGTGCAAGGATACGTCCAGATGGTTAAAGAGGGGCGTTACAGGGAAGCTCTCAAAATTATCATGGAAGATCTTCCCCTTCCTGGCGTGCTTGGCAGAATATGTCCACACGGGTGCGAGGATGCATGCAGGCGCTGCGAGGTTGATGACCCGGTTGCAATAAGGGATCTGAAAAGGTTGGCAGCCGATATGGTTGACCCAAGGGAGATTGACATTACATGCCTCCCCAGGAGATCCGAAAAAGTTGCCATCATAGGCTCAGGGCCTGCCGGGCTGTCTGCAGCTTATCACCTTGCAAGGAAGGGAATCCTTTCCACCATCTTTGAATCCCTGCCTCAGCCTGGAGGCATGCTTCGCGCCGGTATTCCCGCCCATCGTCTCCCCCGGGAGGTGCTTGACCGCGAGATAGAAATCATAACCAGGCTAGGGGTTGAGATTAAGACAGGCTCTGCGTTGGGTAGAGACTTCGGCCTTGATGAACTGTTCTCGGCCGGTTACAAGGCGATATACCTGGCAATAGGCGCCCATAAGGGAATCGAGCTGGGTGTCCCTGGAGAAAAGGCTAAGGGCGTCCGCCAGGGAGTTGATTTCCTGAGAGAACTCAATCTCACAGGCAAGGTGGAGGTCGGCAATAAGGTTGCGATAGTCGGGGGGGGAAATGTTGCGATAGATGTAGCACGCTCCGCAGTCCGCATGGGTGCAAGTGAGGTAAATATAATCTATCGCCGTACCCGTGCTGAGATGCCTGCCTGGGAGGAGGAAATCCGGGCCGCGGAGAGTGAAGGCGCCATGATCACATATCTGTCTGCGCCCCAGGAGGTTATTGTGCGAGACGGATGCGCGGTCGGGCTCAGATGTATTAGGATGGATCTGGGAGAGCCTGATTCATCTGGAAGGAGAAGACCTATACCCATACCCGGAAGCGAGTATGATCTGGAGATAGATCAACTCATTCCGGCAATCGGCCAGAGGCCTGACCTCTCTGTACTTGACGATATAGCAGATGTTAAGTTTTCCAGGTGGGGAACCATTGATGTTGACCCAATAACCTATGCCACCGGTCGAGAGGGGGTTTTCGCGGGAGGTGATCTACAGACGGGCCCATGGGTTGCGATAGGGGCAATCGCAGCCGGACGGGAAGCAGCCGAGTCCATCTTTCGCTTTGTAGAAGGCCGCGATATGGCTGACGGTCGGGAGCCCATTAAGAAGGAAAACCCGATTTATCGGCCTGTGCCTATAGATGCCAAGAAAAAAGCCAGGGCAAAAATGCGGGAGCTGCCCCTCCAGGAGAGGCGTGACAGCTTCAGGGAAGTAGAGCTTGGCTTTGATGAAGAGACAGGCAAATCGGAGGCATCACGGTGCCTCAACTGCGGTTACTGCTGTGAGTGTTATCAATGTGTCTCAGCATGCGGCGCAAAGGCGGTAACTATTGAAACTCATGCGCAAAAACCTGAGGCTATTTCCATCAATGTCGGATCCGTCATTTTGGCGCCTGGGTTTACCCCCTTTGATCCATCGAAGTATGATACTTACAGCTACACAAAGCACCCCAACGTAATGACCTCCATGGAGTTCGAGCGCATCCTTTCCGCCTCAGGTCCTACCATGGGGCATCTGGTAAGGATGTCCGACCACAAGGAGCCCAAAAAGATCGCGTGGCTCCAGTGCGTCGGATCAAGGGACATGAACAGGTGCGATCATCCTTACTGCTCGTCAGTCTGCTGCATGTACGCGATTAAGGAGGCCTCGATCGCCAAGGAACATGCGGGAAGCAATCTGGATTGCGCCATATTCTTTATGGACATGCGCACCCACGGGAAGGACTTTGAAAGGTATTACGACGCTGCCCGTGAAAAGCACGGGGTTCGCTTCATCCGTTCCAGAGTCCACAGCATCGAGCCGAACGCGGGCGGGGATGATCTTGTCTTAAGATATGCGACCGAAAAAGGAGAGCAGATCGAAGAGACCTTTGACATGGTCGTCCTTTCTATAGGTCTTGAAATATCTGAGGAGATAAAGGGCCTGGCTGAGAAGCTGGGCATAAACCTGAGCGAGGGAGGCTTTTGCAGCACCTCATCATTTACTCCTGTCGCTACCAACAAAGAGGGAATCTATGTCTGCGGCGCCTTCCAGGGTCCCAAGGACATACCGCAGTCAGTGATAGAGGCCAGTTCGGCGGCCGCAGAGGCAGGCGCCCTTCTGAGTGAGGCAAGGAATACCCTCACTAAGCAAAAAGAAGACATAAGGGAACGGGACATAAGAGGAGAGAGGCCCAGGATAGGAGTCTTTGTCTGCCAATGCGGCATAAACATAGGCTCTGTCGTGGACGTGAAGAGCGTGAGGGACTATGCCAAGACCCTTCCTTATGTTGAGTACGTGACCGACAATCTTTATACCTGTTCACAGGATACGCAGGATGCCATGACACAGGTGATCAAGGCCAACGACCTGAACAGGATAGTGGTTGCGGCATGCACTCCCAAAACCCATGAGCCGCTTTTCCAGGAAACCCTCGTTAACGCGGGGCTAAACAGATACCTTTTTGAAATGACCAACATTCGTAATCAGGATTCCTGGGTCCACAAGGACGAGCCTGAAAAGGCGACTGAAAAGGCAAAGGACCTTGTGCGGATGGCGGTGGCTAAGGCCGCTCTGATTGAGTCCCTGCAGGAGGCCCAGCTTTCGGTAAACCAGAAGGCCATGGTCATAGGCGGAGGAATTTCGGGAATGACGGCAGCCCGTTCCCTGAGCCGCCAGGGATATCAAGTCTGTCTTGTGGAGCGCTCCGGCGAACTGGGAGGCCAGGCCCTCAACCTCTTCCAGACCTGGAAGGGAGAAAAGGTTGGGGCTGAACTAGATGCCCTGATCCGATCGGTAAAGTCCGACAGCCGAATTGATCTGCGCCTTGGCTCCGAGATAGAGAATGTCGAGGGGTTTGTGGGGAGTTTTAAGACCAGTCTTTCCTCCAAGATAGGCAAGGACACGGTTGAACACGGAGTAGCGGTTATTGCGACGGGCGCATCGGAATATAAGCCGACGGAATACCTTTACGGAAAAGACCCCCGGGTTGTCACCCACCTTGAGCTTGACAGGAGGTTCAAGGATGATGATCCTGCGCTTAAAGACGTAAAGACGGCAGTCTTCATCCAGTGCGTTGGTTCGAGAGAGCCGGACAGGCCTTACTGTTCGAGGGTGTGCTGCACCCATTCCATTGAAAGCGCCCTTCATATAAAAGAGATAAGCCCTGATGCAAGTGTATATGTCCTTTACAGAGACATACGCACTTACGGGGAAAGGGAGTATCTGTATCGAAAGGCAAGGGCCAAGGGCGTGATCTTCGTGCGCTTTGCGCTCGACAAGAAACCCCGCGTGTCGGCCGCCCCAGAAGGCCTTTCAGTGGTGGTCGAAGACCATATACTCGGACGCGACATAGCAATCCGCGCAGATCTGCTGGCCCTCGCCTCGGCGATTGTTCCCTACAGGGATGAGAAGCTGGCCCAGTTCTTCAAGGTGCCGATGAATGAGGATGGGTTCTTCGTCGAGGCCCACGCGAAACTCGGTCCTTCCGAGTTTTCAACGGACGGGGTGTTTTTGTGCGGTCTCGCACATTATCCCAAGCCCATTGATGAATCGGTTGCCCACGCCCAGGCGGCAAGCTCAAGGGCCGTGAGGCTCCTTGCACGCGAGAACATAAGCGTCAGCGGCACTGTAGCGCAGACGAATCCCTTGTACTGCAGCAGTTGCGGTATCTGCGTGAGCATCTGCCCATATTCCGCCCCCAATTTTATTGAGAAAGGACCATTCACAGGTCGGGCTGAGATAAACCCGGTGCTCTGCAAGGGCTGCGGCCTTTGTGTGGCCTCGTGCAGGTCAGGCGCGATCAACCTTAAGGGCTTCGGCACTGACCAGATCATGGCCATGATAAATGCGATGTAGATGATGCTTAGGGTTAATTAAGAGATTAGAGGTCTTGTCTGTTTCTCTTTGAAGCGCTCAACAGGAGATGAGAATGAACGACTGGCAACCAAAAATAACCACATTCCTCTGTCACTGGTGCAGTTACGGAGCTGCGGACCTGGCAGGTGTCAGCCGCTTCCAGTATCCGCCAAACTTCAGGATTATAAGGGTTCCCTGCTCAGGGCGGATAAGCCCCAAGTTTATCCTGGCGGCGCTCCGTCACGGGGCCGACGCGGTGTGGGTTTCCGGCTGACACCCGGGAGACTGCCATTACCTGGAAGGTAATTTCTACGCGCGCAGAAAATTCGCCCTCCTTAAAGGGCTGTTTGAACACATCGGAATAGAGCCCGGAAGGCTTCACTTCTCGTGGATATCCTCCGCCGAAGGGGTCAAGTTCGCTGAACTCGCAAACGCGGTTGCCGCAGAGGTAAAGACTCTCGGGCCGGCAAAGTATCTAATCAAGAAAAGAGCCGAGGTGGCGTGATGCTCGAGTACACCAAAAAAATACAGGAAACCGCCGGAAGACTGCTTTCAGAGGGCAAGGCGGAGGTCTTCATCGGTTATGCGAAGGGCACGGTTCCCATGATGAACCACCCTGTGGTCATCCGGGATCCGGCTAAAGCGGGAACTCTGCACTGGGACAGCCATTGCGGCCTCAACCTCTGCAACTATCTCACAAAGATGAAGGGGAAGATCGGGATAGTGGCCAATGGATGCAACTCCCGCAATATCGTAACCCACATCATGGAAAACCAGATCGCAAGAGACCAGCTCTACATCGTGGGTATCCCCTGTAAGGGAATGGTGGACCACAGGGCGGTCAAGAGAGCGACCGGCAACAGAGAACTTGAGGAGGTGATTGAAGAGGGAGACACTCTCGTGGTCAGAGGGAGAGGCTTCCAGGAGATCATCAAGAAAGCTGATGTGTTACAGCGCAACTGCGCGGTTTGCACACACAGGAATCCCGTCATTTATGACGAGATGTTAGGGCCTCCCGTGGAGGAGCAGACAGGCATTGACCAGTTCAAGGATGTCCGGACGATAGAAGAGATGACCCCCGAGAAGAAATGGGGTTTCTTCACGCGGACTATCTCCAGATGTATCCGCTGCTACGCGTGCAGGAACGCCTGCCCGCTGTGTTACTGCCCCACCTGTTTTGTGGATGAATCAAGACCTCAGTGGGTCGGAAGGAGCAATGATCCTACTGACACCATGACATTTCATATACTGAGGGCATATCATTGCGCAGGAAGATGCACGGACTGCGGCGCCTGTGAGCGCGTGTGCCCGGTGGGAATCCCGGTAAGGCAGTTTACAAAGAAGCTCAATAAGGACGCCTTGGAGTTCTTTTCCTGGGAAGCTGGCCTCGCGACCGATCAGAGACCGGCTCTGGATACCTACAAACCCAACGACTACAACGAGTTCATACGCTAGGGCTATTGATCACAGACAAAAGATCAACATGGGGTAGATGCCATGACTACTAAGTTATTCAGCAAAGATGATTGGGGCAAGGGCCTCTTAGCGCTGGCTAAGTCCATTAAGGTCTTCGTACCGGTGAAAGATGGCGATTTTACTGCCTTTCAGCAATTGTCAGAGGGGACTGTCCCGGACTGGGCCTATCAGAATACCAGGATGTCTCCGAAGTCTATTGTGTATCCTCAATCTGAACGAATGTTCGAATATAGGCTGGAAGAGGCTGATCCCGAGGCCAACATCGTCAAAGAGGCTGTCAAGGACTATTCTCCACAGGCGCTCGTGGGTATAAGGCCTTGCGATGCCCATGCCTTTCAGATAGTGAAACGAAACTTCGACAATGCCGAGTTCAGGGACCCCTGGTGGGTCAGGAGATATGAGACTACAACTTTGGTTGGGCTCGGCTGCAATGAACCATGCGCGACGTGTTTCTGCGCATCGGTCGGTGAAGGCCCATTCGGGAAGAACGGACTTGATGTCATTCTTCACGACCTGGGAAGCAGGTTCCTGGCTGAAGCCCTGACGCCAAAGGGCGAAGACTTTCTCGTTGGACTCAAAGGCGGGCAGCCTGCAGGGGAAAAGGACATCGCCGAGGCCCAGGAGCTGGAGGGGTGGACAGGCGAAAAGATCTCCGCCGCGATTTCCACAGATCAATTGAAGAACAAGGTGGTAACTCAGCTTTTCAATGCTCCCTTTTGGGATGATGTGGCCTTTTCCTGTATCAACTGCGGCACCTGCACGTATCTTTGTCCGACCTGCTGGTGCTTCGACATCCAGGACGAAGTCTTTGGGAAACAGGGCGACCGCATAAGAAACTGGGACTCCTGCATGATGCCGCTATTTACGCTTCACGGCTCCGGCCATAATCCCAGGGATAAGAAGACCCAGAGGGTGAGGCAGAGATTCATGCACAAACTCAAATATTACGTTGACAAATACGGAAACGGAATCCAGTGCTCGGGCTGCGGAAGGTGCGTCCGGTTTTGTCCCGTCAATATTGACATCCGCCAAGTGGCCGAATTGATGAACAACTACTAGAGGGGGTATTGCTTTGGAAAATCCATATCTTCCCTACCCGGTGCGCATTGACAACATAACGGTTGAAACCGAGGACAGGAATCTCAAGACCTTTAAGTTTGTGTTTCTGAACCCGGAGGATGAGGGGAAGTTCAAATACACTCCGGGCCAGTTTGCCGAGCTTTCCATAGCCGGAAAGGGCGAGATTCCAATAGGCATAGCATCATCGCCTACCGAAAAGGGATTTGTCTGCTTCACCGTGAACAAGGTGGGGCTTGTCAGCTCCCATCTCCACAACATGAAAATCGGCGATGTCATGGGCATACGCGGCCCCCTCGGTAATTGGTATCCCTGGGATCAGATGGAAGGAAAAAACGTGGTGATCATAGGCGGAGGTTTTGCCTTCACTACCCTTCGCTCAAGCATAATTTATATGCTTCATCCTGAAAATCGCCCAAAATTCAAGGAGATCACTGTGGTTTATGGCGCCAGAGGCCCCGGCATGCTCCTCTACAAAGATGAGCTTGCCCAGTGGGAGCAGCGAAAAGACATAAACATGCATATCACGGTGGATTCAACCAATGACCCCAATTGGAAATATAACGTGGGCTTCGTGCCGGCCATAACCGAAAAGAAGATCACAAGCGCCGAGGACTCAATAGCTATCGTGTGCGGCCCTCCAATAATGATCAAGTTCACACAGCCGGTGCTGGAGAAGCTGGGGTTTCCTCCTGAACGCATCATCCTCTCCCTTGAGATGCGAATGAAATGCGGAATAGGCATCTGCGGAAGGTGCAATATAGGGGATAAGTACGTGTGCAAGGACGGACCGGTCTTTTCCCTTGCCCAGCTCAAGACCATGCCGTCTGAGTATTAGCGGGCTGTTTGGCAGATTATCTTTTAACGCAGCAGCAGGGACAGAAGAATACATAATTTGCAGAAAGGATATCAAACATCTCCCCTGTCCCCTTTTCGATGGCGGCATATAGTTCCTTCATGGTTGACGCGGAGCTTAAGCTTTCCCTGTAGAGGAGATAGCTGAAAAGGCTCTCATCAATAGGAAGAAGAACTTCATCAATAGGCCTTCCATACCACGAGACCTTCAGTTTCTCCTTCATCTTGAAGATGCGGCGGTACATATCCCTCAATAGATCTGTTCTCAAAACAGGGTTTACCTGGTTTATCATACAGTCCGTCAGTCCCGTGAGGTAATATACCTCCCTCATGGCTTCCTCATCCTCCCTGTAGCTGAAAAGAGATACAATGGTATTAAAGAGTCCTCCTGTCAGCTCAAAGTGCGGGGGGAGAGGCGCCTTTATCGAAGCTTCGGGTGATGTCTTGGGCTCTGCAGCTATAAATTGAGAGGCGTGGACGCGCTGCATCTGTACAAAATGACCTGCCTCCCAATTCGGCCTGCGGAACTCAAATGGCGAGGATATGATAAGATTGTCACGGGACTTTTCTATCTCTCCGAAGAGTTGGATAACCTCTCCCAAGATCAGCGCTCCATGGCGAAAATAGTTTCCCAGGGCATCATGTCATGACCTGGGATGGTGTTTCTTGTGGACGTCGCTCAGGTGTTTCCTTGCGACATGGGTGTAGATCTGGGTCGTGGATATGTCCGCGTGCCCCAGCATAAGCTGGACTGACCTCAGATCCGCTCCGCCCTCAAGGAGATGGCTCGCGAAGGAATGCCTCATCTTGTGGGGACTTATTTCCTTTCTGATCCCTGCCTCGACTCCATATCTCTTTATTATCTTCCAGAAACCCTGACGGCTGAGGCCCGTTCCCCTGCTGTTGAGAAAAAGATAGGGAGATCCCTTCCTGCCCGCGAGGGAAGGCCGGCCATGGGCAAGATAGATTTTTACTGCGTCTATAGCCTTATCCCCAACCGGCACTGCGCGTTCCTTCGACCCCTTGCCCATGGTTCGCAGAAACCCCCCTTCAAGGTTCAGGTGGAAGGGCTTAAGGCCCAATAGCTCTGAGACCCGCAATCCTGTTGCGTACAATAGTTCAAGGAGCGCTCTGTCTCTAAGCCCAAGGGGGGTCGAGGAATCGGGCTTTTCCAGCAGGCTCGATGTCTCATCCACACTCAGGATTTCAGGAAGTCTTCTGGGCAGTTTCGGAGTCTCAAGAAAACGGGCGGGATTTGAAGCCATTATACCCTCTGTGACGAGAAAGCGAAAAAATGTTCTTATCGCAGAGATATTCCTCGCTGTGCTTCTCTTGCCTAGGTCACGGCCGAGGAAGACAATATAGGCCGACATCTGCTCGGGAGATGCATCCAGGGGAGAGACGCCCCTCCTTTTGAAATAGCCTTCAAGCTTCAAAAGATCGTTTCCGTAAGCCTGAAGCGTGTTCAGGGAAAGCCCCTTTTCTATCCGCAGATAGCCCATGAACCGGTCAATCATCTCATGCAACAGAGCTTCTCCTTCTTAGAGAGAAAATTGATAAAGATGCGGCTCAGAGGTAAGTATCCGGCATCCATTTTCTTCCACAACTACCATCTCCTCGATCCTGACGCCGCCTTTTCCGGGGATGTAGATCCCGGGTTCAACTGTTACCACCATGCCTTCCCTCAGGGTTGTCGGGTTTTTTGGTGAAAGCCGTGGATCTTCGTGCGCGGCAAGACCGATTCCATGACCGAGTGAGTGCCCGAAATAATCTTTGAAACCGGCCTCCCGGATAACTGTCCTCGCCGCTGTATCGGGCTTTGTGCTCAAGGCCCCGGATCTTATCTCGATTATCCCCGCTGCTTGCGCGCTCTTTACCGTATTATAGATCAGGGCAAATTCAGCGGAGGGTTTCCCGAGAAAAACCGTTCTGGTAATGTCCGAGCAGTAACCGTTTAGCCTTACACCTACATCCAGAATTATCGGCTCTCCATCCCTAAGGCGTCTCTCGGAGGGTATCGCGTGAGGAAGCGCGCTGTTGGGGCCGGAGGCCACAATGGGCGGAAATGCAAGAGAATCGGCACCTTCCTGCCTCGCGAGCGTCTCAACCATAAAGGCCACCTCTCTTTCCGTCATCCCGTCAGTGAGAGATTCGATGACTTGCCTTAAAACAGTGGAGATCATATCCGCTGACGCCTTGAGCATATCAAGTTCCTGTTTGCTCTTTACGGCCCTGAGAGGCTCAACCGCCTTTCCCAGAGGCATAAGTCTTATGTCTGTAGAAAGCGCCTTCGAAATCCTCTGATAAAGTCCCCAGGTTACAAATTCCTCCTCAAATCCGAGGGCTCGGATTTCACCCTTTCTTGTAAGCTCGTCAAGCGCCGCTCCTATGCCGTCCTTTGCAGTATATATATCAAAACCCTTCGTCTCTTCTTCCGCCTGAGCGGTAAAGCGCGAATCAGTGATAAGAATCCTAAGCTCACGCCCCAGAAAAAGAGAACCGGATGACTCGGTCGGATGGCCGTCTTCAGCACGAAAGCCTGAAAGATAACGCCTGTTTTCCGCGCCTGTGATCCATAGGGCGTCAATTTTTCGCTCATCCATAATAGAAAGAAGGGAGTGAACCCTCGCCTCTCTTTCCTGTTCAATATCCATTTAGCGCACCTCTTTCATCCGTCATTGCCTTTCCACGTTATCGGATACCTCATAACCTTACCAGGTTGCAATATAGTTCATATTGTGGGATGTTAACAAATTGAAGGAAGGGTTGCAATGAGCGCCGGTTACTGTAAATTTCAGCCCGGCTCTCTGCGCCCCGAGTTTCTAAAGGTAGGTGCGGTTTTAACCGCAAGTGAATTTCCGGAGCCCCAACTGCCGTGACCCAGGGACGAATAGTCGAGTATATCGAAGAAGGTAAGATCATCGCCACCCTCTGTCTTCAAGACAGGGGCGGACGTATGCACCTGATAACCGCCAACAACAGGGAGGTTAACCTGGCGTCCAAGAGGGCACTCCTCATTTCATCCGCGCAGCTTGACGTAACAAGGCCAAGGGAGGAACTCCTCGACGCACTTAAGAGCGCCGAGCAGCGGAGGAACAGCCTTAAGAAAGAGATAAACGTGGCCGAGTTATGGGAACTGATTAAAGACGAAGCAATGCCTCTCGACAATGTCTATCTTTCGAAGCTGGTCTTTGGCGAGGCCGTTTCAGACGAGCATATTTCTTCTCTGGTTCGTGTTTTGTTTGAGGATCGTCTCTATTTCAGGCTGAAGGACGGCTTTTTTCTCCCTAACGCCGATGAGCGGGTTGAGCTGATCAAGAGACAGGCGGAGGAAGACGCCCTTAGGGAGGAAAGACTCGGCCTGGGGGCGCTGTGGCTTAAGAAGACCCTGCAGGGGAGCAATTCTGAAGATGCGGCCTACAGCAATTTCGTTGTGGGATGCCTGAAAGATCTCGCTCTTTATGGAAGGGAAGCCGCATCCTACGATCACGCAAAAGAGCTTCTTGCGAGGGCAGGGATTTCGGATATTCGGGAGTCAAGGAAGATACTGGTCAGTCTGGGCGCCTGGGATGAAGATGAACATCTTGAACTGATCAAGTCAGGCATCCCGATGTCTTTCAGCGAAAATCAGCTTGAGGAGGCTGCTGAAATCGCGCAGAGAAGGGCGGACTCAAAGTGCAGGGAAGATCTTAGAGATCTTCCGGTCATGACGATAGACGGTCCTTTCACCAGGGACTACGATGACGCCCTTAGCCTCGTCCCGCATGGTGAGACTTTGGAGCTATGGGTTCACATAGCTGATGTAGCTGCCGCGATCATGCCTGGCTCTGATCTTGATAAGGAGGCCTGGCACAGGGCATCGTCGCTTTATCTGCCTAGAAAGATGATACCGATGCTCCCGCCGGAGCTTAGCCAGGAGGGCTTGAGCCTTAAGGAGGGGCTTGAAAGACCCGCTCTGTCGCTGAAAGTTGTCTTCAGCAGGGGTGGAGAGATGCTTGAGAGTCAATTCATGCCCAGCCTTATAAGAGTGAACCGCCAGACAACCTATGATGATGTCAACGCATCATTAAGCAAAGACCCAATCCTGAGTGAGATGCACAGGATCGCAACTCTTCTTCGCGAAAGAAGGCTTGCGGCAGGCGCTCTTGAGCTTTCACTTCCCGAACTTGTGGTACGCTTCGGCCCTGACGGCAATCTCAATCTGGAGCTGATTCCTCAGAACTCCCCTTCCAGGTTCATAGTTTCTGAGCTTATGATCCTTTACAATTCACTGGCCGCGCGCTTCTGCCGGGATAACTCCATCCCTATTCTTTACAGAAATCAGGCGCCTCCTAACGAAACGATATCAATCGGAGAGGCTGATTTTATCTTCTATGCCTTTCAGCAAAAGAGAAAGCTCAATCCTATCCAGATCTCCGTTTCAGCGGGTGCGCACAGCGGTCTGGGCGTGGAAGGCTATACGCACGCCACCTCTCCTATAAGAAGATATCTGGATCTGGTAGTACAGCGGCAGATAATCCCTTTCTGCGGAGGAGGTTCCCCCACATACGGCGAAAAAGACCTGGAGGAAATACGAACAGGGGTCACCCCGGTGATAAAAGAGATGGAGGGCATAAAGCGCAACCGGATGAGGTACTGGGTGACAAAATACCTGACTCAGAAAAAGGAAATGCCCATGAGGGCGATAGTCCTTGATGAGCTGAAGAACAAATACCGCATAATTTTGAAGGACTTTCTTCTGATTTCTGAGATGAAAAGGGAAAACGGGATGCTTCTTAAACCCGGAGATGAAATAGGGGTGAAAGTGAAGAAGGCAGATCCATGGGAGGATATCCTGGAGATTGTCTATCGGGGAGAAAAAGACGCTGCATCTCCCCATGGATTTTCAAAATGAGCCCTGACGGCTTTGCAAGAAGCCCCTCTGCTTTCAGATCTCCTGAGAAAACACCCTTTCGAATATATCAGAAACGTGTTTTACGTGGTAGCCAAGGTCAAAGATCTTGTCTATCTCCACGGGGCTCAGAGAGCTTTTAATGTCCTTGTCTTTCAGCAAAAGGGCCTTGAAATTTCCCTCGCCCTTCCAAACAGCCATGGCATTTCTCTGAACTATTTCATAGGCCTTTTGTCTTTGCATGCCTTTTTCGGCCAGGGCCAGCAAAACCTGCTGGGAAAAGATAAGCCCGCCGGTCTTGTTGAGATTCGCTTCCATGTTCTCAGGATGCACCACCAGCCCTTTTATAATGCCATTCAGGCGAGTTACCATATAATCAATAAGGATAGTGCTGTCGGGGCCTATAATCCTTTCAACGGATGAGTGGCTGATGTCCCTTTCGTGCCAGAGCGGCATGTTTTCAAGTGAAGCCAAGGCATTGGCCCTCACCACCCTCGCAAGGCCTGCTATGTTTTCGCAGCCGACAGGATTTTTCTTATGCGGCATTGCGGAAGATCCTTTTTGCCCCTTTCCGAATGGCTCTTCAGCCTCAAGCACTTCGGTTCTCTGGAGGTGTCTTATCTCAACGGCTATCTTTTCGAGAGTGCCTGCCAGTATCGCCAGAGTCATGAAATACTGGGCGTGACGGTCTCTCTGGAGGATCTGGGTGGAGATGGGCGCCGGTTTAAGTCCGAGTCTTTCACACGCGCGCGTTTCAACGCCGGGGGAGACATTCGCGAAGGTGCCTACAGCGCCGGAGAGTTTCCCGAAGGCTATTACATCCCTTGCATCGCTTAGGCGCTTCAGATTCCGTTGCATCTCCGAATACCAGACAGCCAGCTTAAGGCCGAAGGTTATAGGCTCCGCGTGGACGCCGTGGGACCTCCCTATCATTACCGTGTCTCTGTGTTCCACGGCCCTCGCTTTTATGGTCTCGCATATTGTCTTTACGCCTTCCATGATGATGTCCATGGCCTCCCTCAGGATTATGGCAAGGCTTGTGTCCAGGACATCGGATGACGTAAGGCCCATGTGTATAAAGCGGGCGTCGGGCCCGACATATTCTGCCACATTGGTAAGAAACGCGATAACGTCGTGCTTTGTCTCCTCTTCTATCTTGAGAATCCGCTCAGATGAGAAGGAGGCTTTCTTTCTTATTGTTTCAACTGCTTCAGAAGGGATCAATCCCTCTTCGGCCATGGCCTCGCAGGCGGCTATCTCCACCTTGAGCCAGGTGGTGTAAATATGGTCTGGCTCCCAGAGGCTACCCATCTGGGGGCGGGTGTAGCGTCGGATCATAAAATGTGTTTCCTCCTTTGAAATATGTTCCTAGACACCCAGGATTCCACCCAGGCAAATGCCGAAGGCCAGCAGAATGCCGTGGGCTATAAGGGTTTGAATAGTAAGGGCCTGCGCCGGAACGATTCCCTCATGGGAGAGATACTCCCTCCATAAGATGCGCATGGCCTTAAAGGCCAGGGGAAATGATATGAAGCTGAACATCGCGAGGAAGGAGACGTTTCCTCCCGCAATGATCAAAATTACCCAAAGGAAAGCGGCTGAGATCATGGCGCAGTATGCATACCGGGCAGGCCCCGGCCCCAGCCTCACCACCAGGTTTATCTTGCCGGCTTTCTTGTCAGCCTCATAATCCGGGAACTGGTTTATCCAGATGACCCCGGCTATAAAAAAACCCTGCGGTATTCCCATGATAAAGGCCATTAAACTTATATTTTCCGTAATGACGTAGTGGGTTCCAAGGGTTACAAGAGGGCCAAAGGCAAAAAAAATGACCATTTCACCCCAGCCTCGGCTCATAAGCTTAAAGGGCGGGGCCGAATAGGCCCATCCGGCAAAAAGGCCGAGAAGACCTATGATGATGACCATGGGTCTTCCCTCATAGACCAGCCATATCCCTGCCATGATTCCAAGGATAAAAAAAACTATTGCCATGGCGAGAACAGCCCACTCTGATACCTCGCCGTCCTGAATTACCCTGCTTCCCCCGCTGAAAGGGGTAATCCTGAAATTGATCGGATCGCTTCCCCGGGCGTCATAGTAGTCATTGAGCAGGTTCGCGGCCAGATGGAGCGCCGCCACTCCTGCCGCTGTCACTAGAAGAAAGGGAAGGGAAAAGCTCCCGACGCTGTAGGCGGTGGCTGCCCCTATCAACACGGGGACAATTGAACCGGCAAGAAATGCCGCTCTCAGGGACTTTATGTAACTTTTCATTGTCTAAGATGCCGCTGCAGATTATTGTGCTGTCTCTATCGAAGCCTTTTTTCAAGGCGATCAAAGCGTTTTTTTATCATTTATCAGAACCGATTGATAATGGCAATAGGGCATTGCCTTCAGTCTCCGAAGGCCGGGAATGTTATTGAAAGGAATCAACCAGTTGAATCACAACGGACGGAATAAAAATGAAGAGCAGGGCTCCCAGGGGTGGAAGGGGCCCGTGATATTTCTGGCAGGCCTGTTTTTCCTCAATTTCATGGCGAGGATCACCTTTGCCCCTCTCATGCCTGAGATAGAAAGGGATCTGGGGATCGGCCATGGGGAGGCGGGATTTCTCTTTCTCATGATTTCGGCCGGTTACTTCGTGACCGTGCTATGTTCAGGTTTCCTTTCCTCACGCATCACCCACCGGCTCACCATCGTCACTTCCTCCGTGGCGGCCGGGGTTGTGCTGTTGCTCGTTTCCTTAAGCCACGGAACCGGTTCGCTGGCGGCGGGCCTCTTCGCCCTTGGCATGGCCGCCGGTTTCTATCTGCCCTCGGGGATCGCCACCATCACCGATCTGGCCGCAAAGGAAAACTGGGGTAAGGCTTTGGCCGTTCATGAAATGGCACCCAACCTCAGCTTTGTGGCAGCTCCGCTGGTATCGGAGGCCCTGATGCGTTTTTTCCCCTGGAGGGGTGTTGTGGCAATCCTCGGGGGCTTGTCCATTCTTATTGGGGTGGGATATTACCGGTTTGGTCGAGGCGGAAAATTTCCGGGACAGGTCCCCAATATTGAGGCATGTGGAATTCTTGTGAGGGAGAAGGATTTCTGGATCATGATCCTCCTTTTCGGAATGGGCATATCCGGGACATTGGGCGTCTATACCATGCTGCCCCTTTACCTTGTATCGGACCACGGGATGGAAAGAGATGCCGCAAACACATTGTTGGCCATTTCGAGGGTATCCGGCATGGCCATGGCCTTTGTTGGGGGCTGGGCCACAGACCGTTTCGGTCCCCGCCGGACCCTTATCTGGGTTTTAGTGACAACGGGGCTCCTGACGATACTCCTGGGCGTCGCCGGCAAGGCCCTTGTTTCAGTGATAGTCTTTGTGCAACCAATGATGGCCGTCTGTTTTTTCCCGGCAGGGTTTGCAGCGGTCTCGTCCATTGGCCCTGCGAATATGCGCAACGTGGCGGTGTCTCTGACTGTGCCGGCTGCCTTTGTGGTGGGGGGTGGCCTCATCCCCACTGGAGTAGGATTTCTTGGGGACGCGGGCCGGTTTGGGCTGGGTGTATCCTTGGTGGGTGTAATGATCCTTGCAGTGTCTTTTATTGCCTTTTCGCTTGACCTTGGGGGAAAGAGGGGGAGGAAATGATCCATGCGGGAACACAAGAAACTCGATCCCAAACATCTTGATAAGTTAAATAATCCTGAACGAGCGAAAACGGCAAGCTCCTCATCATTGCCAAACACTTCTGCGTGGTAGCAGAGAAATAGGTTCTTCGATCATGAAGGCTCCCCCGGCGTCCCATCATGGAATTGAGGTCATAGGTCTGGGACAGGCATGTGTTGACTACAGGGGAATTGTGCCTTCCTATCCCGTGGAAGACTCCAAGATGGAGCTTGAAGGGCTTTTCTCCACGGTCGGCGGCCCAGCGGCGGTTGCCATGATGACCCTTTCCCGGCTGGGTATCAGCACGGCTTTCATAGGTTCGGTCGGAGATGATCCATTCGGAAAAACCATCATGGATACCCTATTGAGGGAAAATATCTTTGCGGCGGATGTTAAGGAGACGAGGGGCGCTGCCTCTCAGTTCGCCTTCATAGCTGTAACCCGGGGAATTGCCGCCAGGACCATATTTTGGACCAGAGGAACGGCTCCCCATCTTTTGGCCTCGGAGGTGGATTTAAGGCCTTACAGAGGGGCCAGGGTTCTCCATGTTGACGGGCTCATGACTGTGGCCGCGGCGGAGGCTGCCAGGCAGGCCAAGGAGACAGGCATGCACGTGGTCATGGATGCAGGCACCTTCAGAAGCGGCGTCGCCGGCCTTGTCGCCCTGGTTGACACCCTGATAGCATCCGAAACCTTTGCAGCGCCTATTGTTTCTCCAGGCGCCGGCCTGGAACAGCAGCTCTACGCCCTGAGAGCCCTGGGTCCCGGGGATGTGGTGATCACCCTGGGAGCAAGGGGATGCATAGGCCTGAGCAACGGTGTCGTTTATCGTCAGGAGCCCTTTAAGGTAAAGGCCCTGGATACCACTGGGGCAGGCGACGTCTATCATGGCGCGTACATATACGGGATACTCAAGGGCTGGGATATGCCCTCCTCCATGCGGTTCGCCTCGGCTGCCGCCGCCCTGAAGTGCTCCCGCCTGGGTCCGGATGAAACCTTGCCGCGCCTGGCCGAGGTGGAGACCCTCCTGGCGCAGCAAGAAGAGCCAGTCACCACAGGATAAGAAGACCCCCCGGCAGGCCTTGATGAGACAGAAATACTTATTAACCGGGATGAGGACAGCCTCCTCCAGTTTTGGGGTTGCTTCTGTTCAACAAATGATGGCGAAGCGGCAACGTTCAATGATACTCATTTGAAAAGCCTACGATCGTATATATAATGGAAAAATTAAAACGATCTGTTTATATGAAAATAGATAGTCATAGCGGCCTACGCCGCTATCCAGTCCTTGTTCCGGCCTTCGCCGGAATGACGACCTGGATTCCGGATCGAGTCCGGAATGACATGCGGCATTTTCATGCTTCGTTGTGCCTCAACAGGCCATGGCGGTTAGTTGGCAGTGCGTCAAAGGTTTTGTAATCGTCCCGGCCGGCCATAATGACAAAAATGGATTTTATCTATGTATGCCATAGCGCTCAAGATGCTCATGGGAGACAGGGGCAAATATCTGGGAATCATCATGGGACTTACCTTCGCCTCCCTATTGATCACCCAGCAGTCTTCCATCTTCACGGGCCTTATGACCAGGACCTACGGTACGATATCGGATCTATCGCTCCCGGACATCTGGGTCATGGATCACAAGGTCCAGTTTATTGACGACTTAAAGCCCCTCCAGGACACAGAGCTTTACAGGATAAGGAGCGTAAAGGGCGTTGAATGGGCCGTGCCTCTTTACAAGGGACTTCTCAAGGCAAGGCTTGATAACGGAAACTTCCAGATATGCAATGTGTTGGGCCTCGATGACGCGACGCTTATAGGCGGGCCTCCCATGATGATCGAGGGAAGCCTGAGCGATCTGAGGAGGCAGGACTCAATAATCGTAAATGATGTGGGTGCCAATACCCGCCTGGCCAGACCACCCAAGGAGCCGGGCGGAAAGAGAATCCCCCTTAAGGTCGGTGATGTCCTCGAGATCAACGACCGCAGGGCCGTGGTGGTTGGGATATGCAGGGTCTCAAGGACCTTTCAGTCTCAGCCGGTGATCTTCACCACCTATACAAGGGCTACGTCGTTCGCCCCTCGCGAAAGAAAGCTCCTGTCTTTTATCCTTGTCAAGGCGGCTGCAGGCGAAGACCTAAACGCGCTTTGCGATCGCATAAGAAAAGGGACTGGGCTTGCCGCATATACTGCCCAGCAGTTCAAGGATCTTACCTACAACTTCTATATGAAAAATACCGGGATTCCCATCAATTTCGGCATCGCGGTCGCGCTGGGTTTTCTTGTTGGAACGGCCATAGCCGGCCAGACCTTTTACAACTTCACACTGGAGAATCTGCGTTACTTCGGAACCCTAAAGGCCATGGGCGCTTCCAACGGGATGCTGCTTCGCATGATAGTGCTGCAGGCCCTTGTCGTGGGAGCGATAGGCTACGGCATGGGAGTGGGAGGGGCCTCGCTCTTCGGTTTTCTGCTGGGCGGAACGGAGCTCTCCTTTCGCCTGACCAAGGAGATCCTGTATCTCTCCGCGGCTGCCATCATTATAATAATCGTACTCTCAGCCCTGATATCTATCCGCAGGGTGATGAAGCTCGAACCTGCGATAGTATTCAAGTCCTGAGGAAACGCAGATGCGGAATAGCGGACTTGCCGTCTATTGCAATGGGGTCATAAAGACCTACACGACCGGCCAGACAAAGGTCATGGCGCTCAGAGGGATTGATCTGGATGTCAGGACAGGGGAACTCCTTATGCTTGTGGGGCCTTCAGGGTGCGGCAAGACCACACTGATATCGGTTGTGGCAGGTATCCTGGATCATGATGAAGGCGACTGCCTCGTCTTCGACAAAGACATGAGGGCCATGGGACAGAGGAAAAAGACCCTGTACAGGGGCTCTACCATCGGGTTTGTTTTCCAGGCCTACAATCTCCTCCCGACATTGAGCGTGCTTGAAAACGTGACGGTGCCTCTGCTCATAAACGGCGAGAGTAGAGGAATGGCTGAGAAAAAGGCCCATGATGTTCTGGAGCAGGTAGGTCTTGGAGACAAGGTGCGCTCACTTCCCTCACAGCTTTCAGGGGGACAGCAGCAGAGGGTCGCCATTGCAAGGGCCCTCGTCCATAATCCAAGACTAATAGTGTGCGATGAACCCACAAGCGCACTTGACGCGGATACTGGCCGCATGGTTATGGAGGTCCTTAGAGGAACTGCCCTTTCATCCGACAGGGCCTTAATCATAGTCACCCACGACAACCGTATATTCAACTTTGCCGACCGGATAGCCCGCATGGACGACGGCCGCATAACGGTCATCGAATCGCAGGTCGCCCATTAAGAAGGAGGCAATATGATTCGAAAATACGTCATTCCTTTGCTTGCCTTTGTCGGGCTTTTGTTTGCCTTATGGACAGCGGTCCAGAGCGCAAAGCCCGTTGCGCCGGCCCTGCCTGTATCCGATCCTCCCAAGCCTGCCTTCGGCGACAAGATCTCAGGCTCCGGGATAATAGAGGCAAGCTCGCGAAATATCGCTGTAGGTACCCATGAGCCTGGGATAGTGAAAAAGGTATTTGTCAAGGTGGGAGACAGGGTCAGGGAGGGAACCCCTCTTTTTGCCCTGGATGATCGCAGAAATCAGGCTGAGCTTTCCGTGCGCAAGGAGGCCTTATCTGGGTCCCAGGCAAGACTGAAGCGCCTTAAAGAGGCCCCGAGGAAAGAGGAACTGCCTGCTGCGAAGGCCAGGGTCAAGGAGGCAGAGGCGGTGCTGGCCGATTCGAAGGCTCAGCTCAATTTTGTGGAGGGACTCAAGGATAACGGGGCTGTCAGCAGGGAAGAAATTGCAAAAAGGAGCTACGCTGTGGAAAAGGCCGAGGCCGCTCTTCTTAAGGCTAAGGCCGACCTGGCGCTCCTTGAGGCAGGCGCATGGAAGGCTGACCTCGAGGTTGCAGCGGCTGAGGCAGACCTCAGAATGGCCGAAATGGAGGCGGCTCAGGTTGATATAGAGAGGCTTACAGTTAATACCCCTGTTGAAGGCGAGGTTCTTCAGGTAAACATAAGGCCCGGCGAATATGCCCAGGCAGGAGTCACGCAGCAGCCTCTCGTGCTCCTGGGCAGCGTTGATGTCTTGCACGTTAGAGTTGACATAGATGAAAACGACGCATGGCGGTTCAGTCCGAAGGCAAAGGCGGTCGCCTATCTGAGGGGGCGCTCGGAGCTTAAGACAGATCTTACCTTCGAATATGTGGAAAAGTATGTGGTACCCAAGAGATCCCTTACGGGGGAGAGCACAGAGCGGGTTGACACAAGGGTACTTCAGGTGATCTACAGCTTTTTTGGTAAGGACTTTCGGGTCTATCCCGGGCAGTTGGTGGATGTATATATCGAAGACCTGGTCGGCCGTGGCAAAGGCGACGGACATGCTGAAAGTATAACTTCGGGAGGATAGAGGAGAAGACCGGGATGTCTGTCATGGTTGGAAAGGTTGCCCCTGATTTCAAGGCTCCTTGTTATTTCCAAGGGGCGATTGGAGAAACGGAACTCAGCGGATATCGGGGTCGCTGGGTTGTGCTTTTCTTCTACCCAGGTGATTTTACCTGCGTTTGTCCCACAGAGCTTGCGGCCCTTGCGGCGAAGTATCCGGCGTTCAAGGAGCTTGATGCGGAGATCCTTGCCATAAGCACGGACAGCCCTGAGGCCCACGCCAGATGGAATGAAGCAGAGCTTGAAAGGATGGTTCCGGGAGGGGTCCGCTTTCCAATGCTATCGGATCCGGAGGGGTCGGTAGGATTCCTCTACGGCGTCTATGATGTTGTGGGCACGACCTACATGCGTGGCCGCTTTATAATTGATCCGGACGGGGTGGTTCAGTCCATGGAGATCGTCTCTGATTCCATGGGTAGAAGCATCCCCGAGACGCTTCGCCAGATAAGGGCACTTCGCAACATAAGGGTAAGCGGAGAGCTTATGCCCTGCGGATGGGAGCCCGGGAAACCCACGCTTCCCACAAAAGATGACGCCCCCAGCCACTCGGGCCGCATCTGGGATATCTGGAACACAAGAAACGCCTTCTAGCATATCGTTCACTAAATAACATATCAATAGTCAAACTGTAACCTCATCGAGTTTGTAGCTCCATTTGAAAACAACCGGCGCCGCATTGACCTCTTCGATGTATCTCTCTATCCTCTTCTTTAGCTCTGTCTTCGATGCTACCCGGAGCGATCGCAGAAACGCACGGGTCATCTTGCTGAAGAA
>JBGSUA010000199.1:0-8135 GCA_041753575.1 Desulfatiglandaceae bacterium
CCTATCTGGTTCCAAATAGCAACTTTTGTGAGAATATCGTTTAATGTGCCTTTTGCCACTGGATCGTGATTGGGTATTGTTATCTTGTGAATCCCTGCCTCTGTCAATTTCTCAAGCCTGACATGGCTGCCTCTTTGACGATTAATGCCATATCCCGGGGTCTCCATGAATCTTATAAGTTGCTTTCCTGAGATAACAGGCGTCCGTTCAGCCATGGATCTCCCCTAAGTCCATCATAGTAAAAAGCGATGGATTTGCTACATAACCCGAAACATCCTCACTAACATCCTCAAGATGCAACATGATTGCCTCTTTGAGATTTCCAACTACATCATCCAATCTCTTACCCTGCGTGAAAACATCCATATCGAGGCATCTTGCGCAATAATATTGCCCATCATAATAAATCTCTGCCTTAATCATCTTTTTCATATTTAACCTAGCCTCCCGTCATTTTATGAAGGGGACGCCCTTTACATTTACAGATTTCGATTTAAGACACCTTTGTTTCGGGTTCTGGATTTACCTCTGTCAATCTTCCGTTAATAAACTTATGAATAATGCTTGACACATAGGTTTGATAACCCAGGCCCTGTCTTGCCGCCTTTCTCTGCAGTTCAATTATGAGCAGCATGCAACTCCTCTCGGACCACACGGCGGATGACCTCTTCGAAGGGCTTTTCTTGAGACAGCTATAATTTCTCTCGCGGCATCCAGTCCACTAACTGCATCCTCAGCACTATAGACCTCAGCGGGGGTCAAATCAGGCAGTCCATTCGGGTATCTTGTTGGTATGTAGAACTTGTCGAGAAGACTTGCATATAGTTTAAGCGGTCGCAACAGGCCATAGACTGCCAGATCAATTTGTTCAAAGTCATTTATAAGCTTTAGCACTGAGTGACCCCAGGGATCAGCATCCACGGCAAACCAGACTGCCTTTAACGCCTTCTCGCCTGCCTGCTGAGCGAGAAAGCACGCGTAAGGGAACTTGCTGTTTTCGAAAAGGACCACCGCGGCTTCCAGGTCATCTTCAGCAGTCTTAAGCCAGCGTTTTGCTTCTGATAGGTTCTTCTCCGAACTCATAGATCTTCCTGCCCTGTTGAAGGATAGTCTTTATGAAAGGACGATGGGAGATACGATCCAGCTCTTGAGGGGTATAGATTAGAAGATCAACCTCCCTGTCTCTGAATATGGAGTATATCTCCTCAAATCCTTTATAGCGGTCGAAAAACCTTTCATCAGTCCTGATTATTATCATTAAGTCCAAGTCACTTCTTCTTGTATGAGAGCCTTTGGCAAGGGAACCGAACAATATAGCCTTTTCCACTCCCTTTTCCATGAAGAGGGGCAAAAGCTTCTCCCGTATTTCCTCAACCATTTCCATTGGGGACGCCCTTTACATTTACAGATTTTATTGAGATGAGGCAGCACTGGGCATGGATTCAATTACTCCAAAAAAACACGCTCAAGCAGCGGATGGAATTGTTCCGCAAAAGGATTCACAACGGTAACGCCTTTCCAGATAAAACCATCTTGCAGGTCCTCACTCAAAAGAAGGCGGCAACGGTTTTCAGCGGCAACCGCCATAATCAGTGCATCCCAAATCCGGAGGCCGTGATCAACCGCCAGGTCCATAGCCGACTGAAAAGCAGACCACGATGAGTCCGCGATTTGAAAACTGTCCGCCCAACTCATAATTGCATCCCGTGCAATCGCGTCTTTTCTTTTTGCCTTCCCGGTGAGAACACGAAAAAGCTCTCCAAGAGTCTGAGCAGGTATAAGTACCATTTCAGCCGGCAGGCGTTCAATCAGCCTTATGGCTCCGTCACAGCGGTGCGCATCGCCCACTCCTTCGGCATAAGCCAAAATGTTAGTATCCAGAGCGACACGCATCAGTCATAGAGCTCGGCGCGGGTCCATTCCCTGGCCCCGGTAATGCACTGGGATTTCAAGCGCGAGAGCAGTTTGGACTTCATAGCCTTCTTTTGCAGTGCCTCGGAGTCAACGGAGGTAATTTTCGCCACAGGCCTTCCTCTCGACAAAATGGTTATCTCCTCCCCTCGGCTAGCTTCCCTTAGAAGCTTGGAAAAGGCCCGATTTGCCTCGGCAGCGGAGACAGTCTTCATGATTTCATCCTCCACCATAGTAGTTTATAACACTACATTAGTGCAGCTTCTCTTCCCTGTCAAGAGGGGGAAGGGGACGCATCGCTCGCCCTGGCGAAAAGGCTTTCTGGATGGCGATCGTCTTTATCGAGAGGCTCATCCTGAGTTTGGGGACGTCTATTGTTGAGCTACCAGGCGAAGCTCGTAGATTAAAATAAATCCTATTTTGCCGCTGCGTTTAATACAGCTTCTTCTACGGTGGCAGGAAGGGTAACAGCAACGAAAAAACTCTCGGGAAACAGATAGTCATCTCCCGACTCATCAATGATCCTCACTTGCCCGTGGTTTTCCGTATCGGGATCATCAATTTTAATGTAGAGTTTCCGCTTCTCAAGTGAGACTTCATAGCCTTCATTCTCTATACAAATAACGAGATCACTTTTCATTATAGATACCTCTTGATCTTAAGCTCCTTCTTGCCTATTCCAGTGGCCTCGTACCAATGAACCTCAGCATTCATTTCGCTGCCGCCTGCGAAAGGCTTCCTGGACAATGATCGTATTTGCGGGGAGGGTCATCCTGAGTTTGGAGACAGCTATTGCTGAGCCACAAGGCGAAGCTCGTAGATTCGGGCATAACGCGCTGCACTCTGCAGGTCACCGTTTCTGAGCGCCTCTCTTACGTCGTCAAGTCTGTACGCATCCTCGACGCTTAGATAGGGCGACCAGGACGTCTCGTCTTCCAAGACCACAACCTCCATCTCAGCGACATATTGCCCTTCATGGACATACTTTGTTTTCTTTCGCCGTTTCATATTCACCTTCTCTTCAAGTAGTTTTCATCCCACCTGGCAATATCGGGTCTATATGCGGTGACCAACACCGCAGGCTTATTGTAGCCTCCCTGGATCCCCCACACAACGTGAACGGGATTTCCCCGGCAATCTTTCTGCAAAAGCAGGATACATGGCCCCTTATGATAGCCGGGATATTCTTCTACAAGTGACGCATCCTCAACGCCTGCAACTATTCCCCTTGCAGTCAGTCCGTCCGAGACCAGTTCATCGTATCCATGTTCTGATATTCGGATCTCACCTCTGCGCACCAACTCGCGGACCAGGGCTAAGAAATCATTTATCATAAATGTAATAGGGACGCCCTTTACATTTACAGATTTTTTCCTTCAGGGTCCAGGTCTTTGCAATCCAATAACCGACTTTCTGAAAAGCTTTGACAGCCCTCTGGTGGCTTATTCCGGACAGTTTAGGCATTTGCCGCTTCTACATACCGGGATTCCTTGTCCTTTGTAAGATCATCTACAGTTTCCAAATAGCATTTTATAGCATCGGAAATATTATCTAATGCCTCTGGCTCCGTCTTTCCCTGAGACCAGCAGCCCGGCAGACCGGGAACCCATATAGCAAAACCTTCGTCTGTTTTCTTTAGATTTACCTTGTATCTCATCATTTACATCTCCAATAAAGGGGACTCCCTTCGAACCTACCCTTGTCCTCCTGTTTCACCCTGTCTGGAATTTTATTTAAGTAAGCTCTTCATAAGAAGCGCGCAGAGAAATCCCTAAAAACTCAACCCCCACGACTCGGTTATGTTCATCAAAGTCCAATATCACGCCTGGCTCAACTTCCTCAGATTCCACTATCCTATTTTGATCAAATCGAAAATAAAGCGCGTCGGCTTCCCTATCTAGTTTTATTACCATAGCTCTGTCTCCCTAGACGACGATCGAAAAAGGCTGTCACTCTTCGATGCGGCATGCTTTTGACATTGACAACGACGCGTAACCATCTACCTCCATAATCCTCGCCTTCGCGAAAGGCTTCCTGGACAATGATCGTATTTGCGGGGAGGCTCATCATAAGTTTGGGGACGCCTGTTGCTGAGCCACCAAGCGAAGCTCTTAGATTCGTCCATAACGCCCCGCCCTCTGCAGGTCACCGTTTCTGAGCCGGCCTTTCCAACTAAGCATATCTATACACTGGCGTTTCAACTATTCTAACAGGTTGTGCACCTGTCGCAATAATGCTCCGGATACGTTCCACAGTGTCTGGAGAAAAGAACTGTTCGCCGGTTTCCCTGCATACCCTGGCGGGCACATTTTCAATGAGAAAAAGCTTGCCCCCATGCGCCAGCGTGTATGTTACTCTGGCATCAACCATTGTCTCTTTCATTCCAGATTCTCGTTGCCCTCATCTTCGCCTACGGAAATCTACCCACAGGTCGCAGTCGGGTTCATAGACTGTTATGATCTTCACGATCGGCCTGACTGGATAACTGCACTGAATATGAAGTGGTCTGCCTTTCCTGGTCTGGCCCCGTATCAGGCAACTCGGGCCATACTTGTCGTTTGGATAGTCTTCAATTATTTCACTTAGGCCTGTTGTGGCTTCTTCAATCTCATTCGGGCTTATATCTCTAATAATGCTTTGATCAACAGTTCGTCAATACATTGAACAACAAAAAACAACAAGCTGAACCCCTCCCCGGCTGGGCCTTATATCCCCGCCATGAATGACTGGGTTTTACGGCCCGGTGGATAACCTTCCGGAAATTGACTTGAGCCTCGCGGGCCCTCTCGGCCAATTTCTCCCTTTTAGCCTCGATTATCTTCTTCATCATTATATCAGCCAGATAGTCTTTATTTTCCATCTGAAGAGCGATTCAAAGCGGTATCGAGCCAACGGCTTGATTCTGCTGCAAAAGGATTCACCACGGTAAGCCCTCTCCACGTAAAACCATTTTGCAGGTCTTCACTTAGGAGCAGCCGGCAACGGTTCTCCGCTGCAACCGCCATAATCAAAGCGTCCCATATCTGCAGGCCGTGATCTATTGCAAGGTCAATTGCAGACTGAAATGAAGACCACGATGAGTCCGCAACTTCAAAGCTGTCTGCCCAGCTCATGATCGCTTCTCGCGCCAGGCCTTTTTCTCTTTTAGCCTTTGAAACGAGAATCCGGAAGAGTTCCCCAATTGTTTGCGCCGGGAGAAGCACAGCCTCTGCCGGAAGGTCTTCGACAAGTTTGATAGCGCCCGCGCAGCGCTCAGCATCACCAACCCCTTCCGCATAGGCCAGAATGTTTGTATCAAGAGCTAAACGAATCATTCATATAGCTCGGCGCGGGTCCATTTCCTTGCCGTTGTTACAGGCTGCGACTTAAGGCGGGCGACTAAACTCGATTTCATGGACTTTCTCTGCATGATTAAGGAATCAATGGAAGTGATTTTTGCAACGGGCCGGCCTCTTGACAAAATCGTAATCTCCTCGCCTTTGCCGGCCTCCCTTAGAAGCCTGGAAAACTCCCGGTTCGCATCCGCAGCCGATATGGTCTTCATGGTGTCGCACTCCTATAAAGTAGTTTACACCACTACATTAATCCAGCCATTTTCAATAGTCAACCCCAACCGAGGGGACGCCCTTTACATTTGCAGATTTTTCCTGGCACCTTGCCTCTATTTGTTGCCCTTATGCAACTAACCTGGCTTGGTTCTGCACGACGATCTTTGGGTCTATAGCTTTAGGGGGGACAGGTTTTAAACACAATCCTCAATAGAGTGACCGATACCCGTAAACCCGGCCAGATCCGGAGAATAAAAGCCAAAATAATCAGGCTCTTCCGAAGCCTCTATAACCAGCTAATAGGGTAAGTCAATCATTAAGGGAGGAGAGCAGGATCTTGTCTGTTATCGAAAACAGCGTGCACAATTATCTGCTTTTCTTCGATACTGTAAAAAATTGAAAAAGGAAATCTGCGCACTAGAGTACGCCTGAAGTCATCATGGTGCTCAGCATACAGCTTTGGATTCTGCTGGATTATTTCGAATGCAGCTTCAATGCAGTCTAGAAATTCTAAACCGAGCCCTCTCCGTTGTCGTTCGTACCATTCGAAGGCGATGCGCAAATCCTCGGCAGCCCTGCTGGTGTATCTAAGCTTCGTCAAGAGGTTTTTCGAAGCTCCTCGTGAACTTCCCGCCAATCATGCAATGCCAAATTTCCCTTTTGGAACTCACTGTATCTCCTTCCAAGCTCCCTTTTTTGCCACTCCGGCATGGAAAGATTACCCTCTTCCAGAGCAATCGAGTCCCAAATGTCCTGAGCCAGAATTAGCTTCTGCGGGAGACTCAGCTTATTAATTTCAGACGTGATCTTATCCAATTCCATATTCACCTCCATGGGCACGCCCTTTACTTTTGCAGCCTTCGCCGGCCATCAACGCTTTCCCTGGCGGAAGGCTTCCTGGATGGCGATCGTCTTTGCGGGAAGGCTCTTCCTGAGCTTGTTGCCGCAGAAGAGCCACCTGAGCTTTTGTGCCGCGGGCATCGCCCTGTAGCGCGTAATCTGCTCGTGGTCCACATAATAGCTGAAGCCCTTTGGTTCCTTATGCATCATCCTTCCAGGAGGCTTCTCAGATGCTCCACATCGGCGAGATCCTGTCTCCTGCCTGATGAAAGCTTCAAAGTGATAAGATCCCGAATCGAGATTACCGGCACCTCCACATCTCCCACCATGAATATTACCGCGCCTTGCTTAAGTTCCCTGTAGGGGATTGGAGAGTCTATCACCAGATCTATCTCTGAGACCGGCTCGGTATCGTGGTAGAAATTAAAGGCCTTCATGTTCTTCCGGCTGATCCAAAACTGCCTTTTCTTTTCATCCGCAAGGTCCACCGGCTTGACCGGAGCCCTCGGGCGATAACCCCATGATCCAAGCTTCCCGACAAGCCGGACGATCATATCGTGTTCGAGAAGTATCATGAGGTCCAAGTCGTAGGTCATACGGGGAATACCATGAAGGTTCACGGCAAGCCCGCCGATCACAAGATAATCAATCCCTTCATCATTGAGTTCCCTGAATATCCGCTCATAATCAAGCACGGGGACGTCCTTTACATTTACAGATTTTTCCGGCCCCTAACCTTTGAAAAACTCCCGAACCTTCTCGGCGATAAAGGCTACCTGGTCTTCCCTTAGCTCAGAGAACATGGGGAGAGAGACGATTTCACAGGAAGCCTTCGAGGCCTCCGGAAAATCCGCCTCCGTGTGTTTGAGATATTCGTATGCCATGAGATTGGGAAGGGCTATCGGGTAGTGGATGCCGGTTGCGATCCCGTTTTGCTTGAGATATTCCTGCAGCGCTTCGCGTTTCCGGTCAGGCACCCTGACCACGTAGAGATGATACACAGCGGTCACCTCCGGGATCTCGACAGGGGTTACAAGCCCCGCGCCTTCAAGATAGTCGTTATAACGCGCCGCGTTCCGTCTTCGGCCTTCGGTCCAGGCCGGAAGGTGGCGGAGCTTCACATCCAGAATCGCGGCCTGAAGGCCGTCCAGCCGGCTGTTGACGCCTTCGAGCTTGTGGTTGTACTTCTCCATGCGCCCGTGGTTGGCGATCATACGGACTTTGTCTGCCATGACATCGTCGTTGGTGACCACCGCGCCGCCGTCACCGTAGGCTCCGAGGTTTTTCCCGGGATAGAAGCTGAAGCAGGCAAGATCGCCTATGGAACCGATGCGCCTCCCCTTGTAAAGGCCCCCATGCCCCTGGGCCGCGTCTTCCACGATCTTGAGCCCGTGCTTTTTGGCGATGGCGATGATGGGGTCCATGTCCGCGGGCTGGCCATAGAGGTGGACCGGGATGATCGCCTTCGTGCGGGTCGTTACCTTTTCCTCGATCCTATTTACATCAATGTTGTAGGTACGCGGGTTGATGTCCACAAAGACCACCCGGGCGCCTGTCATTGTGATTGCCTCGGAGGTGGCGATAAAGCTGTTCGCGACGGTAATCACCTCGTCGCCCGGGCCGATTCCCAGCGCGCGCAGGGCAATATATAGTGCATCCGTGCCGTTTCCGACCCCGACGCAGTTCTTCACCCCGCAAAAGGACGCGAATGACTTTTCGAATGATTCCAGAAAAGGCCCGCCCACAAAGGCGGTCTTCGATATGACATCCGAAATTGCCTTGTCTATTTCCTCTTTGATGCCGTCGTACTGCGCTTTCAAATCAACAAATGGTATC
>JBGSUA010000200.1:0-5035 GCA_041753575.1 Desulfatiglandaceae bacterium
GCACGCCCACGCACTTGTGAATCCATGTCATTCCCGCATGCTTGAAGCGGCCAACAAGGTCCTCGGGGGCTGAATGGCCTGAGGTCTCAACGATCTTGACCCCTCTTGAGACAAGCACATCCAGGTACTCATTGTTGTCTATGGGACGCATCATGGGAAAAAGGTTGAGGTTTACCGCAAAGGGCCTGCCCGTCAACTCAAAGACCCTGTCAACGGCGCTGGCAAACTCCTCTTTGGTCTGGTACATGGCGGACGCAAGGATGCCAAGCCCGCCCGCGTTGGATATCGCGGCCACAAATTCCGGATCGCTTATCCACATCATGGTGCCGCCGACGATGGGATACTCTATGCCTAATCTTCTTGTAATCTCGGTCTGAAACATTAAAGATCTCCTTTTCTCCCGGGTTCTATCCTGACAAAGTCACATTCCTACCAGAGAGACGGGATGTGTCAAGGGAAATAAAAAAGGATTTGACAGGAAAAATCTTTTTGCCTTATCTTTACTCCATCATTTGATGGAAACGAGCGATGGAGTCCTAATGGCTACACCTCTTGAAAAGGCCCGCATGGCACCTGATTCCATGAAGGCTAAGATCCTCAAGGCTGCCCGCCGGGTATTCGGTCAATACGGTTTTCACGGAACCACCACCCGCATGATCGCCAAAGAGGTGGAAATAGACATATCAACCCTCTACTACCACTGGGGAGAAAAAGGCGATCTTTATGAAGCGGTCATCAGAGACATCTACGAGGACCTGAAATTAAAGCTCTCCGAGGTTGAGAAGATCATACACGGAAGGCCCCTAGCCGAGCGCATGGAGACCTCCATAGATATGATGACCGATTATCTTTTCGACAACCCCGAGATCTCCAACCTCATACTCTTCCGTTACTTTACCAAGACAAGGCACCCGACAGGCCACGACATCCATGTTCCAGAGCTCATCTCTGATGTTGCCCGTTCCATGAATCTATCTGAAGACAAAAGCAGGATCTCTACAAGGGCGAGGATGCAGGTCCTTGCCATAATGAACACCATCCACAATTTCATTTCGGGAGAAGGCTTTTTCAGGCCCATGCTGGATCTGGAGAAGAAGGAATATGTCACCCATGTAAGGGAGACGCTCAAATTCATTCTTGTCCCGGCCTTCGCGGGGAAGCAGCCTTGCGAGTTGGGAGCCCCGCCGGATGAGGCGGCCGCGACACCGGGATAAAGTTTCCGTGAGATGGCACATGGGCAGGTTTTGTTTGTTTTTGCGCTAACTAGAAAGTGAAGGAGGAGAAGGAATGGCTCTTAACCTGAATGTGGTCGGTAAGAAGATCGGGCCGATCAGGCGTGACTACACTTGGAAGGATGTGGTCCTGTACTCGCTTGGAGTGGGCGCTGGATTTGGTGAACTTGAGTATTGCTATGAAGGCTCTCTGAAGGTCATACCGAGTTTTTCCATAGCAAGCGTCTTTGACTTTCTCGCGCAGGTTGGGATGAGCTCCGAGGCGGATCTGTCAGGAATCCTCCACGGCGAGCAGGACATTATCTTTCACAACCCTATTCCCACGGAGGGGGCACTCATAACGGAAGGGGCGATCACCCACATGTATGACAAGGGTCCCGGAAAGGGAGCCCTGGTGGTGGCGGAGGCGGATACCTTCCACAGCAACGGAAAGAAGTTGTTTACAAATATCTTCACGATCTTCTGCAGGAAGGATGGAGGATTCGGAGGGGAGCCGGGGCCGAGCGAAGCGGTGGAGATATCGGGCACGGCGCCGGATTTCGAAGAACATGCCTCCCCGGCGCCTGATCAGCCGCTTATTTACAGGCTCTCAGGAGACATCTTCGCACTTCATGTGGATCCGGGTTTTGCCAGGGCGAGCGGCTTTGAAAAACCCATAATGCACGGGCTATGCACCCACGGCTATGCTTGCAGGGCGGTAATAAGACACCTCTTTCCAGGGGAACCCGAGCGCATGAGCCGATTCAGGACAAGGTTTTCAAAGGTGCTCTATCCCGGGGTGCCCATAACTACACAGATCTGGAAGGTCGAGGAAGGCAAGGCCTATTTCCGCACCATCAACGATCAAACTAGAGAGGTGATCATAGACAGGGGCATAGTGGAGTGGATCAGCCGGGCGGAACTGGAGGCCCGAAGCAAGCCGAAGGGGATCCGTTTTGACGGCCGGGTTGCGATAGTGACCGGCGCCGGAGCGGGGCTGGGAAAGGCTTATGCCCTGGAGCTTGCGAAGAGAGGGGCAAAGGTAGTGGTAAACGATCTGGGAGGCTCCAGAGACGGCACAGGAGGCTCCACCATGGCGGCGGACGCGGTGGTGGAAGAGATAAAGAAGGCCGGAGGGGAGGCGGTTGCCGACTACAACTCTGTTGCCGTTCCCGAAGGAGGGGAGGGGATAGTTCAAACGGCGATCAAGTCCTTTGGAAGGCTCGACATACTGATAAACAACGCAGGGATCCTGAGGGACAAGACCCTTGCCAAGATGGAGCCTGAGACGTGGAACGCTGTGATGGATGTGCATCTCAAGGGGGCCTACAATGTGACGAGGCCGGCCTTCGAGAAGATGAGGGAGGGCAGATACGGAAGGATCATCTTTACGACATCCGCAGCGGGACTCTACGGCAATTTCGGTCAGGCGAACTATTCTGCTGCGAAGATGGGGCTGATAGGGTTCATGAACACGGTGAAACTTGAGGGGGAGAGGCACAATATCAAAGTGAACACGGTAGCCCCGATAGCGGGCACGAGGCTTACGGAGGACATACTACCGCCGGAGATCTTTGCCAAGCTCAAACCTGAGTTTGTCGCCCCGATGGTGCTCTTTCTCGCAAGCGAGGAATGCCCGGTCACAGGCCGGATCTATAACGCGGGAATGGGATACTTCAACAGAGTAGCAATTTTAACCGGAGACGGGGCGGTCATCGGAGACGGGGGAGAGATTCCTACACCCGAGGCGGTTGCGGCGGCCATGGGAAAGATCAAATCCCTCGATGGGGCAAGGGAGTTTGGAAACGCCACAGAGGCCTTCGGCCCAATGCTGGATGCCTTCAGCGGCGAAAAGGTCGCCGAAGGCGCCTCGCCTTCCGAGGGTCTGACAGTTAAGAAGATATTCGAGCGCATGTCTGAAGCATTCCAGGCGGACAAAGCCGCTGGAGTTAATGTGGTTTTCCAGTTTGAGATCTCCGGGCCTGCGGGCGGCTCCTGGAATGTTACTGTGAAGGATGGGACGTGCAGCGTGGCGGAAGGAAGGCATCAATCACCCACAACCACTATAAAGATGGTTGATGAGGACTACATAAAGCTCATCAAGGGGGAGCTCAAGGCCATGGCCGCTTACACGGGCGGAAAGCTCAAGATTGAAGGTGATCTTATGAAATCGCAGCTCGTTGAAAAGCTGTTTAAGTTTTAACGGTTTCACAAGGAGGAGCATAGATGATCGGAATAGTTTCTTACGGGGGCTACATCCCGCGTTTAAGGCTCAACCGTATGAGCATCGTGCAGAACATGGGATGGTTTGCGCCCGCCATAATCATGGTGGCCCAAGGCGAGAGATCCTTCTGCAACTGGGATGAGGACACAATCACGATGGCCGTTGAGGCATCGAGGGACTGCATAAAGGGATGCGACCGCCCAAGTATTGACGGAATGTATCTTTGTTCAACCACTCTTCCCTTTGCGGATCGCTCGTGTGCCGGGTTGGTCAAGACCGCCCTCAACCTCAAGGATGAGATAATGGCGGAGGATTTCACAACTTCACTCAGGGCCGGCACAAGCGCCCTGGTTACGGCCTTTGAGGCAGTGAAAAGCGGGGAGAGACGGAGCGTTCTTGTCACAGCCTCGGACAAACGCGAGGCCAAATCAGCCTACTTCTATGAGATGTGGTTCGGAGACGGAGCTGCCTCGGTTCTGGCCGGAGACACGGATGTTGCGGCCGAGTATCTGGGTTCATACAGCATCGCCTGCGACTTTGTGGATCACTACAGAGGCGCCCAGAAGATCTATGACTACATGTGGGAAGAGAGGTGGGTCAGGGATGAGGGATATTCCAAGATCATCCCTCAGGCGGTGAACGGGCTTTTGAGCAAACTTTCCATCTCCATGGACGATGTGGATAAACTGGTTTTCCCCTGCTTCTTCAAGGCCGAACACCGCGCTATAGCAAAGAAGCTCGGGGCGAGCCCTGAAAAGGTAGTTGATAACCTCCATGAGGTATGCGGAGAGACAGGGGCAGCCCATCCACTGGTTATGCTGGTCAAGGCACTTGAGGAGGCAAAGCCTGGCGACAGGATTCTGCTTGCGGGCTTTGGACAGGGCTGTGACGCACTCTATTTCCGGGCGACGGATAAGATATCCACCATCGCCACCCGCAGGGGTGTAAAGGGGTCCCTTGAGAACAAACTGGTAACGGACAACTACCCCAGGTTCCTCAAGTTCAGAGGCCTTATCGAAACAGAGATGGGAATAAGGGCCGAGGCCCCGACCCAGACGGCGATGACGGTTCTATGGCGTAAGAGGAAGATGATAACCGGGCTGGTCGGAGGACGATGCACGGCCTGCGGAACCCCGCAGTTTCCCAAGATGGATATCTGCGTCAATCCCGACTGCGGGGCCCTTCACACGCAGGAAGACTACGAGTTCTCAGAGCTGAGCGCCTCGGTGAAGAGTTTTACCGGGGATCTTCTGGCAGTGTCGGTTGACCCGCCTGCCATATACGGGATGATTCAGTTTGACGGAGGCGGCCGCTTCATGGCTGATTTTACCGATTGCGTCCTGGCTGACGTAAAGGTTGGCCAGAAGGCAAGGCTGGTTTTTAGAAGACGCTACATTGATAAGGAGAGGGGTTTTACCGGTTATTTCTGGAAGGCGGTTCCCCTCCCTGGAACTGCTCCCAAGATGGCGGATAAGGACTCTATCCGTTTTGACGGCCGGGTTGCGATAGTGACCGGCGCCGGAGCGGGGCTGGGAAAGGCTTATGCCCTGGAGCTTGCGAAGAGAGGGGCAAAGGTAGTGGTAAACGATCTGGGAGGCTC
>JBGSUA010000201.1:0-5497 GCA_041753575.1 Desulfatiglandaceae bacterium
GGGAGGGCGGTCAGAGCCTAATATTAGGCTTTGACAGCTCGACGGGGTGGGGGTAGACTGTCCTCATGACCGTGGTATTGCCTCAGGGGGCTGCGGCAAGGGCATCCGTGTGGCTGGAAATGCCGTCAAGCGGAATGCAATGCCCACGCAAAAATTGAGCGAGGCGGTATAAGCACCGAAATCGGGGGTTTAGGCTGCAACAGCAAAGGGTGGAGGCGGAGCCTTTGCGGCTAACTTTTCCTATCACTTCCTGCGTAGCTATCAATGGAAGATTCTCTTCAAGGGCAAGAAAAGGGTACTGAAAAAGATGAATGCCCTCAGCAACGTTGACGCCTGATTTTAAATTCACCCTATGCTTGACCCGGCTATCGGCCGGGTTTATGACATAACTCCTTGCGTAGCTCTACTTCCTCCGCATGGTCGGGAGCCTCCCCAGGATATCTTGAATATCACTCTGTAATATCGCTCTTTCCTCATTGCCGATTCCTGCCATCCTCAGGCAGGAGCATTGGCAGCTCAAGCGTAGGAGTATGTCCTATTCAGTGAGCAAGTAGGCATCTATAGTTGTTTCTTTGCTTTTTACGCGCTTTTTCTCTCCATACATCTGTACATTGATAATGGGGCGGGCGGAATAATCCGACCTCGGTGAGAGAAAAGGAGAAAAACATGAACGGATTGGTATTCAAGGGTGCATGGAACGAGGTGGCAGGGAAGATCAAGCAGCGCTTCGCGCAATTGACCGATGATGACCTTATGTTCGCCGAAGGCAAGGAAGAGGAGCTCCTCGGGCGGCTTCAAAAAAAATTGGGTAAGACCAAAGAAGAACTGCGTGAAATGATAAAAGGTTTATAGGCAGTATGTTCGCTTTGTGAACGGAAACTGCGCGTATTAAAAGTCGGACAGGGTGAAGCCACGTCCGTTCAGATAGGGAACATAGAATTTATTGAGATCCTTCCTCGTGACGGAGGCTACTTGTGAATCTCCCAGGGAAACCGAGATTACCGGGGACTGAGGATGGAGGATGGCCTTAAGACAGAGCATGGTCATCACCGCCTCCTCCTCTGCCCCATAGACCTCCTTTCCCGGTTCCGGGATGTAGTCCCCGTCAGCCACTGCTCCGAAAATGAAGCCTTCCACGGTTTTTTGGTAATAGTGCATGGTTTCATGGGTCATGATGAGAGCCAGGTATTCCTCGCTGCTTTCAAGGATCGTGCGGTTAAGATAGAGACGGTCCCCCATCGAATCATAAAACCCACCGTATGGATCGTGGCTAACGTCCTTCGCAGAAAACAGGTAGGTCTTATCTAGGATGGCCTCATAGCTACCTAGGGGAAAAATGGACGCAAGATCTGACCGTACGAATTCGGGGACATCGAACTTCTCCTCGATTTCAATCCTCATAAATAGTTCGGTGAGGGGAGCGCAAGAAATGCCCAAGAGCGCATTGAGGGAGATGAGGGAGATGAGGGAGATGAGGGAGATTGGGGATATTGCTAAAACATGAAAAGGGCCTTCTCGCGGCGATGAGAGGAAGAGTGCGGGTTTTTTCAAGCTCGTTTCTCCCTGATTGGCTGGAACCGTTCATGTGATGAGGCATTGTGCCGCGCCAATGTCCTACGTGGAGACGGTTTCATCTCCTACAGAGGCCTTCACCCAGTCCTACAGGCGTAGACTACAGCGAATCAGCATTAATTCCAAGCGCCTGGGTGGAGATTTTCAAAAAAGGCTGGAGAGAGATGAATTTTGTCAGCTTGCTGAAGTTTGATTTTTTGATTTCTCATGTGCTTGACCCGGTTCATTGGTTGTGTCAATGACGAAAATCCTTACGGATTTTTTTATAAATTGAGCAGGTTCTCCGGAATGTTTTTTTTGATGGCGTAGGACCGCTTCCTTCTCATGGGGCCTAGAGCCGCCCGGAGTAGTAGCTCTTATAACGCTTTCTACAATCACTTTTTTCCAATTACCGATTCCTGCCATACTCAGGCAGGAGCATTGGCAACGCGAGCGTAGGTGTATGTCCTATTAAGCAAGTGTTTTGGTCCGATATTGCTATTTCTTTCTTTTTCACTCGCTTTTGCAACTAACACATCTGTACCTTGATCATGGGGCTTTTCGGAACCCTACTTTAAGGAGGCTGAAAATGGTCCGATCCATTCAAAGGGTATCCCTTTATTTCCTCCTCTCCTTCATTTTCATTACAACAATTCTTTCAGCTGAGGTGGTCTTCACAGAGGAAGGATTTATCTTCATCGGAACGATCATCCAAACCGAGCAGGGGTATTCCTCCTACCAATTCATGGACAGGGAAGTCCGATTGATGGCGAGCCGCATTATTCGTACAGAAGCGGATATCGATGTTCTTACTGATCTCCCGGTCAGGGTGGAACTGATGGATGGATCCATCCTGAGGGGTACGATCGTTGATTATGCACCAGATATCGGAATTTTCCTTGATATCGATTTTGGTGTCCTTACCATTCCCAAAGCAAGCATTCGGTCCATCATCGAACCGATGCAAGGCCGACGGTACTCCGGCAATCCTTTTCAGGCCAAGGCCGGGGCATCATGGTATTTCCCCATAGGCGAATCCAGCGGCTCCTTTGGATCAGCCATCCGGATCGAGGGGCTCGGCGCGTACAGCATCTCCGGTATTCGAGGATTATCGATAGGATTGGATTTCACCTATTCCTTCACCAACTTTAATGCGGTACCGAGCGTGGATTACGCTTTCATTACGCTTGAACCATTTGTATCCTTTCGCTATCTAGCGTGGCGCACGAAACCATCGATCATTCGCATCCTGACTCCTTTCGCGGAGTTGGGAGCAGGGGCTCTCTATGTGCGCGCTACGGATCCGTTTTCTGTTCCTTCGATGTTTGGCGAATTATGTGCGGGAGCCTTTATAAAAACCGGTTTTGATTTTGAACTCTTCAAGATTTTCAGCCTGCGCGCCCAGCTGCGTTTTGATTCCTATCTCCAGAACGATAAACCTTTCTTGGCCTTATCCGCTGGGATCCTTGGAGGGATATGATGAACATGCGAACATTTATATCGCGAGCTGGACTCCTAGCCCTTAGCATTTTCGGGCTTTTGGCTTGCGGAGATCTTATTTTCAACCCTTCATTCACAATCAGTGTAGACCTCCTTGACGCACCCTCAGCAGTTCCTACTACGAGAAACATCGCCCTATCCTGGAACACCAATGTATCTGCTAGACACCTTGTCGAATATGGGATAGTAAGCGATGTCTATGCTTTTTCTACGCTTCTCTCCCAAACCCCTGGAACGGTTCATGAACAGGAACTCTCAAACCTTTCCCCAGGCATGCGCTATTTCTATCGCATTCGCCATACTTGGAATCTCGGACCGGATAGCTTTTCCGCCGAGTTTTACGTTGATACCATTGCAGAGGCGCCAACGCCAACGCCAACACCAACACCAACACCAACACCTATAGCTGAAGAACCGACTCTTTCCACAAAACTGCAGGGCATCTGGATGATAGGAGGCCTGAGCGGCAACACGACAGCGACGGTTGTTACCACGATGGATCTTTATGATCCAACCACGAACACATGGTATTCTGGCGCGACATTTCCTGGCCAACCCAGCCTCCCCATACCGGTGAGCTTTGCAGGTGCGACCGCAGCAAAGCGCGTAAGCGACGGCCACCACCTCATACTCGTGTTCGGCGGCTTTAATTCAATCGGTGAAGTGCAAAACGCTGTACAGATCTACGACATAGAGGCTGACTCCTGGTCAGCTGGTGCCTCCGCTGGTTGGCTCCCGAGGGCTAATATCACGGCGGTTCGCGTCTACGACAAGATCTATGTAATGGGCGGAACAAGCGGCGACGCGAGCGCTCCCTGGGCAGGAACGACTACTACCTATGAATACACCATTGGTAACCCTGGTAGTTGGACTGCCCATACAAATTTTGCGACTACGGCTACCTCTGAGCGTTTCTGCTATGCTTTCAACGACGTGGTTTACAACATAGGCGGAAGGAATGCAGCGGCCACGGTTGCAAGCTCGGCACATGATGGCTTCATGATCTCAGCCGATGCATTGACTAGCATGACCGAGGTTGTCATTTCAACACCACGGACGGGTGTCGCGGGAGCTGTCTACGTCCCTGCGAATGGCCCTGCTAAGATACTTCTTGTGGGTGGATTCTCGGCCCTTACTATGACATCAGCCAATTGCATCGTCGGGACAACGGAAACCACTCTCAGTAGCCCGTCGAACCTTTTTCAGTATCTTAACTATCCTTTTTGCGCTCCCCAGGCATGGATTGGATCTCCTCCAAACCCCTATCCCCTCAGCGTCGGCTTCGGATCTGCGGCCATCGTAGGGGACAGTTTCTTCAATTTCGGCGGTACGCTGGACTTAACGGGATCAAATGCGACAGGACATTCAGCCGTCTATAAGCTTGACCTGACTGGCATCCTGATGAATAGCTGGGTATCGATTGCGGATATGCCCACGGGACGCTACGGTCATGTGTCCGTCGTCATCCCGGAATAGGAGATGGCCATGGAACATATCGGGCGGTGGGCTCATTTCATTCTCTTTTTTTCTCTCATTACACCGGGTTTATTGGCGCAGACAGGAAGCGATTCGATCAATCAGGCCACGACCGCTTATGAGGCCGGTTCTTTTAATAATGCCTTTTCGATCATCTCAGCAGGAGTCTCAGAAATCAATGAGGATGAGGGCCTACGAAGAGCAGCGGCACATGCGCTAACTGGCATATCTATACGCGAATTCGATAAACGCAATTACAGAAATGCATATGCAGGCTTCCATAAGTCTCTGCTTCTCTCAGCAACGGACACTCTAGCTACCAAATATTTTGTTAGCATGAGGATGGAGATGGATATCACAAGCTTAGCCAACGCTGACGATATCGCGCCGGTGATAGCCCGTGAGATTGCACCGGTACTCGTCTTGGCGCCCGCCCCGTCGCTTAGTCCACTATCCGCCGTGGAGTCCTCTCCAGCTGCCACGGAGGATGCTTCCCTTTGGCTTCCGCCCCTTGCCGTAGAAGTGGGATTGCTAGATTCCTCCATGGGCACGACAAGCTCCTCTGCCACCCTAGGAAAAACTCTATGGTTCATCATCATCACCTCAATCGGCTTCGTCGTCCTTTGTAGCTTTGCCATTATTCTGCGAGTTGTCCATTCTCGGCACCTTCACAGAAAGGATAGTCATCGTCCGAACGCAGAGAGTATAAAGCGGGGATAATTGTCGTCAAAATATCCATCTCAGGTAAAACGCGACAGGAGAAGATTGCCCTGCGGACAGAGAGCTTCGTTACATAATCAATATCCTTAAGTGCTCGATACTGCTGCGCAGGTACAGTAAAGGATCATCCTTTACACTTCTCAAGGATCATACTTTACACTTTTTGAACAAATGCAGACCCTCTGTGAAGGGGGTATGCGATGGCTTGGAAGGTGCAGAGAATGGAGAGTCAGAAGCAGAAATTCGTCTA
>JBGSUA010000202.1:0-5405 GCA_041753575.1 Desulfatiglandaceae bacterium
AAGAGGAGGTGATATTTAGTGAAAATAGTGGCAAAACCAAAGAAGGAAGAAAAAGTTTTGGCTTCAGTCAAAAAAAATGCAAAGGCTAAGGAAATTCACAAAAGCATCATTGCAAGAGCTGAAAGTTGTGTAGATCATTTATGCGGTTGTTAATAGAGTAACGATCGGAAACGAGCCGCACCGTTTCTATTCGATAAACTCAAATATCAATATTTGCAGATACAACTCGGTCCTCAACGTTGCAATTAGAGAAGTATACCGGAATTTTTTTTAAAAGTTGATTCATTCATAGAAAAAAACCGATTTGTTTGAACAGCCAAACATCATTAAGCCTTCTTATAGTGACAAAACAGCATTGATAGGAAATGGAATCAATTAATCTAAACAGGAGGTGTTTTATGTCGAAAACGAAAGTCCCATGTTTCAAGTGTGGCAAGACTGACTATGATCCAAGTTGGCCGGGAGCAAAATACTGCCCCTCATGTTTTCTCCATCTATGTTCAAGTTGTGGAAGTGGACGAACACAATGCCCAAAATGTAGGAAATATATTCTTAAATAGATTGATGAGTGACAACAGAACAATATTTTATGATTTGTCTGCCTGCATCACTTTGTACAAGTTCATAATTAGCCATCATCTTTCGCCATCGCATCATTGAGTAGTTGCTTAACTTGCGATAAGCCGGGTGTAGACGGCGCGGCTCGTTCGAGAAGTTCCAGATCCATGAGTGCTCTTTTGACAACACCTTTTGCCGAACATATTTCAAGAGCCTTCCGGCAGGTCTGAAGAGCCTCTTCTGATGTGCCCTGGGCGAGCATGACAAGAGCAAGCGTGTAAGTTTGTTCATAGAGACCGGGCGTTTTAGCAAGTGCTTCACGGCAGAGAGCAACGGACTGATTCAGGCATGCCTTGGATTCTGAATCAGATCCCTTTCCTATCCAGAGTATGCCGAGAAATGCCGCAGAGCGGTAGTTATTCGAGTGCATATTAAACGCGAGCGACTCTTTATAATTCTCTTCCGCCTCCTGTATCTGACCAAGATGGTGGTGCGCACATCCTGACTCGCTCAAAATGTGTGAAACCAGATCAGGTGACTCTATATCCTGGGCAATGGTAAGCGCCTGTTCGTAGCACTCGATGGCCTTCCCCGCGTCACCACTCATGAAATGTGAAAGACCCAATCCTGCAAGTCGCGCCCCTTCTCCGTAATGATAGCCGGTTTCTTGTCCAATGTTTATTGCTTCCTCAAAGAGTACTTTGGCTTCATTGGATTTATTAAGATTAAGATATTCGCCGCCCATGCTGCTGAGGCAGAATCCTTCGCCTCTTCTGTCCCCTATCTCACGAGCTATGGCCAGCGCCTGTTCGTGAAACTCGATAGCTTTGCGCGTCTCGCCTAGAGCGGACCAGGCATTACTCAGGTTGCCAAGATCAGCTCCTTCGCCGCTTCTGTCTCCTGTCTCCCGAGATATCGTCAGCGCCTGTTCATAGCATTCTATGGCTTTTCTTGTCTCGCCGAGGTCGGACCATGCAATACCGAGGTTGACGAGACGTTTCCCTTCGCCGCTTCTGTCCCCTGTCTCCCGAGATATCGTCAGCGCCTGTTCATAGTATTCTATGGCTTTTCTGGTCTCGCCGAGGTCGGACCACGCATTTCCGAGACCAACGAGCCAGGATCTTTCTCCTTCTATGTCCTCAATTTCCTGTCCAATAGTCAGCGCCTTTTCATAGAATTTGATGGCTTTTTTTGTTTCGCCGAGTTTGGACCATGCATTGCCGAGATTGCCGAGGCATGCGCCTTCCACTCTTCTTCCCGCTGTTTCCAGAGATATCATTAGCGCCTGTTCATAGTATTCTATGGCTTTTCGGGTCTCGCCGAGGTCGAACCATTCACTGCCGAGGTTGACGAGAGATGTGCCTTCCACTCTTCTGTCCCCTGTCTCTCTGGCTATTTCTATGGTCTGTTCGTAGTACTCGATGGCTTTTCTGGTCTCGCCGAGTACGGACCAGGAACTACCGAGATTGCCGAGATTGTATCCATCTCCCCTTTTGTCCCCTATTTCCCGAGATATCGTCAGCGCCTGTTCGTGATACTCGATAGCTTTTTTTGTCTCGCCATAGTAGAAATAAGCGTTACCTAGATTGCCGAGATGGGTTTCTTCTAATATTTTATCCCCTATTTCCCGAGATATCGTCAGCGCCTGTTCGTAATACTCGATGGCTTTTTTTGTCTCGCCAAGGTAGGTCCAGACATTACCGAGTTCGCCGAGCCAGGCGCATATTCCATTCTTGTTCTTTTGGGCTCGGTCAATCTCCAATGCTTCTTCATAGTAGGCAAGGGCTTTTCTGACCTGACCGATATCATAATATACATTTCCGAGGTAACCACTATTTGTCGCCTTCAGATCTTCGTCTTGAAGTTTGCCGAGAAGCTGTTCTCTCAACTCAATAACGAGCTTGGGGTAGCCCCAGAGCTGAAGGTAGTTAAAATCAATGATGCACAGTACACGTGCAGCCGTATCATATTGTCCCGCTCTTACCAAGTGAAGAATCTCCTGGAGTTGCGGCTCAAGATCGTCGATGGTCTTCCACTCTTCCTTTGGTTTGCGCAGTTCATAAAAGAATTCCGCTGCCCGGCTATGAAGGACCGAACGAGAAAGAACCAACAAACCAACTGAAGGGTTTTCACCATCATAATGACCTTTCGGTGCCGTCTCCGGTATTCGCTCATACACAAAGGATCTCACTAAGGGATGCAGATCATAATAATTGTTGTTCTGACTCAGGAGCCTGTTTTTTTCAAGACGGGTAAGAAGGGCGGCAAAGTCAGCAGGTCCTATGGCAGGCAGGAGGTAGCGGAGTGCCGCGAGTGGAGTTGGTTTGGAAAAGATGGAAAGAACGGAAAGAAGAAGCTGGGCATCGGGCGCCTGAATTTTGATCTGCTCAAAGATGAGTTTTTTCAAACCGTTTTCGAAATCGTGGCGATCGAAATCAACAAAAAATTCCTCCTTTGCAATAATGTCCCGCAGGGTGACAGCGGGATAATGTTCTTCCAGGTATCCGATCACCGATTCTAGTGCCTTCGGTATGCAGTGAACTCTCCGCACAAAGGCACGAAGGACGTCCTCGTCCTCATGATCAAGTCCATATTCCTGGCCTTCTTCCCGCAGGTACCGGATCGCCTGGTCTTCAGGCAGACCTTTGCTGAGATCGATCTTCTCAAGCTTGCGGCTTCCCTTAAAACTGGGAACGGCCCGGCTTGTCACGATCATTCTGATCGTATGTTCCACGCCCGCTGATGTCTCCAAAAATTCACGGATTTCCTCATCGCGGATGCTATCATCCGCCGGGTCAAGGAGGTCTTCAAAATTGTCCATGACCACCCATATATTCCCGGCTTTGCTCAATTCACTGAAAAAGTATTCCAGTTTTCTGGCCAGTGTCAATTCCTTGCTGGCATAGACGTCCCTGAATTCATCGCGTTTACCCGCAATTCGCCCCGCTTCTGAAAAGATATGCCCCAGCGTAATATCGCCTCTTACACATTTCAGGTAAAGGATCCCCTGGATATCATCCCTGTTGATATTATTGGAGGGGGCTATCTCACTGAGTACCTTGGTGGTAAGCTCCGTTTTCCCATAACCACCGGGGGCAACAATGACCACCAGGCGCTTATCATCGGTCATAAGCGAATGATAGAGGGTGTCTCGCTCCGCCTCACGATCAACAAAGACTCCTTTGAGTTTTGGAAGCAGAATCGGAACAGGGTTTCGCTTTGTCTGGCTGGCCTGGGCTGCCTGTTGCTTCATGGCTTCCTGCAAAAGGGCCATGGCCTGCTGCACGGAGGCCGCCTGTTCCGGCGTTGAGGCAATACTCACTTCGGCATAACGTTCCGCCTGCAGCTTTGCGTAGCTGGCAAGGTGTATTTCCCGTTCTGCATGGGTGAGCGCAGCCTGAACCACACTGGCAAGTTTATCCGGATTGGCAGGAAACCAGTTGATGGTTTTCCCAAGTTGAAATTCCTCCCGCAAGGCGCTTATCCGTGCGGCATCCTGCCGGGTATCGCAATACTCGGAGGGCCAGTCGGCCTTTTCGTCCAGCAGGAAGAGAAGCGTTGGGATTCCCTTTTCCAAGGCTTTTCGGTATTCGAGTTCCGTGATGGATTTGTCATATCCCGGAGGAGTGAAACCATAACGCCATGCGAATATCCCTACATATAAATCGCACCTTGCAACATCTCCCAGACATTTGTCCACAGGCAGCTTGTCCTGGGCGACGTAGTCTTCCATGCAAATGGGAAAAAATCCGGATTTCCGAAGTGCCGCTATTACCTCCGCCCGGTATTGCGCCAGATCGACGGATGTTGACGATATGTAAACTTTTAGCCCTTCAAACATTGCATTTGCTCCTCATTTTAACATTAACAGCAAGGACATCTCTACATGTCAATTCGATCAGTCACAACTCTGGCTTTTCCTATAAGCAGTGAATAGATAATTGCAAGATAATTACCGAACCTTTGAAGGTTTAGATCATTGTCTGTAAGTTTCATGATTTCGACATCGTGAGAAGAATGTTCCGTATATCTTGCTTTATGCCAATCACCAACAAGCAAGCAACCGCCTTGTCTCTCTATGATCTTCATCTCAGGCTACGAAGGCCCTGCTCGCACCTTGTCCGGAGATCCTCCAGTTCACTCTGAATTTGTTTGGCCCACGACGAGGCGGTTGCGTCGGTGCAGTGTTCGACGAGCACCTTGCCTTCGTCATACAGTTTGAGGGCTTCTTCGAGCTGTCCCATCCTCTCGAGACACTCTGCCTTGCTATGAAGCGCAGCCGCCAAGTCCACTGAAAGACTTGAATCCCCTTGGATCATGAGCCTCCTGCGCATCTCGACCGCTTGCTCAAAGTCTCCCAGGGCTTCTTCCATACGTGCCATCTCCATCAGCAGATATCCACGCCTATTCAACGTATTTACAACACCGGTAATATCACTCTCTACCTCACAGAAATCCAAGACTTCGCCAAGATAGGCAATAGCATCATCAGCTCGTCCTCGCGCAGCGAGGGCAGTCGCATAATCCCGCTTCTGTCGAGTCAGCAAAGAGAGATCCTTGAGCCTTCCTTCCCTATAGAGGTCCTCCAAAAGCTCGATCGCCCGGACGTGACTTTCGATCGCTAGGTCATTCTCCCCCATAGCTGCGAGTGGCTTCAATCGTTGCGAGTAAAACTTTGCAAGTTTCTCACGCTGCTCTATCTGTCCACTCGCGACTAAACCTTCGGTAAGCTCTATTGCGCGATCATAACTGGCAAGTGCATCTACCAGAGAGCCACTCTCAGTGTCGAGCGCTGCCCGATACGAATGAATGGCAACGAGTGATTCCATGACGTACTCCTTGCCTTC
>JBGSUA010000203.1:0-4035 GCA_041753575.1 Desulfatiglandaceae bacterium
ATTCACCAAAGGCAGAAAGAAGAGGGAAATACCGTATAAGTCTACCAGTATTCAGCTAAAGCGGCCTCAATCCTGTCATTCCTGCGAAGGCTCGTCCTCCAGCCTTATGCGTTATTGATCTGATAAATCTTACGTTGTTAATGAAAATACTTTCTCCGCAGCCTTTGGGACCTCAATTGGAACGAAATAATCAGCCGGATAGAGATAATCCTCACCTGATTCATCAATTACTCGAAGATAATGGTGTTCGACAGCTTGTTCGTCGTCTACCACTTGATAGATTTTCCGCAATTCCAGAGAAGCGGAGTAATTTTCATTATTAATACAAATGACAAATTTTAATCCCAAAATATTTTTCTCCTTTATAATTATTTTTACAGCATCCTTTTTAATTTAATCTCTTTTTTACCAATTCCATGAGCCTCATACCAATGCACCTCGGCTTTACCCATAAATCCATCGGAAAGACGAACTAAAGCTATCCCTTTTAATTTTCTCCATCTCCCAGTGCCATAAACCTCGCCTTAACGAGCTTTACACTTTCTGCCGTTAATCAGTAGCATGATGGATCTAAGTCGATGATACCATATCCACTTATAGCTTTTTCAATGCATACAATAAAACTCCAAAGAGCCCAAGCATTATCTTCGGTGGTTTCATCCATTTTTATACCTTCAAGGATCTGTGGATTGATTATAAATATTCCTGGATGGATAACAAGAACACCAGCTATGGTGCTATTACGGAGATGTTTTTGGATACAGTTTGGTTTTTTCCATCCTTCATAGCCCACAGCGAATAAAGGTATTTTCTCTTTAGTGATGGGCATATGTCCATGTACTAGGAGCTTGTCGGAGAGGTCTGTTTCCTGCAAGTACAATGTATGGTAGAATAAACATATAGTTGGCAGGAGCCAACAAATTACTTGCAGGAGGTAAAAGAGATGGCTTGCAGATTTAAAAGGGTTGACTATAAAAAATCTCTTGAACAAACAATATCTATAAGAGAGTACTTGCCTACCGACCATTTGGCAAGGTTCATAGTAAGCATGATAGCGTTGTTGGACTTGAGTGCCATATACGCTCGTTATGCGCCCATAGGTGGTATGGCTTATGCGCCGGAGGTATTGCTGGGTTTGTTGTTCTATGGTTACGCCACTGGAGTATTCAGTTCGCGTAAGATCGAGAAAGCAACCTATGAATCGATTCCCTTTCGATTCATCGCCGGAGGGCTGCATCCGGATCACGACACTATTGCCAATTTTCGCAAAACGTTTCTGGAGGAAATCAGCAATCTGTTTGCCCAGGTGCTGGTCATAGCCCGTGAGATGGGGGTGCTGAAGCTGGGCAACATCAGCGTGGATGGGAGCAAGATTCATGCTGATGCGTCCAAGAGTCATGCTGTCAGTTATGGGCGGCTGTTGGAACGGGAGCAGCAATTGAGCAGGGAGGTGAGGGAATTGATGGCTCTTGGGGAGAAAACCGAAGAGCAAGATCTGCCAGAGGGGTTGAAGATAGAGTCTGAGATTACTTTGCGTGAGGAGCGGCTGACCAACCTGGCACAGGCTAAAGCAGTTCTGGAAACGCGAGCAAAGGAGCGCTATGAAGCACAAAGGGCTGAATATGAGGCCAAGATGCGCGAGCGAGAGGATAAGGCACGCCAGAGAGGGCGCAAACCTGGTGGGCGGCCACCCCAACCGCCAACAGCAGGGCCAAAGGCCAAAGATCAATACAACTTTACCGATCCCGACTCGCAGATCATGAAAAATAGCCGTGATGATGGGTTTAACCAGGACTACAACGCCCAAGTGGCGGTGGATCAAGATAGTCGTCTGATCGTGAGTCCCGCAACATCCAATCATCCCAATGATAAACAGGAGGCGATTCCCACTATCGATGCTATTCCTGCTGAGGCGGGAAAGCCTAAAGCAGCAGCTCTGGACAATGGCTACTTCAGCCCAGCCAACATCGAAGCCTTACAGGAGAGGGGAATTGATCCCTACATTGCTACCGGTCGTGACAGCCACAACAAAAGCTGGCAAGAACGCTTTGCTTCCCAGCCAATGCCCCCGCCAGAGGATGCCAGTCCAATGGTCAAGATGGCCTTCAAACTCAAGACCGAGATTGGCAAACGGATCTATGGCTTGCGCAAATCAACGGTGGAACCGATTATTGGTATTATCAAGGAGGTGATGGGCTTCAGGCAGTTCTCCCTGCGAGGCTCAATTGCGGTTGCAGGCGAGTGGTGCCTGGTATGTTTAGCCTATAACCTGAAACGGCTGCATGTGTTAGTGTAAGTATGTATGGAGGCAAAATTATAGCCTGCTACTGTGCCTTCTTACCGGAACAATACGGGCTGAAAAGGCACGCTATCGCCGACTTGTGCCTAAAATTGCCTTTATTTGTAAAGATCGTATCAGTTATGACAGATAGTTGCCTCATCATTATGGGTAGAAAATTATATTTTTGGTTGGCGGAGAGGTGAACCTAATTTCCTCTCCGACAGGCTGCTAGAGCATGAGTATCCCGACGGAGCTTTGCTAAACTATTGGCTGTATTTTCGATCTCTTCCCATTGGTTCTTTATATCGGATTTTACTTCGATTGCTGCGGCGACACCTTCTGCTATATAAAGCCGTGAGGATTCAACGCCAGGTATTGGAAAACTCGGTACTGGCAATTGTGGAGATTCTATAACCAAGTCCAATTGTCCAGATTTTTCTCCATATCGGTCGGTAACTTCTCCACAGCCAAATCTAATAGTAGGAGGCAAGACTTTAGAAAGGAATAAATCTATAAGGAGTTCTCTTTCTCTTCCCTTTGTTGCAGCCGATAATTTATGTGATGCGCTATGTGCAGCCACCAGGATTTTTTGTATACCTGCCAGGCGTTCTGAGATATATTTATTTTCCATATAGACACTTTTTTACTTTTGGCTCATGTAGTATTTATCCACTGTACCCTCTTCAAAGGTATTTTATCTACTGTAAAAGTGTTACTTTGACATTCTTAACAAGGGCCTCTTCAGAGCCATAATTTCTAAAGCCTACTTTGCCTGTTGGAATTTTTAAGAATGAATCTGTTTGTAAAGCAAGGTTATCATCAATATAGATAAGAACTGATTCACCACGAACTGTTATTCTAAAATCAAACCAACCATTCAAAGTACGATTTAGGGGCGTTGGTGGATCAAAAATCTGCCATCCAATATTAAATTTAATTAGTTGCATTTGCGAGGTGGGTTGTTCTTGTTGTTCAATTTCTTTTGAAATCATAGGAATAGCAGCGCGTCGATGCATTCTTATACTGTCGATCCTAATTTGGAACATGTAGTAATTGCTTAAGTCTTGAGCTCTCACTACAACACCGAGACAGTCTCTAATGATACGAGCCTTGAATGAAAATGTGTAGTTTTCCCATTGTACCCCAACTTTTGTAATCCCTCCCGCATCTTGCGGCCCTGTCACAAGCAGAGTACCCTTTTCAGGAATACGCCATTGCCCTTCAAAATCCCAATTAGACTGCAAATGGCCCTTGAAATTATCTTTGAATCCACCCATAAATCGCCTGCGCAAAAGTAATGTCCAAATTAGAAGAAAAAATGCTATTGCTGTAACGGCGACCAACCATATAATTTGGTAATTTTCTTTAAGGTAGGCGAATGGTCCAGTATTGCCCCATTGAAAAAACTGCGCAACCAAACCGATAATAGTTGCAATTCCAGTAATGTAACTAACCCACTTGAGTGTTGTTGCTATGTATTGTTCAAATAATTGGAAAAAGTGTTGCGCTTCTGAGTCCATTATATTAATCCTTCTAAAAGACCACCTTTCTCTCCCTTGAAAAGGCCACGAAAAATATCATGGCTAAATGACCGTTATCCTCAGAATCAAGTGCTTACTGTTTTTTTACTCTTTTTCCAAAAAGCCGGAGGAGATGGTGGCCCATAGCCTATTACATTATGATCATTAATAATACTTTCTGATAATGCATCCAGATCTGGGAAGAGAGTTCGTCGTGTGATTCCAAGAGACGCT
>JBGSUA010000204.1:0-9108 GCA_041753575.1 Desulfatiglandaceae bacterium
CTCTTTGGCATAGGTGTTTCTAATGCCTCCTGGAAAGAAAGGCTTTGCGCGGAGACGGTTTTTGCTGTTTCCCTTAGCTTTGCCCAGTCTTCAGGACCTTTCTTTGGCTGTTCCTTTGGGTCTTCGATTGGGCAGTTGTCAGGCCAGGCGTTTCTCTCGGTAACAACAGGCATCATACTGCTAACCTGGGCCACCGAGGCGATCTTTATCAATGCCTGAGGCGCGGTCTTTCCGAAATAAACCCTCAACCACCTGTCTCCTATCTTGATAGGCGGTCTTCCAAAAATCTTGGAGTCAATGAAATAGCGCGCAAGATCAATCTCGGATGGTTTTCCCTCCGAATTTGATTCAACCCATGCGATCACCTGAACAAGGAGCGGTTCCGCTGCGGCTGCAACCTTGACGCCTTCCTTCTGTATCTTGGGGCCTGCCTGAGAGGCTATCTTTCTGAGATCAGGGTGCAGCTTTTTCAGTGCTTCATTCGAGGCGCAAAATCCGGCTTTGGGCGTCATCAGAGAAATCACAGATGTTAGTGCTAGAACAAATAGGACTGAGCGTAATGTCGGCAGGGCGTTTTTCACGGCGTTCCTCCTCGGAGAACCAGGCTGAAATGAAATAGATCAACACGGAAGATTTTAACGGGACTCCTTTATAGCAAGTTTCTTTTTGTGTCAAGCTTGAATAATGACAAAAATGGTGCATTGGGTTCCAGCGTAGTTTCAGTCTTTCAGATGCCTTTTTCTTTGATCACGCAACAAGATTCTTCACTTTTCTCGTTTTCAGCCCTTAAAAACCAATAAGCAGGCAAGAACTGGATGAACCCTCTATTCTCTTTAGGATAAACCTGTCCAGACCTGCCAATAGGCAGATGCCTTTTCCTCACCTTCCGATTCCACCCAGCCAATCACGCGAACAACAATCGAATCTGGTGCCGCGGTAATCCTGATGCCGTCTTTCTGTATCGAGTGGTCCGTTTGAGATACTGTCTTTCTGAGTTCAGGTTATGGCTTCCTCACCCTGTTGACTTTTTGCCTGAAGCCTAAGTAGAGTTTGCGCTTAAACGGCTCTTTTGGTTTTTGTTCCCCCTTTACCTTTCAAAGGAGTGTGCTCATGGAAAAGACTATCAATGAGGTCTTTAGAAACAGGGTGGCGCGGTTTGGGTCGAGGACGGCGGTTGAGAAGAAACTCAAGGGGGTGTGGGAGACCACTACCTGGAACCAGTACTATGAAAGGACCAGGGCAACGGGACTGGGCCTTTATGGCCTGGGGATCAAAAAGGGCGACCGGGTTGCGATCCTTTCCGAAAACCGCCTGGAGTGGCTTTACACAGACATGGGGGTGCTGGGAATAGGGGCCTGCCTGGTTCCGCTCTATCCGACCCTGGCAGCCGAAGAGATCTCATACATATTATCCAACTCAGGCTCAAGGGCCGTGGTCGTTGAAAACGAGGCACAGCTTGATAAGATCGCCTCTGCGAGGGAGGATTGTCCGGCCCTTGAATGGGTGATCCTGATGGATTCTTCCGAGGGGACCAAAAACAGGCCCGATTGGGTGCTTGCCTTTGAGCGGGTTATCGATGACGGGAGGAAGGAACACCAGAAGAATCCTGCCCTGTTTTCGGGGCTCTCGAAAGCGGTAGTTCCCTCGGATCTCGCTACCATCGTCTACACCTCCGGCACCACCGGGGTACCCAAGGGGGCCATGATCACCCATGGAAACATCATGGCTGTGGTGGAGGCCCTGGACCGGATAAGACCAAGATATGCTGATGAAAGCGACTCCACTGTACCTTTTCTCCCCTTAAGCCACGTCTTTGAAAGGATAGCGGGACACTTTTACGGGATGTTTGTGGGGATCACCGCCTCTTATGCCGAATCAGTGGATACACTGGTTCGGGACATACAGGAGAAGATGCCTACTCTTATCCTGGCGGTCCCGAGGGTCTGCGAGAAGGTCTATCAAAGGATTACCGCGAAGGTCGCAGAGCAACCTCTCTGGCGTCAGAAAGTCTTTCATTGGGGCCACCGCATAGGCACTGAAATGGTGTTATTGGAAGAGCAGGGAATGGGCATCCCGGCCTTTCTTAAGCTTAAGTACAGGATCGCCTATGCCCTTATATTCAAGAAACTTAAGGAGGCCCTGGGAGGAAGGGTTCGCTGGATGACAGCCTCAGGAGCGCCGACCGCGCCGGAGATCATCCGCTTTTTCAATGCGGCCGGGATTAAGGTCATTGAAGGATACGGAATGACGGAATGCACGGCGCCTGCCACCATGAGCAATCTTGCCTTCCACAGGATCGGCACGGTTGGAAGCCCCCTGCCGGGCGTTGAGATAAAGATCGCCCCAGACGGTGAGGTCCTTGTCAAGGGAGGAAATGTGTTTGCCGGATACTGGTCCATGGAGCAGGAGACAAGGGAGGCCTTTACAGAGGACGGGTTTCTCAAGACAGGGGACATAGGGGAAATTGCCGAGGACGGATTTCTGCGTATCGTTGACCGAAAAAAGGACCTCATCATCACATCGGGAGGGAAAAACATCGCCCCCCAGAAGATAGAGAACCTCTTCAAATCCGATCCTCTCTTTGAACAGGTGATAGTCCTGGGGGACAGGCAGAAATTCTTGACAGCCCTCTTCAATCTCAATCCGGATGAGGCTTTGAGGCTTGCGGCTGAAAAGGGCATTCCCCCGGGAGCCATCGAGGAGGTTCTCGGCAATGAATCCTTTATCATAGCCCTCAGAGAAAGGGTCGCAACGATCAACTCAAACCTTGCCCGCTTTGAAACCATAAAAAGATTCGCAGTGATAACAAAGCCTTTTTCAAAGGACACCGGGGAACTGACGGCGACCCTCAAGGTCAAGCGCAAGGTGTTGAGGGAAAGGTTCAAGGATGTGATAGAGGAGATGTATCGGGATGAAGCGCCTTACGTGAGGGTTATCTTCTAACCGCCATGCCCTGTTGGGTCACAACGAAGCATGAAAATGCCGCATGTCATTCCGGACTCGATCCGGAATCCAGGTCGTCATTCCGGCGCAGGCCGGAACAAGGACTGGATAGCGGCCTACGCCGCTATGACTATCTATTTTCATATAAACATTTTCCTTGAAGGCAGGCTAACTGTGTATTAGGGTTTGCGGGACGTTGCATACAGCGTATATCCATTTATGGTGCCCAGTTGTGTTTTATATCTGCCGCCGGGCTTTCTCCGGCACGGAGGGATGGTCGGTTCTTGATCAAGTTTTGATGCATCAACCTATTGAGCAGAAGGAGAAAAAAATGAAAGCGCTAAAGAGTATTTTTTGTTTGTTCTGTGTATTGGTGGCAGGATGGATGTTTTCCACGGCGCCTGTTTTCGGTCAGGCAAAACCCATTGAACTCGCCTACTCAAATTTCTTCCCGGCCCCCCACAAGAACGCGGTGCTTTCCGTGGAATGGGGAAAGGAAATCGAAAAGAGAACCAACGGCAGGGTGAAGGTAACGGTTTTCCCCGGAGGCACCCTTACTCCCGCGGCTCAGTGTTATGACGGTGTAGTGAAGGGCCTGTCTGATGTGGGCATGTCTGTCATGGGTTACACCCGGGGCAGATTTCCGCTGACGGAGGTCATAGATCTGCCTCTGGGTTACAGAAACGGTCTGGAGGCCACCAAGCTTATCAATATCTATTATAAGAAATTCAAACCTAAAGAGTTTGACGACGTCAAGGTGATGTATCTCCATGCCCATGGCCCCGGCCTTTTGCATACAAAGAAACCTGTGGCTAAGCTTGAGGATCTGAAGGGGCTGAAGATATCGTGCCATGGACTGAGTTCCAAGATCGTAGCAGCCCTTGGCGGCGTGCCGGTAGCCATGCCCATGCCCGAGCGTTATGACGCCATCCAGAAGGGTGTGGCGGAGGGAGGGGTTTTTCCGGTTGAATCTCTTAAAGGCTGGAAGCTGGCCGACGTGGTCGGCTCAACAACACAGAACTTCGGATCGGCATATACTACGGGCTTTTTCGTGGTAATGAACAAAGATAAATGGGCTTCCCTGCCTGCCGATATTCAGGGAATCATTGAAAAGGTCAATGAGGAATGGATTGTAAAGACAGGGCAGGGCTGGGATGAAATAGACAAGGAAGGCTATGCTGCGGCAGGGGCAAAAGGCATCAAGATCGTTTCTCTTTCCAATGAAGAGGATGCCCGCTGGGCAAAACTGGTCAGCCCCATACTGGATCAATACGTGAAAAGCATGGAGGATAGGAAACTCCCAGGCAAGGATGCCCTCAAGTTCTGTCAAGAAGAACTGAAGAAACTGCAAAAGTAAGAAAGGAAAGGGAAGGGAAGGGGATTGAGAGCATCCCTTTCCCTTGTTTGTTTGAAGCTTTCAAGACATCCGGCAGGGGTTATTCATGCAGTGGTTGGTCAATAAGGCGCAAGGCTTGAGCAAGGCCCTAAATGTTCTAGCCGGCATCGCTATTACTTTTATAATGTTTCTCACCGTATTGGATGTCATCCTGCGGTCCTTTAGAAGACCCATTACCGGCACCTATGAGCTTGCGGCCTTTTCAGGGGCCATAGTGATCGGTTTTGCCGTTCCTCTGACCACATTTCTTAAAGGGCATGTGCTCGTTGATTTTTTTGTCATGAGGTTTCCTTTGGCGATACGCAAAACGATCAACGTCCTGACGAGGCTTTTGGGAATCGGGCTGTTTTCTCTTCTGGGGTGGAATCTTATCTTGCTGGGCATGGATCTTTATCGCACCGGGGAGGTCTCCCTCACACTTCAGTTGCCCTTCTATCCGGTGGCTTTCGGGGTTGGGTTCTCCTGCTTCGTTCAGTGCCTCGTGCTCATTGCTCAAATTTTTCAGGTGATGGGAGACAGCTATGAGTGAGGTGACGATCGGGATTATGGGCCTCGCTACGGTGCTGGTCCTTTTTATGACAGGCATCGAGTTGGCTTTTGCCATGGCGCTTGTCGGATTTATCGGGTTCAGCTATATAGTTTCTTTTAAGGCCGGGCTAAACCTTCTCGCCAAGGATTTCTTTGATGTTTTCTCTTCTTATGGCTTCACCGTAATCCCTCTTTTTGTCCTCATGGGCCAGATCGCCTTCAATGCCGGCATTGCAAAGAGACTATACGAGGCAGCCTACCGGTTCATAGGCCACATCCCAGGCGGATTGGCCATGGCCACGGTGGCAGGGGCGACTGTGTTCAAAGCCATCTGCGGATCGTCTCCCGCCACGGCCGCAACATTTGCAAGCGTAGCGGTTCCTGAAATGGATCGGTACGGGTATGCCAAGAAGCTTTCAACCGGGATTGTCGCTACCGTGGGGACACTCGGCATCCTTATCCCTCCCAGCGTGACTCTCATTGTATTCGGCATAATAACTGAGCAGTCCATTGGGAAGCTTTTTCTCGCAGGAATCGTCCCAGGTCTGATGATCGCCTTTTTCTTTATCTGTATCATTTATGCGTGGTGCAGACTTAACCCGGAACTCGGCCCGAAGGGAGAGCGATCCACCTGGAAGCAGCGCCTTGTATCCCTGCCGGAGGTTCTCTGGGTCGTGGCGGTCTTTTTGCTGGTAATCGGAGGACTGATGTACGGGTTTTTCACCCCCACGGAGGCCGGAAGCGTGGGCACCTTTGCCGTGCTGCTCCTGTCCGTTGTGAAAAGGGACATAGATCTCAAGGGATACATCAAGTCTGTAGTGGAATCCCTGCGGACGGCCTGCATGGTCCTCATGTTGATTGCGGGCTCCCAGGTCCTCGGTCATTTTCTGGCGAGGACAAAGATTCCAATGCTCGCGGCGGATTGGATCATGGGGCTCCCTCTCAGCCCGGATGTGATCATGATCATAATCAGTATCGTTTACCTTGTGGGAGGCTCCTTCATAGACGACCTCGCTTTTATGGTGCTGGCGACCCCTATTTTTTATCCCGTGATCATCAAGCTGGGCTATGACCCGCTTTGGTTCGGCATGATTATCGCCATCACCGTGATGGTGGGCGTGGTCATACCGCCTGTGGCAATCAATGTATTTGTAGTGAAGGCCATAACGAAGCAACCGTTAAGCGTTATCTACAGCGGGGTCTATCCCTTCCTGTTGAGCCTGGTTTTTTGTGCGCTCCTGCTGTTCCTTTTCCCTCAGATAGCAACCTTTTTACCTGGTATGCTAATGAAGTAGCGGGGGATTGAACTCCGCCTTCCCAAAGGGTGATCAGAATGATTTCCGAACAAAAATACTGGAATCCTATCCTAGAAACCCTCCCGCGCGAAAAGATAAGGAAGCTCCAACTGGAGAAATTCAAGAGGATATTTACCTGGGCTTACGAGCATTCGAGATTCCACAGGGCTCTATACGAAAAGGCGGGAGTGAGGCCGGAGGACATTCGCTCCCTGGAGGATGTCAGGCGCGTCCCCACCGTGGAAAAGTCCATGATGAGGGGGATTCAACGCAAGGAACCCTTCCCGTACGGGGATGCCCTCTGCGTGCCTCTCGATGAGGTTTCCGAATTCAGGCAGACAAGCGGTACCACAGGCCAGCCCGTGTATCAGCCCGATACATGGCAGGACTGGGAGTGGTGGGCTGAATGCTGGTCTTACATCCTGTGGGCCCAGGGCTACCGTCCCAGGGACCGCGTATTTCTTCCCTTCGGCTATAACGTATTTATAGCCTTCTGGGCAGGCCACTATGCGGCGGAGAAGATCGGGGCGGAGGTAGTTCCGGGAGGCGTGCTGGATACCCAGGCGAGAATCCTCAAGATTCAGGAGCTTCGTTGCACGGCGATGATGGCCACACCTACCTATGTGCTGGGCATGGCCGACACTGCAAAGAGCAGGATGGGTATTGATCCGAGATCTCTCTCCATCAGGAAGATCACCTGCGCCGGCGAACCTGGGGCAAGCATCCCAGCCACCAAGAAAAGGATGGAAGATGCGTGGGGGGCCAAGGTTTATGATCATGCGGGCGCCACTGAGATAGGAGCCTGGGGCTTTGAATGTGAGGCCCAGCCTGGGGGCCTTCATGTGAACGAGCCCTTTTTCCTTGTGGAGATTCAGGATATTAAGACCGGGGAGTACATCGAGGAGCCCGGCCGCAGGGGGAAGATGATCATTACGGCATTTGACCGGATTGCGCAGCCCTGCGTTCGGTTCGACTCCAAGGACGTGATCGAATGGGCTCCGGATCCGTGTCCCTGTGGCAGGACCTCCCCCCTGATAAAGGGCGGGGTTGTGGGAAGAGCCGATGACATCACAAAGGTGAAGGGGGTGCTTCTTGCGCCTTCGGCGATTGAGGAGGTGGTAAGAGGGATCGAAGGCCTGGGCGATGAGTTTGAAGTCATCGTGGACAAGCAGGGGGACGTGGACCGCATTACCCTCAAGGTCGAGATCCTGAGCGGCCGGGAAGGCGATCTCAAGGCGATTGAGACTCAACTCAGGGATCAGCTCAGGCTTAAGACAAACCTTGGTTATAATCTGGAGTTTCATCCTCACGGCGCGCTTCCCAGATACGATGTGAAGGCTAAAAGATTTAGGGACCTGAGGGCGAAGTATTAGGGGGAGGGATCATCGTGGTAGAGCTTGAAGACATTATAAGCAGGATAGAGACCTTGAAGAAAACTGCGGAAGAACTGATGCTGATGAGTGAAGGGCTTCCGGCCCTCCAGCGAAACACGATCCGAATTCTGGCAGGCATCAAGATGCTTGAGCTTAATTTCTCCGAGCCAGCGATATCCTCTTGTGCTCATGGCAGGATGCCGCATGGACTATAACGCAAATACTCTCATGAGGGATACCTCATGGAACGAGGGGAAAGGGGCCTGCACACGCGCCATGCATCCGGATGATGCTTCAAGGCTGGGGCTTTCGGGAGGAAGCAGGGCGCGGGTTGTAACCGAGGCCTCATCAGTTGAGGTAGAGCTTGAATTGACTAGCGAGGCAGGACAGGGCCACATCGTCATCCCCCACGGCTTGGGCCTCAATTGCGACGGGAAGACTTACTGGGTCAATGTAAACCGGTTCACCTCTTCAGTCTACAGGGACCCAATTGCCGGAACCCCGCTTCACAGGTATGTCCCATGCCGTATGGAACCTATTTAGATGACAGTGACATATGCCGGTTAATTTTCGGGCCTGTGGGGGAACACTTACTCTACACCACTGCAGTTCAAAGGGTAGTCGCTATTCATCTGTGTCTTGATCGTAAGAGAAGTCTCGGTCCCTTTCACTACAGGCCTTTAGAAAATCGCGGCTTCCATGAATTAAGGATAAAATTGAAACACGGCTCTTTTCAACGCGATAGATTAGGCGATAACTGAAGACAAATATCTCCCTAATACTTGTGTCTCCTAATTCACGGACTATTCGACCTCGCATGGGAAAAGTGGCCAAAGACCGACCGGTTTTTAAAGTCCGATTTACAAACGAAGCCGCATACGAAGGCGAGTCACGGTGTATGTAAGCCGCCGCCGCGTCCAGGTCTTCCTGCGCGGCATCGGCCCAAATCACCTGGCGAGCCACTTTTCCATCCTTCTTTCAACTTCTTCCTGACTGGATGCCCTACCCGTTTCAATGTCCTCTATCCCGCGCTGGGTCTTCTGCCGCACATACAGGCAATATTGGATTTCCTCCAGCGTACTGCTGTCGGGCAGATCTTTTAACAGCTCCATCACTTCTTGTTTGGCTGTAAGCATCTTGCAACCTCCTTTTACTTGCCGTCTTCATAATCAATTTTGACCATATGCTCCTCAAAATGGCCACTTTCTGGACTTCTCTCCACGCTACCCAACCTACACTATCTATGGTTTGAAAAACTATTTTACGTCAAAAACAGCATTGGAGCAATCAAAGCGGTAATCGAGGGATTTGCGTTGCGCCGATTTTTGCCAGGCTCAGCGGTCAACCGGGCCGGCAGAGGAATGCGGGACCGGCCCTTATGGCACGACATGGCGGCAAAATATGAGTTTATGGACTGATTTGCCCCAAAAAGTCAATAACTCGGCAATGTTATTTACCACGCTGAAGCGGCAGTTTGGAGAGAGATATTTACAGAGTAATTTGACCGGTGATATGAAGATGGGCAGATTAGCGAGGTAAGAAATTGACCTCAAAAAAAATAACCACCCTCATC
>JBGSUA010000205.1:0-22834 GCA_041753575.1 Desulfatiglandaceae bacterium
GTCAAGGTGGATGAAATGGCTGAAGCGAAAGTGAAAGGTAAGATCAAGATAGACAGGGAACGATGCAAGGGCTGTCTGCTCTGCATCGAGGTTTGCCCGAACCATCGGATCACGGTTGACGAGACCCAGAATAAGAAGGGATACACGCCTGCCAGATTCGTGGAGGAGGCAAAGGAAAATGAAAAGGGATGCACGGGATGCGCGCAGTGCGCGACGGTGTGCCCAGAGGTAGCTATCGAGGTGTATCGTGCCAAGTGAAAAAAAATTGATGCGGGGATCGCATGTGGTTGGAGAGGCGGCTGTGCGAGCAGGATGCCGCTTTTACGCGGGGTATCCTATTACGCCCCAGAACGAACTGCCGGAGTATCTTTCGGCAAGGATGCCCGAGGTGGGTGGGGCCTTCATTCAGGGTGAAAGTGAGATTGCCTCAATCAACATGGTGCTTGGGGCCGCTTCGACAGGCGTCAGGGCCATGACTTCGTCGTCTTCTCCGGGAATTGCTCTGAAACAGGAGGGCATCTCTTACATGGCGGGGCAGGAACTTCCCGCCGTCATAGTAAACATGATGAGAGGCGGCCCGGGGCTTGGAAACATAGCTCCGTCCGGCGCTGATTATTTTCAGGCCACCCGGGGCGGAGGAAACGGCGATTACAGAACCCCGGTGCTCGCGCCTGCCGGATGTCAGGAGCTGGCAGACCTTACCTTTACGGCATTTGATATAGCCGACAGGTACAGGACTCCTGTTATGATCCTGGGTGACGGCCTTATGGGCCAGGTGATGGAGCCGGTGGTCTTTCCGGACCCCGTTGACCTGAAGACCCTTCCTGCAAAGGAATGGGCATTGACAGGATGCAAGGGCCGGAAGCCCAAGGCCATTTTCTCCATGCTTCTGGATCTTAATGCCCTTTACAACCACAATCTTCATCTACAGGAAAAGTATGACGAGATCACGGCCAGGGAACTCAGGTGGGACACCGCGATGACGGAGGATGCCGAGCTTCTCGTGGTGGCCTACGGGACTCCTTCAAGGATAGCTGAAAGCGCGATTGAGGAGCTGAGGGCGGAGGGCATCAAGGCGGGGCTTTTCAGGCCCATAACCCTGTGGCCCTATCCTACGATTCCCCTCAGAAAACTTGCTGCAAAGATCGGAAAGGTAGCTGTTTTTGAGTTTTCAATGGGACAGATGCTCGACGACGTTATTATGGCGGTGGGGGAAAGGGCCGAGATATATTTCTACGGCGTCCCCGGAGGGATCATCCCCACGCCGAGCGATATAGCCCTGTTCCTGAAGTCGGCCATCAAGGGCGACGGGAAGGTGGGAAGGAGGATAGAGGCATGAGCGCGGATGCTGCATTCAAGAAGGTCTTTGGCAGGCCCGAATCTCTTAAGGATAACTACACGCACTATTGCCCGGGCTGCGGGCATTCCGTAGCTCACAGGCTTGTAGCGGAGTGCCTTGATGAGCTTGGGCTGAGAGAGAATACCATAGGCGTTCCACCCGTGGGGTGCGCGGTTCTTGCCTATAACTATTTCAACTTCGATATGATCGAGGCCCCTCACGGAAGGGCTCTAGCGGTTGCGACAGGCATCAAAAGGACAAATCCCGATAAGTTCGTGCTCACCTATCAGGGAGACGGAGATCTGGCTGCCATCGGAACCGCGGAGACAATACATGCCGCAAACAGGGGTGAAAAGATAAGCGCCATATTTATAAACAACGCCATTTACGGGATGACGGGCGGCCAGATGGCCCCCACGACCCTACTGGGACAGGAGGCAACCACCGCGCCCGGGGGAAGGGATTCAAGCCTTCACGGGAATCCCATAGATATCTCGGCCATGATTGCCGTGAGCAACGGCGTGGTCTATGTCGAGAGGTGCTCTCTTGCCTCCCTCAAACATATCAGGCAGGCCAAGAAGGCTATCAAGAAATGCTTTCAGGTCCAGTTGGACAAACTGGGATTCGGGCTTGTGGAACTCCTCTCACCATGCCCGACCAACTGGAAGCTTTCGCCCAAGGAGGCATGGGCGTGGGTGAATGAGGTGATGGTAAAGGTCTATCCCCTCGGAGTAATCAAAGACACGACAGGCTACGAGGACAAAAAATGATCAAGAGAACTCTATTTGCGGGTTTCGGCGGACAGGGCGTATTGCTCATGGGGTATGTGCTGAGCCACGGCGCCATGCACCGGAGGCTCAATGTGACCTATTTTCCTTCCTACGGGGCTGAGATGCGGGGAGGCACCGCCAACTGCACGGTAACGCTGTCGGACAAGAAGATCGCATCCCCTGTGGCGTCAAATCCCGACATGTTTGTGGCAATGAACTATCCGTCTCTGGAGAAATTCGAGAAGGCGGTTGCCAAAGGCGGGCTGATATTTCTGAACACCACCCTGATCAAGGAGGAAGTATCCAGAAAGGATGTTGAGGTCATAAAGGTTCCAACACTCGAACTGGCCAAGGAGGCGGGCTCGGACCGGGCCATCAACATGGTCATGATAGGCGCCCTTTGCGCCAAAAGCGGCCTTCTTTCGCTTGAAGACACGGTTGCGGGCATGAAGGCGGCCCTTAAAGGAAAAGAAAAATTCTTCCCCTTGAACCGTAAGGGTATCGAGAGGGGTTTTGCATTCATCGCAGACGGAAAGTAATCCTGCCAACAAGGCCTCCGTGTAATTTCGGGGGCCTTTCCCAATATAAAATCTAAAAAATCCTTTCGTATCTTCTCAATAAATCGGGGGGACTGTTTTTCCAGCGATATTTCTGGGTTCCAGCTTTAGCTGGAATGACAAGGAAGTGGGTGGGTTTCCCCCTAATTATTGAGAGGTTACATCCTTTCCACCGTTAAACATCCTTGATTGCCTATGAGTAAAGTGGATACAATGTTATTACGTACGGAGGGGCACTTAAATGAAATCCAAGATAGTCAGGATAGGTAATTCCAGGGGAATTAGGATACCCAAGCCGTTGATAGAGCAGGCTGGGCTATCAGTAGATGTAGAGATACAGGTCGAAGGAAACCGTCTCATAATCGGGCCGGCGAGTCGTCCGCGCGCCGGATGGGATGAGGCATTTAAGGAAATGGCAAGAATGGGAGATGATCTTTTACTTCAAGGCGATGAAAATATTCCTACGGACTGGGAAGAGGTCGAGTGGGAATGGTGATTGATCGCTTGGATGTTTATCTTGTTAACCTTGACCCCACCGTCGGCCATGAAATCAGAAAGATGCGGCCTTGTGTGGTCATATCTCCCAATGACATGAATCACCATATAGGCACCGTCATAGTTGCCCCCATGACGACGAAGGGAAGGCCTTATCCTACAAGAATCGAATGCAGTTTTCAGGGAAAGACAGGCCATATCGTCCTGGACCAGATCAGGACGGTTGACTCGGTTCGCCTTGTCCGCAAATTGGGGAAAATAGACCTTGAGACTTCCGCCGCGGCGCTCTCCGTTTTGCAGGATATGTTTTCCGAGTGATAACCCCGAAAGGACATGGCCCAAAGGCCACCCCCAGTCATGAAAATTCATCAGGGGCTGGATCGCTATCTGAGGGATCGAGAAGTTTTCCTCCCCCTGTTCGGGGGAGGGTTGGCTTGGGGGGGCAATGCATGCCCGTCATGGTGCAGTGAAAGGCGATGCGGGCTGTTCGCAGGCATCTTCCTCGGCAAATGGCAGCTTTTCTGCCTGGTCTGAGAAAGGCCGGGCGGGTCTAATTTTCACATAAGCTGTCCTAGTACAATACGTTTACTGCATTTCTACAGGCCCGCTCGCGATCAATATTGTCACATGTGCAGGAATGGTAATGGCCTCTCCGTAGCCGCCCTTGAACACCTTTACAAGCGCTGCCGGGTTTGACTGGGAGACGGCATGGTTGATACCTTCCTGAATGGAAGAAAAGCATTGACAACCTTCCATGCAGTCGGAACAGGTCCCTGTCGCCTCCACGCAGACGACCAAAGGAAAGGATTCCCCGGAAAGGGGATTGGAGCCGGCAAGCCTTTCATCCTGGTCAGAATAACTGTCCCCGTCGGTATCCCAGTCCGTGGGATCTGTTTCGCCGGGATCTCTTACGCCGTTTCGGTTGGTATCCTCATCTCCGTCGCTTAATCCATCTCCGTCAGTATCCCTTTTGCGGGGGTCGGATTCGCCGGGATCAACCGTACCGTTTTTGTTTAGATCCTCGATGCCGTCGGCCAGGCCGTCTCCGTCCGTATCGGATGCACAAGGATCTGTTTCATTTGAATCCACCTCGCCGTCGCGGTCCGTATCTTCTATTCCGTCCAGTAAGCCGTCATTGTCGGTGTCGGAGTCAGCCGGATCTGTGCATCCGGTATTTTCAAGGTTGTCAGGCAGGCCGTCTCCGTCCGTGTCGGGCACTGAGATGACAAATGTTTCCGAGGCCGTATCTTCGCCATCGCTAACGGTGACCGTGATGTTTGCGGTCCCTGAAATGCCCTTTGCCGGTGTCACGGTGACGGTGCGAGATGAATTAGTCCCCCCTGGAAGGATGTTCTGGACCGGCGCCAGGATGCCGTCCGATGATGATACTGTAACTGTCAAGGCGGCCGGAGCCGTTTCCGAGTCATAGATCGTAAATCCGATGGCTCCGGTTGATAAACCTGCGGCCAGTATCTGATCGGGGATGTCTGAGATGCCGGGAGGGAAGTTCCTTATATAAAATATGTAGGCGGAGCCCGAGGAAGAAACAATTGCGTAGTCCCCGGAAATTCCGACTGATTTGCCGAACCAGGCTCCTTTTGATGGATCGCTCGCGGGCAGTCTTGCGGTCTGGGTCATGCTGGTCCACCCCGCAATGGGTTTTCTGAAAAGAGCAGCGGATCCCGAGTTACTTGAATACCCCAGATTATCGTCTCCAGGGATTCCTGCTATAGCGGAACCTCCACAGATATCCACCGATGCGCCCAGTTCGCTGTATTGTTCTCTGGGATTTTCGGTAAGCTTGGCCTTCTGGGTCGCCTCCGGCCATCCTTCCTCGCCTTTTCCGAACAGGTAGGCCGCGCCTCTATAACTCCCGGAATAATCACCCCTGGCCCCTACAATGGCCAGCTCACCTGAGATGCTCACGGATCCTCCGAAATACTCGTTCGTTCCGGGGTCACCGGAGCGCAGTCTGACAGTCTCAGTCATGTCAGACCACCCCTCTTGAGGTTTCTGGAAGACATAGGCCGCGCCTTCGTAAGAATAGTTATCGTATTTCCAGGGGGCTCCAACGATAACCGTATCCCCGGATATTCCCACGCTGTCTCCAAAGTAGTTGGAGGATGTCCCATCGCTTGCTTTGAGCTTTGCCACCTGGTTCCATCCAGTCTCCGTTCTTTCAAAGACATACGCGGAACCCGATGAGTTGCCTTTATCATCATCTCCTGGAGCGCCCACGACGGCATTGTTTCCCGAAATTGCTACGGCCCCTCCGAAGAAATCGCCGGCAACAGTGTCGTCTCCAAAGAGCCTGGCTGTCTCGGACATGTCCGTCCATCCTGAGGCGGGTCTTTCAAAGATGCAGGCCATTCCGGCGGAACTTCCCCGCTCGTTTACCCATCTTCCTCCAGCGATTGCATAGTTCCCTGATATGTCAACTGACCAGCCGTAGATATTGTCGTATCCTGCGTTGCCGGCGGTAAGCCTGGCCCGCTGTATCCATTCTTCCCCGGAACGCTCAAATATATAAGCGCAACTGCTGCTCTCCCCAGTGGTGCCGACAATGGCGAAATCTCCGTCTATGGCCACCGAAGAGCCGAAATGATCTTCTGATGCATCTTCCGGAGGTGCCAGCTTCCACTCAGGCCGAGTCCCTGTACCGGCCAGAGACGCACTGAAGCTCGTTTGAAATGAATCCAGGAAGGCCGTCAAGGATGATGTTTTAGAGCCCATTGAAGCAGGCCGGAAGCGCGCGGAAACCGTCCTGCCTTCGTTGTGAGCCAGTGAAAAGCCTCCGCCGCCTGATGTGACTTCGAATTCACCGGCGTTCGGTCCGGTCAGTGATATGGAACCGGCGGCTATACCGCCACCCTGATTTGTCACGCTGAATGAGACTTCATCGCTTGAAGTGAAGACCATCGTTTTTCCAAAGTCATGGCTCGCGGGAGTGTAAACAAGGGAAGGCAACCCTTCTGATTGCCGCACTTCCAGGCCCAGAGGGCTATTGCCAGCGCCATCGGCTGTCACTGTCAGGACGCCTGCCCGGGAAGGAATTCCGTAGTTTGGTTCAAAGGCAACCGTTATTATGCCGCTGCCTGTGCCGGAGCTCTTTCCGGTGATGGAAAGCCAGGGCGAGGATGGGCTGACCGCGGCAGCCCATGACAGCGTGCCTGTGCCTGTATTGGATATCGCGAAGGTGGCAGTGCCGCCGCCCGCGGACACGTCTCGGTAGATAGGCTCAGCCGAAAGGATGGGATGAGTTGCGTTGCCGGTTATTGGGGCGGCGATGTCGTTGGCCGGAGGAATGCCGTCAGCGGTGAGGAGCGCGGTCTTCTGGCCCGTAACTGTCGGCTTGAATCTCACCGATATCTGTCTGCCTTGATCGTGGGCCAACGAGAAGCTTCCTCCTCCCGCGGTTATCTCAAATTGACTGCTGTCCGCGCCGGTCAGGGAGATGGTACCAGTGGCAAGTCCCCCTCCTTTATTGGTTATGGAAAAGACAAATGGGCTGCCTTCTGTGTTAATGGCCTGCTCTCCAAAGTCTCGGCTCATCGGCTCCATATAGAGCACTGGCGGAGCGCCGAACGAGGCGGTCCAGGTCCCGTTTCCGTATCCCATGTAGCCATCGCGATAGCGCCAGGTGCCGTTGCAGGTTGTTGCAGTCGTGAAGGTCCCGGATAATTCGAAGGATGGACCGGTATAAGAGAAGCTGTTGCCGCTTATCGGCAGGCCGAAGGTTATCACGTTCTCGAAGCACCCGAAGCCCCCCGCGCCTCCTGAAAGGCATATGAGGCTCTGGAAATTCTGAACAGAATTGTCACTGACTGCAAAGTACACTCCGCCGCCCTCATTTGTCACCCCCGCCCACTCACCCTGGTTTTGCCCATGGGCAGGAGCTGCAATAACAGGAACGCAGAACATTACGGCAAGGAGCAGTTTGAACAAAGGAAACCTTATACTCATTAAAGTGAAATCCCCCAATATCCCGTGATTGAATGGATAGCATCCCAAATTCCCAAATAGGTGCCTTCCAATATCATATAGTGAGAGTTGAATTCCAGGGCTAAAAGCCTTGCGGGAGGGGGGCCGGGGTTCCCCTCAGGGGGAAGCCCCGGCCCCACCAGAAATCCCTATGGTGCGGTAAAGGGTGATGCGGGCAGTGAGCAGGCATCTTCCTCGGCAAAGGGCAGCCAGAAGGTGAGGGTGGATCGGGTCTCCGTTCCCAGGACCAGGACGTCCGCCGCTATCTCTGTTTCTACCCAAGCCGCATAAGCCTTGAGAAAAATCAGGTCGAAGTTGCCGACTCCTGTCACATCTGTTGTCACCGAAGCAGGTATCGCACCCGATGAGGAATTGGGCGGCGTGAGTTCGCCGTCAAGATTCGCGTCTTCCCCGGCATCCAGGATGAGGTTGCGGTTTGCGTCTTCGTTGGGATAGGCATCGCCCGGCCATGAGATTGTTACCAAGTTGCCAGATCCTTCGATATTTAATGTATCAGTTGGTATTAGTGTGAGTACCGTCGCTGTAACTGAGTCAACGGTGAAGGTACCATTGTTAAGTAATGAGCCAGTAACGGTTATTATGTCACCCGGGTTGATCCCATCTACGACAAAACTTCCGGTGCCTCTAGTAATCGTATCGGGATTGCTGTCGCTAAAACCAATTTGATTTGAAATAATTGACTGTGGGCTGTAACTTGCCGTAGGGACGCAAGGCGGCGGGGGCGTGCCGTTGATTGCCCAACCTCCAACCGCATAGTTCTCAGGCCATGTCCCCAGCGTCACTATCGCCCCTGATACCGGGTTTCCGTTTGAATCCAGGACCAGGACGGACATGGGGAGTTTGTAGGCGGTGTTGTTTTGAACGGATTCTATCTTGGTTGATCTTCCAATGACAACAGACCCGGCCGTTCCGCCGATTATTATCTGGACATCATCAGAAATCGCCGGGCTTCCCACGACCTCCGCATGTACCGTCACCCCCTGTCCGCCCGAACTCAAAGAACCGGAGGTGAATGTTGACTGCGCTACTCCGAAGTCGTTGGTATAGACGATGACTGGAGAAATACTTTCACCCCCGCCCGTTGGATTTATGATGGAGAATGCCACAGGCGCTCCTCCCACTACCTGGGCTGAGGCGTTCTTCACTGTTGCCGTAAGTGTCACCGTGTGCTTGGTATCCCCTGTGCTGGGCGCCACCACGGTCGCGCTTGCCTGAAGGGCGAGCTGGGATGCTTCGGAGGAGGGCGCTGAGAAAACCACGGTCATGGTGTCGCTCACAGACGGATTAGCTGCGTCTGATACCTGTACCACCGCAACCCCGGCGTTTGCCGAACTGAGAACCGCATAGGCCCTTTGTGAAGCGACTGCCTTTTGAATCACCAAATTTCCGCCGTTATCCCAATTCCCATAGGTGGTCGCGAACTGGACATTTGCCTGGGTGGGTGCCCTGACAGTTATGAGCACGCTGTTTGTGACGGTCACGCTAGCTCCGGCAGGCTCTGCTGTAAGGGCCTCAGTGAGCGTTATGGCGTTAGCCGCTGCCGCGGATACGGTATATACGCCGTCGTTACTCGCTGAACCCCCGACCATGATCTGATCGCCCACGGCAAAGCCGTCGGCTGCGAAGTCACCGCCGTCTGCCCTTGCTATCGTGTCGGGATTGCTGTCAACAAAAGCGATCTGTATGGATGGCCCAGTTATGGCGGCGGTCGCCCTTGTCCTCATGCTGTATGGGTCCTGGGTCGGTGCGATTATTCCGAAAGACTGGCCGGTTACGCTCACTGTGTATGCTACGGTGGCCGAAGTGCCCAGGGATTCGGCCCTGACCGTAACATTGCCCGCTCCGGTTCCGGTAACCGTTATGGTCACCTGACCTGCCACGTTGGTCTTGGTCGTTGTCTGACTGAAACTGACTGTTCCGGTTGATGATGGCTCCACACTGAAGACCATATCCGCATCGAAGATGGCTACCCCTCCGGCGTCGGTAAGGGTCGCGGTAAGGGTCGCCGCTGTCCCTCCCACCTCCAGGTTTGTGGCATTGGTTGTGAGAGCGACCGTCGTTCCGGTTATCTGGATTGGAATCTGTCTTGATGCAAGTCCGGTTACCGTGGCGGTTATGGTTACAGTCTGGTTTTTCTTCTCAACAGTGCCCGAAGAAAAGAGGATCTTGGCCTGGCCGTTTGCGTCCGTTTCAACGGATGTGGCGCTTATCTGGCCGCCGTTTGCGCTGAAAAGAACCAATGCCCCGCTAACCGGCACCCGGTTTTCGTCCAGGACCGTGGCCGTGATGGTTGCGCTGTCCGAGTTGTCTGATTTTACAGATGTCTGGGATGTGGATAGACTCAGGACATCTGAAACCGCTGAAAAAACCACATTTGTCTCACCGGAAACACCTCCCGCCGTGGCCTTTACGGTTGCGGTGGCGGCTATGGTTGCGCTCCTCAGAATCGCGTTTGCTATTCCGCCGCCGGTTGAGGATGTCGCGCTTGTGGTGCCTGTGGAGAGGAAGACACCGTGGGTTGTAGTGAAACTGACAACCGTACCATCCGGGACGTTGCTTCCGTTTGTGTCCTTTACCTCGGCCGTTATGACGGTGGTGCTTATTCCGTCGGCCGGGATGCTGGCTGCCCCTGCCGTAACCGTGACGGTTTTGACCGCCGCTGAAATCACGGTTATTACGGTGGAGCCGGAGGCCCCGCTTACGGCCCTTGCTGTAATAAAGGCGCTTCCGGGTGTCTGTGTCGTCTTATAGGTGACGGAGGCCAATCCGCCGGTTGTGGTGGCGCTTGCCGCCGAGAGGCTTCCCGGGCCGGAAAGGAAGAAACTTATAACCTCGCCATCGGCTGCCGGGTTGCTTCTGTTGTCCCTTGCAATAGCGGTCACGGTGCTGGTGCTTGAGCCGTCCGCCGTTAGGTTGTTTGGATTGGCCGTGAGAGCCAGGCTTGTGAGCGCCCCTGAGACGAACTCAACCTCTATCTCACCAGTGATGCCGCCTGATGTGGCCCTCACCAGGGCCTTACCGATGATATTGGAGCTGGTGAGGTTAACGGTTGCAACTCCTGCGACTATAGCCGCGGTTGCTGTGGAGAGGCTTCCCGCGGTGGTGGTAAAGCTAACCAGTGTTCCGTCGGCGATGTTGTTTCCGTTGGTGTCCTTTACAAGGGCCCTGATCTGGGTCTGGGTGGTCCCGTCGGCCGGGATGCTTTTAGCTCCGGCGCTCACCTCCACGGAGCCGACTGATGCGCTTATGAGTATAATATCGGCAGTGGCGGTGACGCTGTTGGCGGACCTCGCCCTCACCCGTTCCGTGCCCGGGGTTGCGGACGCCGTGTATGTGACGCTGGCAACCCCTCCGCTGGTGGCCGCAGTAGGGGATGAGATCGTTCCGGTTCCAATCTGCATATCGAAGGAGATTACCTCTCCGTCCGCAACCGCGTTACCCTGGGCATCCCTTGCCGATGCTCGGAGGGTACTTGTGCTTGCCCTGTCGGCCCTGATGTTGTTGGGAAAGGCCGTGAGAGTCATCGTGCTTACAGGGCCCGGCACAAACTGTACAGTGGTTGCGGCTGAGGCCCCGCCCGAAGCCGCGGTAACCGTGCCGGAGCCCACTACGGTCGGGCTGAAAAGTGTTACGGAAGCGACTCCATTAGTGGTTGTGGCGGTAGGTGCCGAGAGGCTTCCCGCGCTTGTGGTGAAGCTCACGATGGTTCCATCCGCGATGTTGTTACCTGAGGTATCCTTGACGGTTGCCCTTATGGCTGTATTGGACGTGCCGTTCGCGACGATGCTCTGCGCGAGGGCCTCAACCGTTATGGAGCTGACCGAGGCGGTTATGAGTGTGATGCTGGTGCTGGCGGTGGAGCCGTTTGTTGAAAGGGCCCTTACAGTGGCTGTTCCCGGCTGGTTGGAGGCTGTGTAGGTAACGGTTGCGACACCGCCCATGGTTTCTGCTGTCGGGGCTGACAGGGTTCCTGAGCCTGCGGTGATGGCAAAGCTTATTACCTCTCCATCGGCGACCGCGTTACCCTGGCCGTCACTCACCTGGGCACGGATTATGGAAGTGCTCCGTCCGTCGGCTGTGAGGTTGTTGGGATTTGCGCCCACTGCGATGGCGCTCACAGAGCCGGGTATGAATGTTACGGCAGCGGTTCCCGAAAATCCTCCCGCGGTGGCCGTTACGGTCGCGATACCCACAACGGTGGCGCTTGTGATTGTGACCTTGGCAACACCGTTTATTGTGGTAGCCGAGGCTGAAGAAAGAGTGCCTGCGGTAGTTGTGAAGCTCACCAGGGTTCCGTCTGCAATGTTGTTTCCAGCGGTGTCCTTGACGGTAGCGGTCACTAGTGCCTGAGATACGCCGTCGGCAACAAGAGTTTCAGCTCCTATGGAAACCTCAACCGACCCGACTGTTCCCTGGATGAGGGTTATAGTTGTGGTTGCAACAGCCCCGTTGGTTGAAACGGCCCTTATAATTACAGTGCCAGGTGTGTTGGAGGCCGTATAGGTAACGGTCGCGACTCCGCCTGATGTATCATCCGTTGAAGATGAAAGGATACCTGAGCCTGAGGTGATGGCGAAACTTATCACCTCTCCGTTTGCAACCGCGTTACCCTGCCCGTCCGTTACCTGGGCACGGATAAGCGATGTGCTGTTCCCGTCCGCGCTCAGGTTGTTGGGACTTGCGCTCAAGACTATTGCACTCACCGAACCTGGGATGAAGGTTACAGTTGCGGTTCCGGAAAATCCTCCTGCCGTGGCTGTGACTGTCGCTACACCGACAGTAGTGGGACTGAAAAGAGTAACCCTCGCCTCGCCGAGGGAGGTCGTTGCGGTTGCGGATGACAGAGTTCCGGAGGTTGTTGTAAAGCTTACAACGGTTCCGTCTGCTATTGCGTTTCCCACTGTATCTATGACGGTTGCTATCACTGGAGTCCCGGATGTGCCGTTTGCAACCAGGGAAGCGGACCCGGTTGCGAGGGTAACCGCGCCGACCGTGGGAGTGATGAGATTTATGTCGGTGGTGGAAAAGGCGCCGTTGGTCGCCTCAGCGGTTATCTGGACAAGCCCCGGGGTGCTGGATGGTGTGTAAGAGACTGAGGCGAATCCGCCGCTTGTGGAGGCGGTTAAGGCGGAAAGAGAGCCTGATCCGCTAGTTATGGCGAAACTTATCACCTGACCGTCTGCCACAGGGTTGCCGAAGGCGTCAATGACCTGAGCCCGCACCGTGCTTATGGTTGAGCTTCCTGCGGTCAGGTTGTTGGGGGTCGCTGAGAGGATTATCGCGCTTGGGGGACCTGCTATGAATGTTACAACCACGCTTGCTGCCGCCCCGCCGGCCGTAGCCGTGATGGTTGCGAAACCGATGCGGGTCGCGCTTATCAGGTTGACGGAGGCAGTGCCCGCGCTTGTTGTCGCGTTTGATGCAGATAGGAGTCCAGCCGTTGTGGAAAAGCTTACGATCGTCGGGCTTGAGATGGGATTTCCGTTTGTGTCATTCACAAGTGCGGTAATCTCGGTGCTTGTGGTTCCTCCTGCGATAAGGATCTGCGCCTTGGCGGTAAGGACGATAGAGCCGACAACGGCCTGAACCAGAGAAATATCCAACGTGGCGGTGGTCCCGTTTGTGGCCTCGGCCTTGACGGTTTCAACTCCCACTGTCGTGGAGGCCGAATAGACAACCTCCACTCCGCCGGCTGCCGTCGTTACGGATGCAGAGGATAATGTGCCGGTGCCCGCAACCATGGAAAGGGCTATCACCTCATCGCTTACCTCGTTCGCGTTTGCGTCAAGAGCCTTCACGAGGATATTGCTCTGACTTATCCCGTCGGCTACAAGGCTCTGGGGTGAGGCAATAAGTGAGAGGGACGTGACCGGCCCTGGTATAAATGTCACCTGAACCGTTCCTGATACACCATCTGATGTACCTGTTATGGTGCAAATGCCTATCCTTACGGGGCTGGTAAGGTAAGCATAGGCGAATCCCCCGCTTGTGGTGGCGGCGAATGTGGTCTGGGTGCCGGCCTGGTTTTTGTCTATATCGCCTGATGTGACAGTGAATGTTACGGACCTGCCGTCTGGCACTCTGCTGCCGTTTGTGTCAAGGACTTCAGCCGTTATCCTGGCCTGGGAGAGGCCGTCTGCCACAAACTGGTCTGCTCCGGTGGTCAATTCTATATTGCCGATAACCACGGGAGCCTGAGATTCGTCCCCTGCTCCTCCTCCGGTTCCGCAGGATGCGAGAAAGGGAATCAGTCCTGCGAGGACCAGGAAGAGCCGTCCCAACTGTCCAAGATTTATCGTCATGTCGCTATTGCCCCTTTCGTTTTTCACTTTCTTGATGAGCGCCTATCAGGCCGTTGAAAACGTCCATCTGCAGCGTTTTGCTCATCCCTCGTCACTGCGGCGTACTTATATGTGCGCCTCATTCCTAGGGATATCGCACGCCTTGCATCCGGGCATTTTGCCTCAGCCTGACAACAGCGGCTTTTCAACACGCCGTTATCTGCCCTTTAGAAGCTCCTTTGCTTCCCTTCCCGCTCTGCCCGCCGGATCGAACTCGTATGCCTTCTGCAGTTCCTTCTGAGCTTCAGCCCTTTTGCCGGTCGCAAGAAGGAGCTTTCCCAACCGGAGGCGAACTGGCGCGTATTCAGGATCGGTTGATACGGCCCGTCTGTAGGCCTCCTCGGCCTCCTGCTTTTTCCCCATCGCCTCGAGGGTTATGCCCATATTCATGAGACCGACGCTGTAATTAGGCATCAACTCAACGGCCTTTTCGTAGCTTCCCAGGGCCTTTTCGTAGCTTCCCTTGTTGTAATATGCCAGTCCGAGGTTGTTGTATGCAAAATGGGGTGTGGCATAAGTCAGATCCTCTGCGGCCTTCTTGAACTCCTCAACAGCAAGATCCCAGTTTCCGGTTATAAGATAAACGGTTCCCAGATTGTTTCTTGCCGCCGGGAAGGTAGGCCGGAGTGTGAGGGCCTTCTGAAAATGTTCGATGGCTTCCCCGGTGGCCCCCATTGCCTGATAGGCCAGGGCCAGTTCATGCTGGATATCGGCGCTCCCGGGATCAAGGGATGCGGCCTCCTTAAGATGCTTTAGCCCTTCGCTGGTGTTTCCCCTCTGAAGCTGAGCCAGACCCAGATCCTCCATGGCCCTCGATCTTTTGAGTCTCATCTCGCGGTCCATGGCGCATCCGAGCGCGAGGGTTAATGAAACCAGTGTTACCAGAAGGGCTTTGTATTTGATCATAAGGAGTCTCTCCTTACGGCCTTGCCGTGGGCGAAGGTACTACCCGGGGGGTCAGGAAGACCAGCAGTTCTGTCTTTCCCGTTCCTATCTTCTGGGCCTTGAAGGCCCACCCGATTACTGGAATGTTTTGCGCCCACGGGATGCCGGAGACCGATTCGCTCTTGTCTTCTTTGAAAATGCCTCCGATAACCAGGGTATCTCCCGACCTCACCATGAGCTTGCTTTTTATGGTCTTCTCGGTCTTCCCGCTAAGGTCAGGGTTTGCCTTGTCATCAGTGACCTCAACCTCCATTGTCACATAGTCGTTAAAGCTCACGGTCGGGGTTACTGCAAGGGAGAGAGTCGCTTCAAGCTCCTTGACGTCTCTCTGGTCGGCGGTGACTATCTCTTTATATATGATGTCGCCTCTGCTTATTATGGCCTTCTCGCCGTTGCTCGCCATTACCTTGGGCGCTGAGATTATCTTCACCTTGCTTTCTGTCTCAGCGAGGGCGAGGGAAACATCGAGGGCGAGGATGCCCAATCCCCGGTTTGTAAGCCTTGATAAGGACATGCCCAGATTGGACGCCCAGTCTGTGGGGGTGTTGGATGAAAACGTCCCGCCCACGACCATGTCGCCGTAAGTGTCGTACTGTGTGGCGTCGGTTCCCCATCCCTGGCTTTCATGTTTTCGCCATCTTCGGTCAATCCCCGGCGTGGTTCCGTCCATAGAGCCCCATTTGACTCCCAGGTCCCTTCCGAAACTGGTTGACGCGTCAACTATTCTTGCCTCGATCATGATCTGTTTGACCGGGGCGTCGAATCTTTGGGCGATCTTCTTTGCCTCCTCTATGGTCTGCTGAATATCCCTGAGGATGATGGTGTTAGTGCGCTCGTCAACGCTCACCGTCCCCCGGTCGCTTTTTACCTTTTCAATATGATCTTTGATTTCCGTGGCCTTGGCGAAATCCAGGGTGAGATATTCGGTTACAAGAGGTTCCGCCTTCTTTGCTTCTTCGGCTTCTTTGAGTTCCTTGGTCTTTTGCGCCTGCTCCTCGTCCTTTTTTCTCTTCTCTTCTTCTTCCACCTGGGCCAGGCGAGTCCTGGTGGTAACCCATATTACATTACCCTGACGACGCATGGCGAGGTCGTTATTGGCAAGGACTAGATCCATGGCCTGATCCCATGGCACGTTTTTAAGACGCATGGAGACGACTCCCTTGACATCCGGGCCCCAGACTATGTTCAGGTTGCTCACCTCGCCTATGAGCCTCAGGACATTGGTGACGTCCGCATTCACGAAGTCCATGGTCATCTTCTGGCCGGTATATTTTCCCTTTTGAAGACCGGGAATAAGGGCATCATCTTTGGTATTGGGAGGAGCTTGATCCTTCTTCGCGACTTTGGGATTGGTTGCGGCTTTCTGAGTAATACTTGAACCTGTCTCCTTCTGCGGGATCAAAGCATCCTTTGTTCTGCCGCGAAGCGGCGCGAAATCCATCCGGATGATTCCCCCTCTTTGAGTAAGATGGTAGGGAACTATATCGGTAAGCTTGAGGAAAACCCCAAGCCTCTGAAGAGGTTCAGACAACTCCGTGGTTATAGACTCTATGGGAGGTACAGGGCGCAATTGACTGATTCTGTTCTGGAGCGAGGGAGAGGCACCTGTTTTTTCAAGGTTGACCTGCACTATCCTTTCAGCCTTTCTTTCAACCCCGTATATGATCTCTTTGTCTGCTGTGAGGGTGAGTCTTGTGGTTCCTTTCTCGAGGACTGATAGATCAATATCAAGGAGCCGTGCAAGAGTATGATCTTTATCAGTGCCTTCCGGACCTCCCGATGATGACTTTATAGTCGCTACGATGCGTTTTTCCTCTTGGGACAGGGATGCTGTTGCTCCCGCAGCAAGCTCAGCATCCAGCCTGATGATCTCGGATTCGCTGGGAACCTCCGCAAATGAAATGGAAAGGATATTGGGATCGCCTGTCTGCTGAATATCTTTGAGCGCAGGCCCCCTTGCGGCCCTTATGTCTATATAAAGCCTCTTTTTATCCGGTGCTGTGAAGCTAATATATTGGGCCTTGCTGTCAGTGAGTATCTCCAATTCAGTTGCACCGGCAGGTACCTGCTTTATGGTTATCCCCTCAACAACGGGAAGCTCCCCTTTTGCCGGGGGAGTCTTTCCATTTTCAATTGTGGCGCAACCCCAGATCAGAAACAGGGCGCACAGAGCCTGAATCCGCGCCGTAAACCGGAGGCTTCGAGGCTTTTTCTGAATTGTATTCATACTGTGATCTCCTTCCACAGCTTAGCAGGCTGTTGAAAAACGCCCATCTGCTTCGTTTCGCTCGTCCCTCGTCACTGCTGCGTACTTCTAAGTACGCCTCATTCCTCGGGACTTGTCCTCGCATACGCTCTGACGCCCCACCCTCCGGGTGGGTCCCCGTAATCATGGGCCTTGCATCCGGGCATTTTTCCTCAGCCTTCCCTAACCCTGGTTTTCAACGGGCTGTCAGGCGTCTCGTGCCCAGCGTTGGACATTAAGACATTAAGAGGAGCTAATCTTTGTAGAGCTTCTTTTCCACGTCCCTTGTTATTACTTTCCCGCGAAAATCGCGGAACTTCTCCCGGATCAATATCTTTCCGTCCGATATGCTCCGGACGACTCCGCCATTGAGCCCCATGGGAGTTCCTACGAGGACCGGATATCCAAGGCCTTTGGCGTCTCTTACCATGGCCCAGCTTCCTTTCGGAGAGATCACGATGGCTATGAGATCGAGCTGAGACAGATCCAGAGTCTCAAGGTATGTCTTTGGACGGCCATCTTCTTGCGCCTGGGGAATTACCTCTTTTACGGCAAGAAAGCTCTTGAACGGATCAGGTCTGCCCTCAGGGCTGTACCGGTACGCATCCTTGATGCCGGCTTGCGTGTCGGGCTTTATCCCTGTTTCTCCCGGGAGATCCCTTGGTCCCCTCGGACCTTTGTATATGACCTTTACAGGCTCATCCTTGGATGCTCCGATCAGCAAGAATGCGGCGAGTGCTATTGCGAGAAGAAAATGGCTATTTTTTCTTTGGCTGCGCCGTTTCATCGGATTGCCCTTTAAACCTGTAAGTAACCGCCTCGCATTTCGTGTTGAGTGTATCGGAAAGCTCGGCCACAGGCTTCATGTTCACTTCCGTGATATTTACTATCCGCTCCATGCTGCCTATTTTGTCAAAGAATACTGCTACATCGTGGTAACCGCCGCTTACTTCAAGGGAAAAAGGTATCTCTATATAGAAACCCCTGGGCCTTTCTTTTTGAGGAGTAAACATCTTGAACTCGAGTTTGGACTCGCTGCCCTGCTGGGTGATACTCCTCAGAAGTGCCGGTATCTCCCTTTCGTTTGGAAGAAGCTTGAGCGCCTCAGTGAATTGTTCACTGACGTTCCTGTACTCCGCTTCAAACTGGGCGAGGCTTCTTGCCTTTATCTTGGCCTGGTTGATGCTCTGGATGAGTCTCTGGATATCGGCCTTGAGCATCGTTATCTCTTCAGTCTTGGGAAGATAAACGAAATAGACGAAGAGCCCTGCCAGCAGTATAACCGTTCCTGCCAGGATGGCGATTCTGTGCGCCATCCTGATCCTTTCAGCAGTCTCTAACAAAGCACTTGGAAACATCTCCTGCGGCTCTCCCTCTTACCTGCCGGCAGTTCCTTCGGCAGGCTTGGCCTCCTCATAAGAATATGTCGTACATCTTAAAATGAATTCAGTGACATTGAGTTTATAGTCAGCCAGATTCTTGAGTCTTGTCGAACTGAGATCAACATCCTTGATGTGGGGAGATCTTTTGAGGTTGTCCATGAATAGAGCAACGGTGTCGTTATCCATCGCGGTGCCTTCAATGCTCAAAGAGCCCCTCTTTTCGTCCAATAACCTCAGCCAAAGTTTATCTTCCGGAACCGCCGTTGCTATCTCATCGAGCAGATGCACCGGGCCGGTCTTGTTTTTTTCCAGTTGCTGAATGACTCCAAGCTTGGAGCGTATCTCCGCAAGCTTTCTCTTTATCTCCTCTATCTTTCTGTTGGTATCTGCATAGGTGGCGAGTTCCCTGGTCTTATCATCCTTATCTTTCTTCAGTTGGGTAAGGGTCCCGTTAAGATCAATAATGAAGTATGCCATGAGTGAAAACAGGAAAAAGACCGTAAGAAAGTAGATGCTGATTTGCCTTCTGATGTTTTCTTTTTTTCTGGCCGCCCTGAAGGGAAGGAGATTTATCTTGATCATTTGTCCCCCAAGCTTCTTAGCGCAAGACCGACAGCCACGGCCGCCTGAGGTGCCATGTATTTGAGATACTTAAGATCAAATTGCCTTTCATCAACAATCATGTCCTTGAAAGGATTGAACTCAGATACCTCCATGGCCGTTTCATCACTTAGGAGATTAAGGAATCCGGGCACCCTGCAGGAGCCGCCGCTCAAAAGCACGCGGTCAATGGTCAGATCAGGATAAGTGCTGGCTACAAAATCAAGGGCCCTTCTTATCTCCTGCACCCATGAGCGCACAACAGATGTAAAGATGTCCCTGACCGCTTCCTCCTGATCTCCCAGTGGAAGGCCTCCGAGTTTGAGCCTTTCAGCCTCCTCATAGGTTATATCCATGCTCCCCATCATGGCCTGGTTGATCTGGGAACCTCCAAAGCTGGAATCCCTGGTGAAGATGGATACGCCCCTATTGACCACGTTTATTATCAGCTCATCCGCGCCCACATGCACCAGCGCGGTGCAGCCTTCCTCAGCAGGGTCTGCCTGGGTCATTTCCAGGGCGTTTTCCAGGGCAAACGCATCTACATCGAGAACAAACGGCGTTACCCCTGCCTGATCAAGCAACGTCATATAATCGCTGACGATACTTTTTTTTGCCGCGACAAGGATCACATCCATGCGCGCCTCCTCCTTGGCGCCTTCCTCCTCCAGATCCTTTTCATGGATATCCAGTATGTCGAAGTCGAGGTTGACCTCATTAATATCGAAAGGTATGAACTGCTCAGCCTCTTCGTAGATGGTCTTTTCGAGATCGCTTTCGCCTTTTCTTGCAATGGAGATCTTCTTGACTATAACGGAGTAGCCGGAAATTGCGGTGGCAACTTTTTTGTTTTTTATCTTGAGGCCCTTAAACAGCTTTTTTATTGCGGAAGCAACTACCTGGATTTCCTTTATGCTGCCTTCAACGATGGATTCATGGGGTATGCCGATAACGCCGAAGTTCTTGAGTGTCTTTCCGCGCTTTCCGTGCTCTATCTCAACCATTTTCACGGCGTGGGAACCGATATCAAGACCGATGAGATGATATTTTCTTGGTATGCTCATAGGCCCTCAAGACTGAGGAAAGACCTTGGCCCTGTCGGCCAGATCATAGCCCAGGGCAAGGATTATCTTCCGCATGGTCTCAAGGCGGCAGCCCTTGCCCTTTTCAATTCTCTCAACGGTAATAGGCGAAAGGCCTGCCTTACGCGCAAGCTCCGCCTTGCTCATAAGCAGGGATTCTCTTATCTCTCTTACGGCATTGCTAGCCACAGCAATTCCCACCTCCTAAAAGACCTGATTGCTCAGGGCAAGATGCCAGAGCGGGGGTGCCTTTGAGCATCGCCCGGGCACATGCTGTCTGGAATGGAATTACCCATAAAATACAATAGTTGAACAATATAAAAGCACAATGATTATGTTTGTCAAGAAAAAAATTACAATTAGCAACTGTGTCATATAAGTATATGTTAAAGATGGATCGGAAAAATCCGGTTGCAAAACATCCTGTTAAGTTCTACATTTTGCGGCATTAAAAAGAAGAGGAGTCAAAATTGGAGGAGCAGGTTAACACTAAGATTAGGAAAAAGAGCGTCCTGCGCGAGTATGCGGAGGCCGCAATTATCGCTGTTTTGCTTGCGCTTTTTATTCGAACATTTGTGGTGCAGGCATTCAAGATACCATCGGGTTCAATGGAGCCCACTTTGCTGGTGGGGGATCATATCCTTGTAAACAAATTCATCTACGGAATAAAGATACCCTTCATCCAGAAGACACTCATCCCCATAACAGATCCCGAGAGAGGCGATGTCCTGGTATTCATTTATCCGGTTGACCCCAGTAAGGATTTTATAAAGCGGGTGGTAGGACTGCCGGGCGACAAGGTTGAGATGACGGGAAAAAGTGTTTACATCAACGGAACGCCCTATGATGACCCTCATGGCTATTACTCGCCCTCAGGGGGGCCGGCTGAATCGCATGGCAAGGAGCATTTCGGGCCCGTCAATGTCCCAAAGGACCACCTTTTCGTGATGGGGGATAATAGAAACCACAGTTACGACAGCAGGTTCTGGGGCTTTGTCCCGATTGAATCCGTAAAGGGAAAGGCCTTTATTATCTACTGGTCATGGCCCAACTGGAAGAGATTCCTTCATATCGTAAGCTGAAGCGGGTGAAGCAGTCAGCGCGCTGCCTTTCCGTAAGAGGGCACGGCGATCGTGACGGATTTCTCTTGCTTTAAGTGAATAGGCCTCGATTGGAAAGGAGGTGACTTGTAAGCAATCAGAAAGGGGCGGCCTTCCGCCGGTCCATTTCAAAAGGCCCCGGAAGACCCCAGTGCCACTGAGATACAATGCTCTATAGGGGCTGGTTATTGGTGGCGGATCAAGTTGGTCAATTAACTCTTAGGAGGTATCCATGAAAAAGACAGCATTTGTAAAAGCGATGGGGAAATTTGCGGCTTTCTGCCTTGCCCTTTGTGTCACCGCCTTTGTGGCGTTTCCGGCAGGGGCGGTTGAGTTCAAAAAGGAATACAAGATGCAGCTTAACGTGGGGCCGACCTTTTACTGGGGCATGGGTGCAGTCAAGTTTGCCGAGCTTGCCAAGGAAAAGACCGGCGGCAAGATAAATATCAAGCCGTATTTCGGAAGCTCTCTTCTCAAGGGGGCTCAGTTGAAATCAGCTCAACTGGTGGCAAACGGGGTTATTGATTGCGCCCTTGAGTCCACCATCAATATCTCCCCTGTTATCCCTGAATGTAATATCTTCTCCCTTCCATTCTTCATCAACACCTATGAGAACCTTGATAAGCTTGAAAACGGCCAGACCGGCAAAGCGGTGTTTTCAGCGATGGATAAGAAGGGACTTACCGGCCTTGCCTGGGGCGAGAACGGTTTCCGTCAGGTGACAAACAGCAAAAGGGCCATACATAAGCCTGAGGATGTGAAAGGGCTCAGGTTAAGGGTGGTGGGAAGCCCTATCTTTATTGACATATTCCGTCAGCTCGGTGCAGACCCGGTTGACATGAACTGGGGCGACGCTGTGACCGCATTCCAGCAGGGCGTTGTGGACGGTCAGGAAAACCCGGTGGGAGTGCTTGTCCCAGTGCAGATATGGCAGTATCACAAGTACGGCACCTTCTGGAACTACCTGGTTGATCCTTTGATATTCTACTGGAACAAGAAGGAATGGAACGCGTTTCCAAAGGACATCCAGAAGGCCATAAAAGAGGCGGCCCTGGAGGCAGGAGAATATGAAAGGGCTCTGAGCAGGGCTGGTCTGGATGGTGAAAAATCTATCAACGTCCTCAAGACCAAGTTCAATTACACTATGGTTATCCCTGAACCAGTAAAGCACATGGAGGGAAAGGGGATGACGGTGACATTTCTCACGGATGAGGAAAGAAACGCATTCATTGCCGCTACCAAACCCGTTTTCGATAAGTGGGTAAAGGAACTGGGTGCCGATCTTTACGGCAAGGCAAAGGCGGATCTCAAGAAATAACGCCTTAACAGCGTGTTGCAAAACCAGATGTCGGCAGACTGAGGCCCCCTTTCGGGGGCCTCTACTCAGGGGTGATCTATGGCAGCAGAGAAGAGACAATTCAGGCTCGACCACTGGATAGCCGCCATCCTCCTCTTTGGAATGGCTTCCATTGCCTTCATTAATGTGCTGAGCAGGTACCTTCTGCATTTTTCCTTCGCGGCAACAGAGGAAATAACCATAAATATGTTCGTATGGCTTACGGTAGTGGGCACCGGAATCGCATTCGAGAGGGGAGGCCAGCTCGGTATGGTCACCCTTTACAATCATTTTCCTAAAAGATTCAAGAAAAGAGTAATCCTTTTCGGCGCCTCCTTGAACGCGTTACTCTTTATCCTTGTTGATATTTTCATGATTCAGGCCATCTACCAGGAACTTACGCTTTTTCAGGCGATCTCGCCAGGCCTGGGGATCCCTGTCTGGGTTTACTATGTGGGTGTGCCGGTCTTGTCGGTCTATGTGTTTGCCGGGATATACAGAAATGCATCCATGAAGCTTAAAGACCTTAAGGGAGGAGGGGGGGCCTGATGGATATCATAGTAGTTTTTCTGTCGTTCCTTATATTGATGGCCCTGGGTCTTCCAATAGGGACGTCATTGGGCATCGCGGCGGTCATCAC
>JBGSUA010000206.1:0-7424 GCA_041753575.1 Desulfatiglandaceae bacterium
TTCTTTTGGGCGATTAGCTCAGGTGGATAGAGCGTTGGTCTCCGGAACCAAAGGCCGTGGGTTCGAGTCCCGCATCGCCCATTCCAATAAAATCAAGAAGTTAAACTATATAATCAAGTTCCCTTTCGATTTCTAAAAAATGGAATGTACAAATACAAGGCCACAAAGCGATCCGAAACATCCGCATGGGTTGCCGGATCTCCTGCATTCAGTGAGGATCTGATGGCCACGCTCTCTCAACAACAATATCAGACATGGGGTAGTGGGAAGTATTCAAAGTGATGATCTTGCCGCCCCGGAGAGCCACCGCGGCTGCGAGCAAGGCATCGTTCGGGTCGACGCCGTGAGAGGGGTTCCAACTTCCTTGTTGAAGGTACTGCGAGCGCGAACTCAGGTTTCCTGAGCTGTTTCTGTTCGACTCCAGGCGCCGAAGGCGCGTTCCAGGATCTCGTGAGCAGGTTTGGCACCCCTTTGTTTGAAATAGGCTCTAAGGGCGGCCTCCACCAAACCCTTCTTGCTGATACCTCGCGTTTTCACATAAGCATCCAGCTACCGAATCACGTCTTCATCAATCCGTGTTGAGAAAATCTTATCCATGCTAATCTCCCTTTGCAAAGCACTTGCTTTGCCATTTATCCTTACATGATAACGTAAGAAATTCACGTGTCAAGATATGGAAAGATTGGCTGTAGGGAAAGATTGGCACGGTGTGCGAGGGAACGCCTGAAAAGCGCTTGAACCAAGCGTCAAGCCCTGATCTCGACCTCGCAGGGCAGGGCTCATCCTGGAGTGAGAGACATGGAAAGCCCCACCTTGTAATGACCATCGAAGGGTCCGCCGACGATGGGGGTCACGTGTCGAATCGTAAAGTACATGTCGAGGGCCTTTTGGTCGCTGCAGTATTTCATTTCGATCACGCTTCCCAGCCCGAAGGCCTGAAGGACCTCTCCCTGCCCTTGCTCCACCAGCATGCCCATCCCGCCCCGGCCCGTGTCCAGAATCTTGAACCGGTAATGCTTCCCTTTCAGAGACACATCCAGAAAATGAACGGAGTCATAGGGCTCGAAATAGGTCCTTTTCTCGATGCGCCGGTCGTCCGTGGCCACCCCTTTATCGTCTCTTTTTTTTCCCATCGTTTTCTAGACCTTTCCCTGGCAGCAACACTGCCCGGCAGCCCTTGCGAGGCCGCAAACCGTCAAATGGCATGATGAAAAATAGGCATAAGTTTCCGCATGTTTTTCAAAATGCCTTGCATAAAGGTTAATTCTCGGGCCCCGCCTTTCCAAAATTCCCCCTAAAGCCAAGGACAGGGCACGTCGATATATTCATTGGGCTTATGTTTTTGATCGGAGTCGAGATTTAAAATCTTGACCCTTTTTTTATGACCTGGCATGAGTAGTAAAACTACTCACAAAGGAGCACTCCTTGCAGGACCTGTTTGAGGGCATCATTTCCTCCAAGACCCGGATCAAGCTTCTGGTCCGGTTCTTTTTCAACCCTGGGACCCGAGCTTACCTCAGGGAGCTGGCAAAGGAGTTCGGCCTTTCGACCAACTCCGTCAGGGAGGAGCTCAACCAGCTTACCAAAACCAGATTGCTCGAATCCGAGCGAAACGGCCGCCAGGTCTATTACAGTGCAAACGAAAGTCACCCCCTCTTCCCCGAGCTCAAATCCATGGTCGCAAAGGTCATGGGCATTGACCGGGTTATTGACGGAATCGTCAACAGACTGGGCAGCCTGGAGCGCGCCTATGTGCTGGGCGATTACGCCGAAGGCAAGGACACCGGGATCATCGACCTGCTTCTGGTGGGCGAAATCGACCCCTATCACCTCAATGACCTAAGCAGGAAAACGGAACGATATATCAAGCGTAAGATCAGGTCGCTGGTGTTGACCACGCAGGAATACGCCAGCATGAAGTGCGGCCTTGAAAGCCGACCGTGCCTTCTTCTCTGGGAGGCCAAGACCGAATAGGCACGGGCTTTGCTTTAAGCTCCTGTGACCCGAGGCCCAAGCCAAGGCCTTGGACATCACCTCTCAGTCCATATCAAATATTGTATTTTCAGATGGTTACACCCAAATCGCCCCTGTAACCAAAGGGGCGGAGCTGTGTGAATGGAGCAACGCGAGATCATCATAGAAGCCGGACGGACAGAACGCCAGTACTGGAAGGATCTCTGGGCCTACCGGGAGCTCTTCTACTTCCTTGCCTGGCGGGACATCCTTGTCCAGTACAAACAGACGGTCATCGGCGTTCTGTGGGCCGTGCTCCGACCCTTGCTGACCATGGTGGTATTCACGGTGCTTTTCGGTAAGCTGGCCAAATTCCCTTCGGATGGAGCCCCTTATCCCATCCTGGTCTTTTCAGGGCTGCTCCCCTGGCAGTTCTTCGCGGGTGCCTTCTCAGGGGCCAGCAACAGCCTGGTGGGCAACAGGAACCTAATCTCCAAGGTCTATTTCCCTCGACTCGCCATACCTACGAGCTCCGTCATCGTCAGCTTCGTGGACTTTCTAATATCCGGCGTGATCCTCGTCGGCCTCATGGCATGGTACGATTTCTGGCCGACTTGGCGCGTTGTAGTTCTCCCGCTCCTCGTACTGGTGGCGTTTGCCGCCGCAATGGGGGCGGGCCTTTGGATATCCGCTCTGAACGTCAAATATCGGGACTTCCGCTATGTCATCCCCTTTCTCGTCCAGTTCGGCCTCTACGTATCTCCAGTGGGATTCAGCACGAAAATTGTCCCTGAACGCTGGCAGGCGCTGTATGCTCTAAATCCCATGGTAGGCGTCATAGATGGGTTCCGCTGGGCCATATTAGGCAAGGACGCTGCCTTTTACCTGCCAGGTCTTGCCATCTCCCTGTCATTAGTCGCCCTGGTCCTTGCATCAGGCATCCTGTACTTCCGAAAGACTGAAAGGACTTTTGCGGATGTGATTTAGCTGTTGATCAAGAGACCCGATCAAACGCACAGCTCAACTGCCCTGCACGTAAACCATGCCCAATTTACAAATCAGAGTAGAAAATCTCGGGAAAAAATTTACGATCACCCACAAACCCCATGACCCCTACACCGCTCTGAGGGACGTCCTAACCGACATGGCAAAGGCGCTCTGCCAACGATTTGCTTCCCCCTCCCACCACAGCAGGGCAGAGCCCTGTACCGAGGAGTTCTGGGCACTGAGAAACGTCTCCTTTGAGATAAAACAGGGAGAGGTCGTCGGAATTATCGGTCCAAACGGCGCAGGCAAATCCACCCTCTTGAAGATTCTTTCAAGGATAACGGAACCCACGACCGGAACAGTGCGACTTAAAGGCCGGGTGGCATCTTTACTGGAAGTGGGAACGGGTTTCCATCCCGAGTTGACCGGCCGCGAAAACATCTTTCTCAACGGCGCGATTCTCGGCATGACCCGAGACGAGATCAAGAGCAAGTTTGATGAGATCGTCGCCTTCGCAGAGACGGAAAAATTCCTCGATACTCCCGTCAAACGTTACTCCTCTGGGATGTATGTGCGCCTCGCATTTGCGGTAGCGGCCCATCTCGAGCCGGAACTCCTGTTAATCGACGAGGTTCTTGCCGTAGGGGATGCCTCCTTTCAGAAAAAATGCCTCGGAAAAATGGGGCAGGCTTCCAGCGAAGGCCGTACCGTTCTCTTCGTGTCGCATAACATGAAGGCTGTTAGGAACCTATGTCCGCGAGCTTTGCTTATCAAGAATGGATCCGTCGTCATGGATGACGATTCAGATGTTGTTGTGAGCGCATATCTTCGAGAAAATTTGGGAATATCCTCACCCGGCGAGTCACGCTGGGATAAATTGGAATCAGCGCCAGGGGATGTTGTAAAGCTCAAAGCAGTGAGGCTGGTATCAAGAAATGGCGCGCCTATTTCCAGAGTCCGAACCAATGAGCCTTTTGGGATTCAAATTGAGTTTATGACCTTGATCGAAGGAGAAAAGTTCAACGTTGGTGTTTACTTATTTAACGGCAACGATATTCAAGTCCTTACGTCCATTGACAACCACGATAAGTGGCATGATGAACCTAGACCTGCTGGATTATTCAAGACCAACTGCTATTTCCCTTCGAATCTTCTTGCTCCAGGGACTCATAACGTCACAGTCCAGATCAAAAGAATCATGCCAAAACCCACTCGAATTTTTTTCAGGGTACCACAAGCTTTGACCTTTTACGTCGACGAAACGAATACTGTGCAGACAAACATATACAACGACTTCTTGGGCGTTGTCCGCCCACTCTTGGAATGGGAAACCCAATTCAGTCAAACGACATCAATTTAGTTGCATCCAAGTTAAAACTAATAAAATCCAAAATGCAATTACGGGCATTACTTAACACCGCCTACCTATCGTCCAAGAGCAAGTGGATTGCAGAAGGAATTCTGCGTTCGGCAGCCTGGAAAAGAAGGGTTCTGTTCACTTTGGAATGGGTCCACACATTTCTTCGACTTTCCGCTCTTTACGGCTGGAGGAAAAGTTTCCAGCTTCACAAAATCGCCAAGACGTGCAGAAAGACCCGTTCGCCTATTGATTCACGTTTGCGGCAATTGGCAAACCAGATGGCAAATGGATCACACGTCCCTGGCTCAGCAACAAGAAGAGGATGGTTATACCACGACTTCCCCTTACCGGAGTTTGGTCTTCCAACTCATAGAAAAAACTCAGCATCAAGAATCAGAAAACTCAGTCAACATCTACCACTATACAAGGCCAAAGTTCTCGATATTGGGTGTTCATCCGGAGGTATCTCTCTAGGACTGGCGCTCTTAGGGGCATCGAAGGTCATTGGCGTAGACCACGACCCTGTGGCAATCATGCTTGCCAGAACTGTAGCAGAGAAATATGACATTCATTGCGCACAATTCGAGGTTAGCAAAATTGAAGACTTTCAGCCACCTCAAGCAGACATATTATTGTGGCTTTCACAGTGGATGTGGACTGTCAAGGAGCATGGTCTGGAGTATTCAAAAGATTTGCTGTTCGAAATTCCCGCTAGATCGGGGGCCATATTCATGGTCTTCGAGAGCGCTGCCAATGACGGTAAAGCAGCGATCCCAGGAGCAACACAAGACGATCTCTTCGAATATTTGAAATCCTCAACTCCTTTTCAAAAAATAAGAGGCATTGGCCCCTTCGAAGACAAATGGCGCCAAGCAGGTCAGGAAAGAACGGTTTTTTTGTGCTCAGAACCCTGCATCGAATGGCAAGGCAAAGCAGGCAAGATAAGACGGATTAACCGATCGAGCGTCAGGAAAGAGTATGCTCAAGATTTTATCTGGTCGAAGGACATTGAGGCTTTGTGTTTGCGCAGACTCGCTTCTTACCCATTTTTTCCAACGCTCATTGACGAAGGAGATGACTGGCTCGAACTGGAATGGGGAGGATACCGTGCGAACAAAGCGGCTGACCTTGAACAGTTAGACGCCATCGTCCTTCTATTGGCCAAAAATGACATCGTTCATCGTGATATTTGTCCCGAGAATATTTTGTACCAAAACGGCCGTCTGTCTCTCATCGACTTCGGATGGGCCGTCGTGGATGGCCGTGAACCGCCTGTCACACCGCCCAAAGGGCTTGGCAGGGGCTTTTATAGGTATGGGGAATGGGATGATAGACAGGCGGCAAAAAAGGTTCGGTCCTGGTTTGAAAAGCAATAGAGACAGAAAAAAGCACGTTGAGAGTATCTCCGGATGATAAGAAATACCATCTGATCATATCGACTTCGCAGGAATCTGCAGCATTTCCTGACCGGAATTGGGGATAGAAATCCTTATTGCGAATTCCCTTCGCTAAAGCAATTAGCAACTGAAGAATGCCGACTGACCCAAAAATTTGGTTTGGACTGACCCTCCATAATGGCGCCACCTATTTGCCTTCGGCCATTGAGTCGATCTTATCGCAGTCCTATAGGAATTTTAGGATATTGGCCATCGATGACGCTTCTAGTGATACCACCCACGAAATCATGCTGCGCTATTCCTCAGTAGATGAACGTATCACATATTACAGACACAAAACCCGGCAAGGCCTGATCAACACTTGGCGAGAGGTATTCTTCCAGGCTCAAACGGAAGGCATGGATTACTTCGCATGGGCGACAGATCACGACCTATGGCACCCCGATTGGCTCCATGAACATTTAACTGCCCTCAGCGGCGATCAGGTAGCAATTCTGGCCTATCCCCTTACGATCGCAATTAATTCATTCAACAAAGAGATTTCCAGACAGAGCACCGCTTTTGACACTCAGGGAATGCAAAGACTTGCCCGCATTAAGAAGACCTGTAAGAAAATCACAGGAGCGGGAAACATGATTTACGGACTATTTCGAGCAGAAGCCCTCAACAGTGTTGGTGTTTTCCCTGCTGTTTTGATGCCAGATCGCTTACTCCTTACTCTGCTCTCTACCTGTGGTACTTACAGGCTTATTCCAAGACACCTTTGGTACAGAAGGTTCATCGATCATGCTGAAGGCAGGCCGTCTTCTTACGAAGCGACTATTCATAGGCAAAGGTCGACGCTCTTTCCTCCAGGAAAAGCCCCATGGCACTCGCAATTTCCAATGGTTGCTCAAACACTTTCCCTAATTTGGTATTTGAGCGTGCGACCTCCTCATCTGAGATACCATAACGCACATCTAGGGCCTTACATGTCTTATCTCGTCTTCAGAAGAAAGCGGCGCATTTTCACAAAGGAATTACAGAACATCCATCCACTCACTTCTAAGTCAAATTCTCATTCGCACTCAAAGTAGGCATTGAAACCTTACTTCAAACATTATCCACTCAGCCACACCTAATATGCCCGCGCCTATTCAGGTCCTTTGGCTCATCGAACACGTCGCACGTGAGATGGATGTCGCCTGTGCCGTCAAGTGCATTGCTGCATCAACATTTCAAACCGAAATTACCATCCGGCACATATATCTCCACGCAAACGACTCCATGCGGGAACTCACTCCTTCTGTTGTTGTTTTGCCGTTTTGTTACTCTTCATCCAGCCTGGCGATCAAAGAATATTTAAGAATATGGCCTCGTGCCATCATCTTCAATCTCGCTTGGGAAGAAATCTTTTATCATACTAACGAAATAGCAAAAGCCCCTGCAGACGAATTTGCAAGAACGAAAGTATTTCATCACGCATGGGGACAGTTCTTTAAAAATTTTCTGATCGATAACGGCGTCAATCCAAACAACATCTTTGTAAACGGACATCCCGCTTATCAGCTCTATTTGCCCCCCTATAATAAATATTTTAAGCCTAGAAAGCGCCTCGCGTCAGAATATGCCCTCGACTCGTCTATTCCATGGGTGCTTATTCCTGAAAACTATGGATGGGCCTTCGCATCGGAAGCAAAAATCGAACAAACTATTGCAGCTGGCGCAAAACCTGAAGATCTCCTCTA